>JADCJJ010000295.1 GCA_020247085.1 Myxococcaceae bacterium | reverse complement strand
GCTCTTGTTGTTCGCCTTGCGGGGCCGCGTTCGAGTCGACGGGCGCGATGTGACCCGGGTGTCGTTGACGGCCGGGCTGGTGGTCGAGCTCGCTCCGGGGGTGCTGCTCTCCATCGCGCACGTCGAGCTGCCTGACGCGGTGCTCGCGCTCGAAGGGCCCGGCGTTCCACGCCAGATGCTGGTGGGGACGACGTCGGTGTTGCTCGCACCCTCACTCCATCTGGTGACTGGCATCGACGAGAAGGCCGCGGCGGTCGTCTGGAGCGACGGGGCTCGCTGGCGCGTGCGTGTGGGCGAAGGGCGCGTGCGAACGTTGACGGTCGGCGACGAAGTGACGGTCGCGGGCCTGGCACTGCGCGCGGTGGAAGAGCCGGTCGCGCGCCTTGGAGTGCCCGACACGGCACCGCGTTCGACGCTGGGCGGCCGGCTGCGCATCATCTCGTTGTTCGACAGCGTGCAACTGTGGAGAGAGGGTGAGCCTGCGCCGTGTCTCCTCAAAGGCCAGCAGGCGCGGCTGTTCGCCGAGCTGTTGAGCGTCGGCGGCCCCTTGCGGTGGGAAGCGCTGGCCGGGCAACTGTGGCCCTCGGACACCGACGTCGAGCTGCTGCGCCACCGGCTCGACGTGACGCTCTCGAAACTCAGACAGCGCCTCGCCGCCGTGGGGATTCGGCGAGACCTCGTCACCGCGCACCGCAACGGCCAGCTCGAGGTGCTGCTCTACCCGGGCGACCAGGCCGAGGACCGCAGCTGACGGCGGCGCCGGCACGTCCGCTCCTACCCGCACCCCTCGTCACCCTGGAGTAGGGTTCCCCACCCGATGTCGCTCGAGTCAGACCCGCCAGATGCCGACGCGCGGCCCCTCGTCTCGAGTTTCAACGGCGAGCGCAGCGACGTCGTCAGCGCGCCCGGCGCCAGCCTGCCTGCGTCTCGAGAGCCCCCGGCCCCGCGCGGGCGGTACGTCGAGGGTGGCGAGCTCGGCCGGGGCGGCATGGGTCGCGTTCGCGCGGCCTACGACGCGGTGCTGGGCCGGACGCTGGCGCTCAAGCGCGTGAAGGACGGGAGCCGGGTGGCCGAGGCGCGGCTGCTCGACGAGGCCCGCATCACCGCCTCGCTCGACCACCCTGGCATCATCACCGTCCTCGACGTGGGGCGCGGTGAGGACGGCTCGCTGTATTACGTCATGCGCGTCGTCGAGGGCGCCAGCTTCCGCGAGGTCGTCCGCGCGCCTCGCCCTGCGTCCGAGCGCGTTCGGCTGGTGCTCAGCGTCGCGCAGGCGATGGCCTATGCGCATGACCGCGGCGTGGTGCACCGAGACCTCTCGGCGGGCAACGTGCGCGTCGGGAAACATGGCGAAGTCGTCGTGATGGACTGGGGCCTCGCCGCGCCCCTCACCGACGCGGCGCGTGGAGGGACCCGCTGTGGAACACCGGGCTTCACGGCGCCCGAGCTTCAGGAAGGCGCACCCTCGGGGCCTCCCGCCGACGTCTTCTCGCTCGGCGTCCTCCTGCACCTCGCGCTCACCCAGGTCCTCCCCACCGAGCGGTCGACACGGCCTTCGACGGTGCCAGCAGAGCTCTGGTCCATCGTCGCCAGGTGCCTCGCCCCAGACCCGACTCGCCGGTACCCGACGGCGCAAGGGCTCGAGCGCGACCTGCGCGCCTGGCTCGATGGAGCACCCGTGCTCGCACATCGCGACCGCGCGTGGACCCCGCTGGTTCGGCTCTCCCGCCGACACCCGGCGACGCTGGTGGTGGGCACGGCGGCGGCGCTCCTGCTCGCGGTGGTGACGACGACGCTCGGCCTCGGCGCAGCCCAGGCGCGGCGCACCGCGGAGGCCGCGACGAGTGACCTGCTCTCGCATGGCATCGACGCGGCGCTGCTCGAGGACGACCTCGACGCGGCGACGACCTCGGCTCGCGCGCTCGCCACCTTGAAGCCTCGCTCGCCCCTCGTCGCCGGTGCGCTGGCGGCCCTCGCGCGCAAGCCCTCGGTGTCGAGCCGCTCCTGGCAGCCGGACTGCGAGCTGCTCGACGTGCTCGACGGCCAGGCGCTCTGTCGCCGGGACGTTCCCCAGGGCGTCGAGCACGCCCGGCTGTTGGCCTCGGGCACGCGCGTGCTGTTCGGGGAGCACGGCGTGTCGCGCAGCACACCGACGGGTGTCCTCACGGGCGTGACGCCGCTCGAGGGTGGCCTGCAGACCGTCGCGCGCTCCGCTGACGGCCGCTTCGTGGTGGCCACGCTGGTGACGACGGTGGTGTTCGCCGACGACGACGGCGTGCGGGTGGTCGAGGCGTGTCCCGCGTCGAGCCCCGGCCGCTTCGCGCTCCCCGGGCCCTCGGTGGGACACGCGCTCGTGATGTGCGCAGACACGCCCACGGTGCTGACGCCGGGCGGCGAGGCGCGCTCGTTTCCAAGCGGAACGACAGGGGCCTTTCGGGGCGCGGCGCTCGACGACTCGACGTTCGTGGTGGGCACGGTGCAGGGAGAGCTCGCGGTGCTGGACAGGTCCACGGGAGCGGTGAAGCGCACGGCGCGCTCCATCGTGGGCCCGGTGCGAGACCTCGTCGCGCTGAACGAGACGGTGGTGGCGGTGTGGGGCCGCGCGGGGCTGGGCTTCTGGCGCAGCGACCTCGATGACTGGCTTTCCGTGGAGCCGTCTCCACCCCTCGAGCTGCGACGCTTCGGCGACCGGCTCCTCAGTCGTGACGCCAGCGGGTGGCGCGGGTGGACGGTCGAGGGCTCTTCGTTTCATCGGGCGCGCTTCGAGACGGGCCTCACCTCGGTCGCGATGGACGCGTCGGGCCAGCGCGTCGCCGTCGGAGGGGCCGACAGCGTCGTGCGGGTGCTGCACCTGGGAACAGGGGCGCTCCGGGAGCTTCGTCGCGACCAGCAGGGCGTGGTGAGCCACGTGGCCTTCTCACCATCGGGCCGTCGGGTCGCGTTCGGCACCGCCGGGCCGTTCGGCGTCGACGTCGTCGACCTCGAGACAGGGGCGCGGCTCGAGGGGACCTGGCGCCAGGAAGCACACCGCACCCGGCTCGTCGGGTTCGTCGGAGACGACGAGTTGATGACGGTGGACTACGGGCTGGGGGTGCGACGGTTCTCACTCGCCACGGGCGCACAGGTCGGCGCGGACGTGCAGCTCCCCTCGTCGAACTCGGTCAGCCTCGCGTTCGCGAAGGGGCGGCTGGTGGGGTTGATGAAGGACGGCGCAGTGCTCGAGGTCACAGGTGACGCGGTCAACCACCTCGCGTCAGCGCCGGGAGCGACCGCCATCGCCCTCGACGACGCTGGAGCGCTCCTGCTCGCCTTTCCCACCCACCTCGAGCGGCGCTCCACCGATGGGATCGAGCGACGCGAGCTCACGGGCAGCCCCGTGACCGCCATCGCGAGCTCAGGTGGACGCTGGGCCGTGACGCGGGTCGACGGTCGACTCGAGGTCACCACCCACGCGGGGCTGTCGCTGTCGGTCCTCGCGCACCACACCAGAGCCGCGGCCCTGTCATTCGAGGCGAACACGCTGGTGACGGCCGGTTGGGACGGCGTCGTGCGGTAACCGTTCAGGAGGCCGGGCCTCGATCAGCCGCGCACATCCCGGCGATCAGTTCCCGCACTGACTCGGCTCGCGTGAGCTGCGCAGGCGTGATCTACGGGCGCGGTGTCCGACCCGCGTGACCAGCGCATCGCCGAG
>JADCJJ010000294.1 GCA_020247085.1 Myxococcaceae bacterium | reverse complement strand
GTTCGATGGCGAAGTCGTCGAGGATGAGGACCTGCACCTTCGCGAGCCGGCGCAGCAGGTGTGGGTAGGTCCCATCCGCACGAGCCTGAGCCAGCTCATCGAAGAGGCGCGACGCCCGCCGGTAGGCGACCGTGAATCCGTCTCGGCACGCCCAGGCCCAGCTTCGGCACGAGGACGATGGGGAACAGCAACGACGCGAACAGCGCGCCCAGGTAGTCGAAGGTCAACACGCGCGAGACGAGGTCCTTGAACTCGAGCTGGTCCTTCATGATGCGCAGGAGCAGCGGAATCTCGAGGCCGACCAGCGTGCCGATGACCGTCACCATGCCGTAGAGCGCGACGCGGAAGGACGCTCCCGACGAGAAGGTGGCGAAGAGGAACGGCGCCGAGATGCCGCCCGTCAGCGCGACCGCCAATTCAATCTCGACGAACCGCGTCGCCAGGCCCTTGTCGATGAAGCCCGAGAGCCACGCGCCGATGCCGAGCGCGAAGAGGTACACGCCGATGACCGTCGAGAACTGGGTGATGGAGTCGCCGAGCAGTGATGGCGGCGCGCTCCACCTGCAACAGGTCGAACGTCAGCTCGCGGAAGCGGTCGCGGAGCGCCGGCAGGTCGTCGACGCTGAAGAACGAGGTGAAGGTGCCGCGGCTGCCGTGGTCGGGGGCGTCGATGCCGAGACAGCCCAGGCCGCGACGGGCGAGCGCCTCGGCCCACTCCAGACAGGAGCTCTCGGCGACGCCCACGCGCGGCGTGTTGCGGCCGCTGACGCCGTGCTGCAGCCCGTTCTCGGGTCCCGGGCCCACCAGGAAGCCCGCCTCACCCCATCTCTCCGTTCACTGAAGCTGCAAGAGTTCCGTGAGGCTGCCAAGAATCTGGGTGCCGCGTGATGCGGTAAGTGGCCGAACTCAGGGCTTGATGCGGGGTCTGGCGCTCGGTTTCCCGCTTTGTTTCTCTTTTCCGTTTCTCTTTTCCGTCGAAGCGCAGCGGTCCTGGCGCCATGCAGCCCGCCGAGCTTCGTCGAGGGAAACACGGCTCGAACGTCGGTCCAAGCGACGGACATGGCGTTGTCGTAGGCGTCACCGCCCGAGCCCATGGACGGCCGCACGCCCGACGCCTGTGGTGCTGCCGAGCGCTCGTCGCGCCGCGACGTGCACTGCTCCAAGTCCACATCGACTGGTGGACACGGACCCGACGCCGAAGCGCCCCTCGAGAATGCGCTCTCGACTGGATGGTGTGGGGCTATGCTGCGCCTCTTTCCGTCGGAGGCGTCCATGAAGAACACCCTCCTGCTCTGTGGCGTGGCAGTTGCGTGCGGATTCATCGCCGCGTGCGTCGGCCCCAGCCCCATCCCCTGCACGCAGTGTGGCGACCAGTGCGTCGACCTGAAGACCGACGAGCGCAATTGCGGCGGGTGCGGAACGACCTGCTCGCCGGGCTCGGTCTGCGCCGATGGCATGTGCTCGCTGGTCTGCCCGACGGGGCTCACCTCGTGTGGCTCGAGCTGCCTCGACGTGAAGAGCGACCCGGCGAACTGCGGGCGTTGTGGTGTCGCCTGCGCGCGCGGCGAGTTCTGCGCCGCCGGCACCTGCACCTCCACCTGCCCTGCTCCGCTGACGGTCTGTGGCGAAACGTGCGTCGACACGCAGACCAGCGCCACGGCGTGTGGCAACTGCATGACGCAGTGCTCGGCGCAGGAGTTCTGCCAGGGCGGCACCTGCGCCCGGCGCTGCGCGGCGCCCCTCACCCAGTGCGGGACCGAGTGCGTCGACCCCCGCAGCGACTCACGCTTCTGCGGCAACTGCACCACCGCCTGCGCCGCCGGCGAGGTCTGCAGCGCGGGCCGCTGCAGCGGCACCTGTGGCCCTGGCCTGACGGTGTGCGCGCAGCCCAACGGCCCCGCCCAGTGCATCAACACCGAGAGCGACCCGAGCAACTGCGGCGGCTGCAACCAGCAGTGCTGGCCCGGCGCGGGCGTCTCGTCGGTGGCCTGCCAGGCCCGGCGCTGCGCGGTGACGGCGTGTCAGCCGGGCCTCGCGAACCTCGACGGCAACCCGACGAATGGGTGTGAAGCCCCCGCCACCAACGGCCTCCTGCTGTGGGTCAACGCGCAGAGCCTCTCGGTCGATGCCGGGGACCTCGACAGCGATGGCGGCGTCGTGGCGTGGCGCGACCTGTCGGGTTCCAGCCGGAACCTGGCCCCCGTTCCTCCCGAAGTCGACCGGCGGCCGACCCTCATCGCGGCCGACCCTGAGATCAACAACCAGCCGACGGTGAGCTTCGACGGGGTCGACGACCTCCTCATGACCCCGAGGAGCTCGGTCTTCGACACGCCGAGCAGCGAGCTGAGCGTCATCGCCGTCTTCAAGCCGCTCGACCTGACGCGCCAGCAGTTCCTGCTCTCGCACCCCGAGCTGCCAGCCAACTCGTGCGGCAACTTCGAACTCGGCTACCGGACTGGTGCAGCGACGCGAGCGAACTTCGGTGTCCACCGCGGGTGCACGAACGCCTTCGTGACGGCGGCCGATCTCACGTCGACCTACGCCATCGTCTCCTCGGTGTTCCGCGGCGCCGGCGCTGCGGCGCAGGCCTTCACCGTGCTGCGCAACGGCACCTCTGAGCCGATGACCCAGGACGGCGCCGGCTGATTCGCCCCGGGGAGCTACCCCACGTCGGGGTTCTACGAGTGGGTCATCGGCGGGCGCCACGAGCCCGGCGTGCAGTTCGACGCCCACGCGCGCATGCGGCTCGCCGAGCTGCTCGTGTACTCGCGGGTCCTCAGCGCCGTCGAGCGGTCGAACCTGGAGACGTCGCTGGCGACGAAGTACGGCCTCATGCGTCGCGCCGAGCTGTCGGGAGAGGTCGCATGGCTCAACCCGGGCTCGACGCTCATCCTGGCGAACGGCTCCGAGCTGTTGACGGTCTCGTCCGACGGGCCCTTCACCTTCGCGCAGCCCCTCAGCGGCGGCTACGGGGTGACGGTGGCGAGCCAGCCCCCGGGCCAGACGTGCACGGTCACCAACGGCAACGGCGTGAGTACGACGCGCGTCACCAACGTGCTGGTGCGGTGCACGCCCTTCGTCTTCAAGCGGGTGCGCGCGCCCACCACGGCGGACGCGACGACGCTCTCCTCGACGTTCGTGGAGATGCCGGACCTCGGGGCTGTTCGCTTCCGCACGACCCGCGCGGACGAGACGGCGCTTCTCACCCTCACGGTGCCGTACCTCGGCGGTCCGAGCGACGGAACGGCGGCGTCGTTCTTCGGAGACGCCATCGTCGGCATCGAGGTCGACGGGACCGTCCTCGACGAAGCGACCTTTCAATCCGCCAACTGGGGCCAGGGAGGGCCCGCGACCGTGACGACGCTGGCGCGACTTGCACCGGGGACCCACACGGTGCGGCCGGTCTGGCGACGAGGGCGCGTGTGGGGCACCCCGACCGCGCTGCCGATTCGGCTCATCGGTGGCCCGATGCTGGCGGCGCACCTGCGCACCATCTTCACCGGCACGGTGCTGGACAGCCTGACGACGTACCACAGCAGCCGGGAAGCTCGGGGCGTGCCTTCGGTGACGGCCTCAGCGGCTTTCGTGCCGCTCGCGATTCCACCGCTGACGTGGACGTCGCCCATGAATGAAAAGACCATCGTCGGCCTGCGCGCGCCGGACCCGAACTCGCCCTCGAACGTCGCGCTGCGCCTGACCGTCGACGGCGTGACGGTCTCGTCCAACAACTTCCAACACAGCTACTCCAAGAAGCCGGTCTTCCCGACGGTGGTGGTGGCGTCACCGACGGGCCCGCACGTGGCGTCCGCCGACTGGCGCACCACGGGCACGGCGGCCCGCCTGACGACAGCGCCCTCGGTGTTCCAGGTGGCGTTCGATGGCGCGACGCCATCGGCATCTGTCTCCTCGACAGCGAACGCGCCTTCAACGGCCGTCGGCGTCGATGCTGTCATCCCCGGGCTGACGACGACGCTGACGCTCGCGAACGCCGGCCCCGTGCTGCTGATGCTCAACGTCAACGCGGCCTACTCGAACTCGAACGGCGGCACCGGCCTGGTGAGCCTGGAGGTCGATGGGACCCCTGTCGCGGGAACCCAGTCGCAGTCGCAGAACAACAGCGTCTCGGTTCCAGTGAACATCATCACGGTGGAGACATTGACCGCCGGGACGCACACCATTCGCGGCACCTACCGGAACGTCGCTGGCGGGCACCTCCTCGACGGAAGCAACAACCTCCACGCCATCGTCCTCAACCCCTGACCGGCGGCTCGGGCGCATCGGAGCGCGGGCGACGCTCAGGTCAACGCCCTCGCCCCGCCACCGCCCTGAACGTGGGGGCACGCCGCTCGAAACCCGGGTAGCAGAACGCTCCCAAGATGGCCTCGCAGTCGCGCTCCGTCACGCCGACCCGACGCGCAGTCCGGTACCAGCCGTCGCGCACCCGAGCCTCGACGTCGCTGACAATCGCGTCGGCCTGCTCCGCCGTCAGCAGAAAGCGCGGGGCCTGGGGCACCAGGTTCTGCGCGTTCGCCCAGCCGCCTGCGCTTCCGAGCTCCATCGCGAGGTCTCTGCGCTCGAGGCTGACGTGCGGCGTCGGCGTCACGTAGACGGCCGAGGAGCGCCTCCTCCAACTCGGCCACCGCCTCGCCCCTCGCCACCTCCTCCCGCATGCCCCCGCCCAGCCCGCCCTCCCGCTGGCTGGCTGACGGACACCCTCTCGCGTCTCTGGCCATCGCGGGCGGTGCACCCGTCTGCCCACTGCCGCCGCTTCACCCCTCGCTGACGCCACCTCACCCCCCGCGGCAACGCCCTCGAGGACGACTCAGGCGCCCGAAGCCTCTGGCCCTCCTCGACGGTTTCGCGCTTTTGTACCTTGTCCGTCTCCGGGAGAGACGGTGGCGGTCGAGGCGCTCGGCTACCGGCCTGCCTGGGACGCGCTGCGGCTCATCGGCGCGAAGCTCGAGCCGATTCCCGTCGACGAAGACGGCTTGAACGTCGATGCCCTCGCGAGACTGCTGCGACGTCGGCGCGTGCGCGCGGTGTACGTGACGCCGCATCATCAGTACCCGACGACGGTGACCATGTCGGCGGCGCGGCGGCTGGCGCTGCTCGAGCTCGCGCGGAAGCACCGCATGCTGATCATCGAGGACGACTACGACCACGAGATTCACTTCCAGGGCCGGCCGGTGCTGCCGTTGCTCGCGGGAGACGACAGCGGCGTGGTGGCCAGCGTCGGAACGCTCTCGAAGGTGCTCGCGCCTGGCTTGCGGCTCGGGTTCATCGTCGCTCCGACCGAGCTCGCCCAGCGGGTGGCGCGGCTGCGCGCGGTGATGGACCGGCAAGGCGACCACCCGATGGAGGCGACCGTGGCCGAGCTCATCGAAGAGGGCGAGCTGCAACGGCACGTGCGGAAGATGCGCGTCATCTACGAGCGGCGGCGTGACGCCCTCGCGAAGCTGCTCGAGACGCGACTGGGCGACACGCTGTCGTTCGAGCTGCCGACGGGGGGAATCTCGGTGTGGGCGAAGCATCGCCGGCAGCTTTCGCTCGACCGGTGGCTCGCCCGCGCGCGGCAGCGTGGCGTCGTGGTGAACCCCGGCTCGGTCTATCGCTTCGACGGTCGCGAACCGGGCACCCTCCGGCTCGTCTTCGCGCGCCTCACCGAAGGAGAGCTCGCGAACGCCATCGAGGTGCTTCGTGCGACCGCACCACGCTGAACAACGCGCATGCCTCGTACAAATCCAAGCATCGATGCAGGCGACGTCCCCCCCCCACCTTCTCTTGCTGGTGTTCTGGCGCCGTCGAAGGCGCCGCGAGTAGAGTGGGTTCATGTCGCGCGCTTCGCTCCTGACCTTCGGGTTGCTCCTTGGTTGTGGCGGGCGTGAAGCGACTTCGCTCACCACTGACCTCGGCGCCGTCGAAGTGGTCGCCTCACCAGTGACGCCGAACCCGTTCACCACGCCGTGCCTGCAGGTCGCGCGCGCCCTCTCTCTGCCAGACGCGAAGGCCCGCTGCTCTCGCTCGACCGTCGACGCGCCCATCACCAACACCTGCGCCTTCCCGGTGCGGCTCTCGGGCGAGACCAACGGCCCCTTCGGCGTCGCCAGGCTGCCCCTCGAGCTCGCGCCCAACGCCACCGCCACCGCCACCTTCGCGTTTCTTCCCGAGTCGAGCGGTCGTCAGCGCTCGACGCTGCGGCTCGTCGCCCACGCCGACGGCTTCACGCAGCGCACCGAGCTCATGCTCGAGGCCACGGCGACGGAGCCTCGAACGGCGAGCGTCGAACAGCGCGCGCCCCTGCCGCAGCCGAAGGAGCTGCTGTTCATCATCGACGACGATGGCCTGCCCGACGCCGATCGGCAGATCGGCAACCTCGCGCTGTTTCTGTCGCTCGGCTCGAGCCGCGTCGTGGTGAGTGATCTGGCGGGCAACCTCCAGCGACCCGATGACCTCGCCGTGCTTGCCTCGGAGAGCCCCGCCTTCGTCGACCGGTTCACGCGCGCGATGCACCCGCCGCGTCTTCCTGGAAAGCGCAGCTGCCACGAGACCGCGCGCCGGCTGATGCAGCAACGGCAGCCGCCTGGCTTCTGGGCTCCCGAAGTCCTCGAGCGCACCATCGTCTGCATCATGAACGAGGCTGATCAGTCGGACCTGTCGGCGTCAGCGATGCTTGGAGCATGGGCCGTTCGCTTCGGAGACCGACCCACGCCGTTCCTGGTCGTCGCCCCCATGGGAAAATTCGACACGTGTGGTGTCGCCGACGCGCGCCTCGAGCAGCTCGCCCTCGGCACGGGTGGCGCTCGCGACACGCTCTGTCAGCCAGCGTGGGGCCGTGCCCTCGAGTTCCTGGAGCGAAGCGGCTGGTGGTCGTTCGTACTCCCGCTGCAGGGCCCGCCCGTTCGTTCAGCCGACCGCCTCGTCGTCACCGTCGACGGCATCGCGCTTCCCTCATCGGTCTGGCGGCTCGACACCGTCAGGAATGCCGTCGTGCTGGCGGTTCCTCCGGATCCGGCTCAACGGGTTCGTGCGACCTGGGAGACGTGCGACGACTGACGTGACGCACGGGTGATGCTGTAACCCGCCCATGCGGTCCTTCGTGTTGCTCGTGCTGGTCGCTGGCTGTCGACCCGCCGCGACCGCGCTGAGCGCCACCGACGTCTACGCGCGCCTCGCTCCGACCATCGCGCACCGTTCGACGAGTCCGGCGACGAAGAGCTCGCGACGGCTCGGCGCGCCGAAGGAGGTCTGGGCATGGCCGCCGAGCTTCGCTTCGAAGCACCACGCCGCGGCCGCTTCATCGTGTCGGTCGCCGAGGCATCACCAGAAGGCCCGGCCGGCTATTCGCTGCGCGTCACGGCGCCCGGCCCGCAAAAGCGCTGATCAGCGCTCGCTGCCCTCGAGGTACTTGCGGGTGAGGTCCTCCATCGTCGCGCCTTCCCGCGGCGTGAACGTCTCTCCCGTCGGCGTCGTGGCGAGAACGCGGTCCGAGCGGAACACGCGCACGTCGCCTCGCAGCCGGCACCACGCGGGCATCAACCAGAACGCTCCCGCGCGCACGAGACCCAGCGGCTCGACATCTCGCTCGGTCGTGTCCTGTCTGCGCACGCCGACGTACGAGAGCCGCAACACCTGCCGGTGATGAATCGCGTCGAGAATCGTCGAGAGCGGCCCCTTCGTGTCGCGGTCGGGCACGCGCACCGTCACGTACTGCCTCTTCACGCGCGCCATCGCCTCGGGAGCGAGCGCGCCTTCGAGCTTGAGCAACGCCGACGAGAGGTGCTTCGTCAGGCCCTCGTCGGCGTCTTTGAGGAGCAGCCGCGTCGCCATCACCAGCGCTTCGGCTTCTTCGGGCGTCACGGCGAGCGGCTTGAGGTGCGCGCCCGAGCCGAGGTGGTAGCCGTCTCCTGGCGTACCGACGATGGGGAAGCCGGCCTCTTCGAGCGCGGCGATGTCGCGGTATACGGTGCGAACGCTGACGCCGAACTGCTCGGCCGCGTCCTCCGCGCGCATGCGGCGACGGGACGAGAAGAGCAACGCGAGGCTGAGCAGGCGGGGCAGTCGGGCCATGGTGACTTGCGTGACGAGGAGGTCGTCTCTACCTCCGACCGATGCTTCGAGGATGGCTCTTTGTATTCGGGGTCATGACGTTCGGCTGTGCGCAGGCGTCGCTCTTCACCGAGTACAGCGAGCGCCCACAGCGCCAGTGCCCCAACCCGACGCGGTGTGACGCCGACAGCGCCCGCGTGGCGGTCACCTGCTTCGACCAGGCGCGAGCCGACGGCGTGCAGGCGACGACGCGCCTCGACGACCTCGTCTTCTTCTCGCGCCCCGATGGCGGCGTCATCGTGTTCCAGGCCACCGACGCCGGCGCGACGGTGCTGCGCCAGTGCGAAGGGCTCGAGGTGCGCACGCTCGACGCAGGGTGTGGCGCCGTCGGGGTTCGCGACTGTGCGGCCCAGGCCCTCTGACGTCATTCCCACGGCGTACAGAGCTCGACGAGCGCACCATCGACGTCACGCACGTACGAGACGACCTGTCCCCACGGCTTGGTGACGGGCGCGACGACGGCGACGGCTCCACTCTTCAGGGCGCGCGCGTAGGCAGCGTCGACGTCGGCGAACACCAGCATCAACTCCGCCGCAGCGGGAGCCTCGTTCGGCCGCGAGGCGCGCAGGTCGGGCACCATCGTCTTCACGAACGACTCCGCGACGAACGCGAGCGGCACCGAACCCTTCAACTGCACGTACACGCCACCCGGCGCGCGACTGGCGACCTCGAAGCCGAACGCCTGCTCGTAGAACGCGACCTTCTTCTCGAGGTCGGGCGTGTAGAGAATCACGCCACCGAGCGTCACCGGCGTCGCCTTCGTCCCGATGCGCGCGAGCGTGTCGACCGACTGCTGCACGTGCATGTTGCCGCCCAGCGTCTCGGCGCCGGGTCCGTCGATGGTCACCCGGTGCGTCACCTTCGTGCCGCCGGTGAGCCGCTGCAGCGTGTGCGTGAAACGCACCGTCATCGGCCCCACCTTCGTCTCGTCGCTGAACGACACGTTCGGCGTCACCTCGGTGAGCGTGAAGTCGAGCGCGGGCCTGCCGTGCATCTTGAGCGTTCCGCGGGAACCGACGGCGAACGCGCCCGCGAGCGTCACCTGCTCGACGGCCTCGTCCCACACCTTCCAGCGGCTCACGTCGGCGTAGTGCGGCCAGAGCGTCTCAG
>JADCJJ010000293.1 GCA_020247085.1 Myxococcaceae bacterium | reverse complement strand
TGTAGCGCTTCAGCACGTCCTTCTTCGTCCACTGGGCCTCGCTCATCAGCATCCGCCTCGTCTAGGGCGGACATTTTCCCTGGGCCGTTAACCGGACACTTTCCCTGGGCCACGACACCACGACCCGACGCCGGGGGCCCCCCGCTCGGCCCGAAGCTCGCGCGAACCCCGACCGGCTCCCGACCCCGACGCGCCAGATGGCCCGGCCAGGAGGATCCGGCTGGCCCAGGGCTGGTACACGGCCGAGCCATGACACTTCACCTGGGACAGTCCCTCGACGCGGCGCCGCTGGCGCTCGACCCGAAAGCGTTCACCACCCACGCCTTCGTGCTGGGCATGACGGGCTCGGGCAAGACGGGCCTGTGCGCCGTGCTCGTCGAGGAGCTGCTCGCGCAGGGCGTTCCGGTCATCGCCGTCGACAGCAAGGGCGACCTCGGCACGCTGCTGTTGCGGTTCGACCCGATGGACACCGCCTCGCTCGCCCAGTGGACGCCCGATGCTGGGGCCGCGGCGGCGCAACTGGCCGACGCCCTCTCGCACACCGGCCGCTCCCTCGACGACGACGCGGCGATCCGCGGCGGCTATGAGGCGCGGCTCTACACCCCGGGCTCGACCGTCGGGCTCCCGCTCGACCTGCTCGGCACCCTCGCCCCGCCCCCGAGCGACGCCGACGACGCGCGCACGGCCGCCGCCGACGGCGTGGCGCGGGCGCTCCTCGGCCTGCTCGGGCTCGCGCCCGACCCCCTCACCTCGCGCGAGTACCTGCTGTTGGTGCAGCTCCTGACCCACGCCTGGGCCCAGGGCCAGACGCCGACCCTCGTCGACCTCGTGCGCCAGGTACAGCAGCCGCCCTTCGCCGTGGTGGGCGCGCTGCCCCTCGACGACTTCTTCCCGAAGCGGGAGCGCCAGGCCCTGATGATCCGCCTCAACGGGCTCATCGCCTCGCCGAAGTTCGCTGCCTGGCGCACGGGTGAGCCGCTCGACCCGGGGGTGCTGCTGCGCGCGCCCGACGGGCGCCCGCGCCTGTCGGTGTACTCGGTGGCCCACCTGCCTGATGAGGAGCGCCTCGCCGCCGTCGCCCTGTTGCTCGAACGCGTCCAGGGGTGGATGCGGCGGCAGGGCGGCTCGAGCGGGCTGCGCGCCGTGGTGCTCGTCGACGAGATCTTCGGATACTTCCCTCCAGCTCCAGCGAACCCGCCGACGAAGCCGCCGCTGCTGGGGCTGCTGAAGCAGGCGCGCGCCTTCGGCGTCGGGGTGGTGCTGGCGACGCAGAACCCCATCGACCTCGACTACCGCGGCCTGGGCAACATCGGCACCTGGCTGGTGGGGCGCCTGCAGACCGAGCAGGACAAGGCCCGCATCCGCGACGCGCTCCTGGCCGCCGCCTCGGCGACCGGCATCTCGGCGAGCGAGCTCGAGGCCCGCATCGCCCCCCTCGAGCCGCGGCAGTTCCTGCTGCACTCGCTGCACCGGCCGCGCCCCGCCGTCTTCAAGACGCGCAGCGCGCTGACGGTGCTGCACGGGCCCTTCAGCGAGGAGCAGCTCCGGGCGCTGACGGAGCCCATGCGGCGCAGCGCAGCCACCGCGCCCGGCCTGGTGGCGCCTCCCGGGGCCAGCGCCGCCCCCGCCACGCGCCCGGGGCCGCCGCTCACCGGCGGCGACCCACGGCTGGGCCCCCTCTACGAGGTGGACCGCGGCGAGGCCCTTCTCTTCCTGCTGCTCAAGTTCGGCGTGCGCTTCCGCGTGGGGGCGGTCGCCAGCGAGGAGTCGGTGCATGAGCTGGCCTTCCCCGTCGAGCAGGCGGCGACGGCCGCCGACGTGCTCGAGCACGCCCCGTTCTCGGTCGCGGGCGTTCCCTTTCAGGCGACAACACCTGCCGACGTGACGTTCGCGCCAGTGCCAGAGTGGGTGGTGGGCCCGAAGGCCGAGGGGCTCCACGGGGCCCTGAAGCAGCGCCTGCCCTCGAAGCTCGAGACGAAGCTGTTGGTGGACCCGGCGACGAAGCTCGTCTCGCGGCCCACCGAGACCCTCGAGGCCTTCACCGCCCGGGTGGTCGAGAAGCAGGGCGTGTCGAAAGAGGCCGGCGCCCTGATGCGCAAGCTCGAGCGCCGCCGGGCCGACGTCGCGCAGCTCGAGGGCGAGGTGCAGGCGCGCAAGGCGCAGAAGTGGCTCGACGTCGGCGCCGGTGTGATGAGCCTGTTCTCGGGGCGCCGCAGCCCCCTCACCGCCGCCAGCCGCGCGATGACGGCCCACCGCACCCAGGGCGGGGCAGAGGGGAAGCTCGAAGACGCCCAGGTCGACGTACAGCAGCTCGAGGCGCAGCTCGCCGCGCTCGACGAGGTCGACCCGCGCCGTTTCGTCGAGCATGTCGCCGTACCCCGCCCGGCAGACGTTCAGCTCCTGCGCGTGAGCTGGGCCTTCATCGTGCCGTGAAGGCCTGGGGCGCGCCGCAGCACCTCCGGGCCGCGCGGGCGGGACGAAAGCGCCGACGGGCCCGCCACCGTGCACCACCTGGCCGACGCTCTGCGCCCGCGGTGACGCAAGGCCTTCATCGAACCGTGAAGGCCGGGGGCGTGCTCCTTCACCTCCGGGCCGCGCGGCCGGGGCGAACGCGCCGACGGGCACGCCACCGTGCACCGCGTGGCCGATGCTCAGCGCCCCTGGTGACGGAGGGCCTT
>JADCJJ010000292.1 GCA_020247085.1 Myxococcaceae bacterium | reverse complement strand
GACGTCGTGGCGCAGCACCGTCGAGCCGCCGAGGAAGCCGCCCGTCGTCTCGGTGAAGCTGCTCTTGCGCGCCACCTTGATGGCCTCTTCGACGCCGAGGCCCAGGCGCGCGGTGGTCGCCCCCGGCGGCACCGCGGGCATCGCCGTCGTCATGAGGAAGTCTTCGCCCACCGACACGTCGACGGGTCCGGCGAGCAGCGCGTTGACGGTGTCGTTGCGGATGTCCAGCGTGCGGTAGACCTTCGGCTCCACCGCCGGCACGCAGACGTACTGCGGCGCCAGGCCGACGCGGCACTCCATCACCGGCACCGTCGCCCAGGCGCCCGTCGACGGCACGTCGACGCGCGCCGCGCAGTCGTACCTGAAGTCGAACTGGTCGAGGGCCGCGACGGTGACGCAGCGGGGTGGGAGCGAGAGGCGGTCGATCGCCCGCGCCCGCTCGACCCACTGCTCGACGAGCACCATCACCACGTCGACCTGCATCGAGACGCCGACCGCGAAGACCGAGTCCCACGGGCCGATGGGTGAGAGGCGCCCGCGGGCGCCGCCGCCGCGCTCGGGCCCGGCCATCACCAGGCGCCCGTAGTCGAGAAACCGCTCCTCGACCACCACCCCGTCAGGAACGAACACCTCGCCCGATGGCTCGTCCTCCGGCAGCTCGTCGGCCAACCCCTCGAGCGCCTCCCCGCCGAAGTCGCCTCGATGCGGGCTGGCGCCGCCGCCGCGGGGCCCGCCGGGCGCGCGCGTCGCCATGGCCGTGGGCGCGGCCGGGGCCGGGCGGACGAAGGCGCCTGGCGCCCGCTTGCGCGCGGGGGCCGGCGGAGGGCGCGAGGCCTGGGCGCGCACCATCTCGAGCGCCGCCCCATCCGAGGACTCGTCGTCGTCGGCTGGCGTTGGGGGCGCCAGCTGGGCTTCGAGCGCCTCGTCAGGCTCCTTCAGCGCGGCGCGCTTGAGGTGCGCCCCGGTCGTAGGCGAGGGGGCCGGCGCGGTGGCGCGCGTGTGGCTGCGGGGCGCGGGGGGGCGGCCTCCCGTGCCGCCGGGGCCTGACGCGCGCTTGCGGGCGCTCGCGTCATAGGCGTCGAAGAGCTCGTCGAGCCCCGGTGGAGGCGCGCGGAACCCCGGCTTCGCCGGCGTCGCCTGCGCCCGCCCGACGCGCAGGGACTTGAGCTCTGGCGCGTCGGTGCGGCGCAGCAGCGTGGCCGTCGAGAGCGACAAGGCGACGCCCCTCCAATCCTCGCCGGTGTCCTGGACGACCGACGCCCGCATGCGCAAGGTGCCGCCCGTGAGGCCGCGATCGAGGCGCAGCGCGTAGCTCGGCACCCACCGTACACCGGGGACCTGGTACTCGAGCTCGAGCTCGACCGGCCCCGCGGCGCGCTCCGAGAGGGTGACGGCGACGGCCCGCGTGACCTGCGCCTTCTGGGTGCGCTGCGTCTGCGAGGCCTCGCCGAGGCGCCGCTCGGCCAGCGTCAGCGCCTCCTTCGCGTCGCGCAGCTGTCGCTCGACGGCGCGCTTGTCGGCGAGCAGCGCCCGGAGCCGGTCATCGACGAAGCCGGCGAGCGCGAGCACTGCGTCGATGGGCGTCGGCCGGGGCGGCGCGCCCTCTTCGGGCGAGAAGCGCCTGGCTCTGAGGCCCTGGAGCTCGCGCACCTCGGCGTCGGCGCGCTGGGCGGCCGCCTCGAGGCGCTGCACCTCGAGGTGCGCCGCGTCCCTCGCCTTCGTCTCGGCGGACTCGTCGATGGCGTCGCCGAACGTCACGTCGAAGCCCGGCCGCACGTCGAGCACCTGGAGCCCCGGCGGGCCCCCGACGACCCGGGCCCGGACCGAGCCTGGCGACAGCGACAGCGGCAGGCCCACCACCCGCACCGAGGTGGGCACCGCGCCGTCGAGCCGCGCCCTTCGGGTGCACACGGCGCCGGCGCGGTAGACGGTGACGGCCTCGAGCGTGCTGGTGGTGTTCATCTCAATGCCTCCGTGCGAGGGCTGAGCCTCGGGGCCACCGGCCGGCCAGATGCTGCGCTGGGCGCGGGCGAAGCGCCTTCGAGGGTCCAGATGCGGGGTGCCGGCAGAGCGTGCGCGGGCATGTGGCTCGTCAGCACGCCTCGGTGCAGCGCAGGCTGCGGTCGGGCTGTACGGCGCAGCGCCCCGAGGCGCACTCGGCGTCTTCGGCGCAGGCCGAGCCGAGGGGCTTGGTCGAGGCGCGGCAGGTGAGGGTGTTGACCCGGTCGCAGTACCCGGTCGCGCAGGGCACCGTCACGGTGGTGTTGCGGTCGATGGCGAAGGCGCAGGGCTCGTTCAACGCCGCCGGGCCGGTGCAGGTGCCCGTGTCGCCGCTGCCCGAGGGCTTGCAGTAGACGTCGACCCCGGCGCAGGTGCTGCGCGACGGCCTGCACGCCTGGCCCCGGGCTGGCGACGGGGCGCACAGCTCGGTCATCGGGTCGCAGGTGGAGCCGGCCTTGCATTGATCGCCGACGAAGCGCGCGTAGACCGAGCCACGGCACGTCGTGCCCTCGTCGCCGGGCGCGGTGCAGAAGCCGGGCCTGGGAGTCGCCTGGGGGAAGCCGGCCCAGTCGATGAAGCCGCAGGCGAGGCCCGGCTGGCAGCTCCAATGAAAGCGGCAGGGCGCATCGGCGGGCTGCGGGCGAACGCAGGTGCCGACGGCGCCTGCGACGAAGGGCGCCACGTCGCAGGCCAGCCCGGGCTCGCAGACCGACGGCACCACCGGGTCGAACGCGCAGGAGTCGCCGAGCTTCCGGCGCGGGCGGCAGGCGCCGTTGAAGCAGATGAGGTCGGCCTCGCACTCCCCGCTGGCCTCGCACGGGGTGTCGAGCGGCTTGAGGCGGGCGCAGCGGCCCTCGTCGTTGCAGGTGAGCCCGGTGGCGCACCCGAAGGCGCACGGCTCGCCCTCCTTCGGCGAGGTGGAGCAGACGCCGCGGCAGACGCCAGCGGGCTTGACGCACACGGTGCCGGCCACGCACTCCTGGGCGTTGACGCACGTCTCACCGGCTGACACAGCGCCCACGAGCAGGCCCGTCGCGAAGGAGCAGTCGGCGAAGGGCCGGGCCACCGCTGCAGGGAAGTCGGGCGGGAAGGTGGGAGGGCACGCGCTGGACTTCATACGCTGCTCGCACGCGGCGAGGCGGGCCGGCTCGATGCGCACCAGCGCACGCTCGAAGGACTGCTGCAGCGCGGTGTAGCCGGCGAGGCAGCGCGCCTGCTCGTTCTGCACGCAGCTCGACGCCGGCTCACGCTGGAAGGCGGCGTAGCAGCGCGTCTTGAGCGCGCAGGTGGCCGTCGCCAGCCGCTCGCACGCCTCGGTCGGGGCCACCACCACGCCGGCGTCCACGGGCCCCGCGTCGGGTGTCGTCATCATCATCGGGGCGGGACACGCCAGCAGGGCGAGCGTGCAGCAGGCGAGGAGCAGGCGGAGCACGCCGTCGATCGTACCCTGCCGGCTCGGCGCGCCAACGAGTTTCGCGAAGGCGCGGCGGGCGCCATTCCAGGGCGCCAGCGCCGGGTGGCGGCGCTCGCCGCCGGGGTCAGCAGTCAGCGTGCAGTGTGTCTCGCGTTCCCGGCGCTTCATTCGGGCGCCGGGGCTGACGGGCGACGACGCCGTGGCGACGATCGACGGCCACGCCCGCCCTCGACGCGTGGCGGGTGCTTCGAGTCGGAGTCGGCGGCCCGGGGGCGCCTTCAGAGACTCACGGACGGCGAGTCGGGCGAAAGGAATGGAGGTCGTGGAGGAGCTGAGGGGAAGCGTCGAGGGCGCCTGGTGCGAAGCGGAAGCTCCTTGCGCGGGAGGAAGCTCGAGGTTGAGCTGGTGAGCGCCGTGGATCCGGAGCGAATCGTCGAAGGCGCTCTGCTCGGACGACGGCCTCGTGTCGAACGTCAGCACGCCGCCGTCGGGGAGCACGACCTCCGAGAGCGCGCCTGCCCGGGAACCTCGCTCCAGCCGCTCGTCGCGGTCGAGAAGGTCGCTCCAGCGCCGGTCGACGCCGTGCGCGAGGCGGGCCACGGGACGTGCAGCTCACTCGCGTTCGCGCCGCGGCCTCGACGAGACTGCACCGGCTCCCCGGTCTGCGCCGAGAGGCCGAAGGTCAGCATGCCCGTCGTGCACGCCGTCGCGGCGAGCGCGCCCCGGTATGCTGTCGTCCGAACGGTCGCCTCGGGGACTTCGCCGACGAGGGTTTGGCTCGCCCCGGAGCGCTCCGGCAAGAGCTCACGAGGCAGGAACGCGCCCGCGTGGGCGGAGCCTCCGTCGAGCGCTCCCCGAACGACGCCTGCCATCGGCTGGAGTTGAAGGGTCCCCTGGTCGCTCGTTCGCACGACGAGCTGGGCCGGGCTTCCGGGCCAGCGCTCCCCGTCGAAGACGCAGGTGAAGCCGGTGGTGCAAGGCGCTGCGGGAGCATGCTGCGTGGGGCACTCGCAAGTGAGGAGGGAGCGGTCCCTGCCGGCGCCCCCGGCACAGGTCTGGCGTCGTGGGGGCGGGGGCGCACTGCGCTCCCTGTGGTGCCGAGCGGGCGAGACACGACGGCGTGAAGGCGACGGAGCGCGACGCGGGGCGTGCACTCGCGCCCCCGGGGGCATCGCCGCCAACGGAGACCGCGAGTTCGCAGGGCGTCTGGGCGCGCGCCGAAGGACCAGGCGTCAGCGAGTGCGCATGACGTGCTCGAGGGGGTGGGCCCCATCGTCCAGCCCTTCGCATCGACCCCGGGGCGCGAGCGCCGCGACGGCGCGGTCGTCGCCGTTCATGAGCGGCACCGCCTGCCGTCGCCCCGGTGTCGCCTCGACGCAGCCGACCGCCGCCGCGGCCCGGGCGCCGACCGCTTTGCCGCGGGCCGTCTCTCGTCCGGCCCGGCGTCGCTCCCGTCGGGCGCGCACGCAGCCCCACGGGCCGGTGGGCTCGTTGGTGGGCATGCCGAGCGGCCGCCATGGGCCGCGCCGGCCGGGGTAGGCTGCGCGCCGATGGAGGGACTGCTCGAACTCATCTACCCGCCAGCCTGCGTCGCCTGCGACGAGGTGCTGCCTGGCGCGGGCTTCTTCTGCGACGACTGCATGCCGCTCGTGCTCGAGACGCCCACGCCGCACTGCCACCGCTGCGCCGAGCCTGGCGCCTTTCAGAGGGCGACCTGCCCGCGCTGCGAGCGCCGGCCGCCGCCCTTCACCCGGGCGTACGCGCCGTTCGAGCACGACGGCGCGGTCGCGAAGGCGATTCACCGCTTCAAGTACGAGCAGCGCCCCGACCTCGCGCGTCCGCTCGCCGCGCTGCTCGCGACCCGCGCCGCCGCCTTCCTGAGGGACGTGACGGGCCCGCTGGTGCCGCTGCCGCTGCACACCGGGCGCTTCCGGGAGCGCGGCTACGATCAGGCGACGCTCCTGGCCGTCGAGCTGGGTCGGGTGTTGAAGCGCGACGTGCGCGACGGCTGGCTCGAGCGCGCGCGGGCGACCGAGCGCCAGGTGGGGCTGAGCGAAGACGCGCGCGACGCCAACGTGCGCGGCGCCTTCACGGCGTCTGCCGAGGTGCGTGGCCACGAGGTGGTGCTGGTCGACGACGTCTACACGACGGGGTCGACCGCGTCCGAGGCGAGCCGCGTCGGCCTCGCCGCCGGCGCCTCGAGGGTCTTCGTGCTGACGCTGGCGCGCGCCCGCCGCGAGCTGATGGAGCTGCGCCCCCAAGGTTGACGCGCCTCGCCCTGAAGGCCACCGTCGACGT
>JADCJJ010000291.1 GCA_020247085.1 Myxococcaceae bacterium | reverse complement strand
CGGACTGGTGATGCGGAAGAAGTACGGCGCGGGAACTCCGCGAGGTGCTGCGCAGCGGGCGGCGCAGTTTTTCGTCGCGATGCTCACCACATGCTGGGAGCAGTTTCTGCTGGCGTTCGAACTTCTCACTGCGCCCAGGGCCTCGGAAGGTCCTGCGCTATCCAGCCAGTCATCCGCGGACACGATGGCTGCGGCCTCTTCTTCAACGGGCTGCTAGGGGTGGTGGCGTCGCTGAGCCGCCGGTGAGCGGCACCGCCCGCCCACCTCGGGCCGTGCCGGCCTCAGCGCACGTCACGCGCCTCAACCGCTCGGGAGCGTCCGGCGCGATGGCTGCGCGAGCATCGACGCCACCCTTCGCCGGTGTCAGCGCGGCCTCGCGGCACGCGCGCCCCACCCTGCAGCGACGCGACGCGCTACGGTCCTGAGACGTCACGCTCGTTCCCGCCGGGCAACCCCTTCATGGCCGACGACAAGACCTTCCGCATGGCCCCCGCTCCCGAGGCCCGCTGCCCCGCCCACCCCGACTCCGCCGTCGTCGCCACCTGCCACCGGTGCGGGCGTTTCGTGTGCGCGGCCGATGCGCACGCGCTGCTTCGAGGGACGTACTGCGACGGCTGCGCCGACAGGCCCGAGGTGAACATCCTCGACGGCTTTCATCGCGCCCACTTCGGCGAGCGCGACGGGTGGGCCAAGCTCCTGGGGGTGACGGGCGCGCTGGCGCTCGCAGCGACGGCCTTCCTCGCGACCGGCGGGTGGACGGGCGCTGCGCCGCCGGCCCTGCTCGCGCTCACCGTCGCGCTCGCGGGCTACGGCGCGCTCGGGGTCGCGTACTTCTTTCGCGTGCGGGCGGCCCGGTGGGGCCTCGTCGCGCTGCTGAGCCTGTGCGCGCCCCTCGCCGTCGGCGTCGCAGGCCCCTGGGCCCTCGTGCTGTTGGCGTTGCCCGGGCTCTTCGTCGGCGGCGCGTTCACGAGCGTCAGCAGCCGCCTCTTCTTCCGCCTCGAGGTGCCGGTCGAGGCGCTCGAGCGGGACTGGCGGCGCCGCTACGACAACCCGGCGGCGCGAGACGCCGTCTCCTGGGCGGTGCTGGGGCTGCTCCTGCCGCTGGCGCTTCCGGTCGCGCTCGTGGTGGCCGTCATCGCGCTCTTGCGGGTGGACCCGACTGCGCAGCCGCCCATTGGAGGGAAGACCCGGGCGCTCTTCGCGCTCATCCTCTCGCTGGTCGCGCTCGCGGCCTGGGCGCTCGTCTTCACCACCGGCTTGCGCCCCTGGTGAGGGCCCCTCCGCCGAGGGCCTGGCGCTCTGCACGAGCCCGGTGGCCGGGCGCGTCCGGGCACGAGAGCCCGAAAGCGCGAGGCCCGCTCACAGACCGAGGGTCGGCGGCAGCGGCGCGCTTCCCGACGAGGTCGTCGAGCCGCCGAGCGCGAAGGTGGAGCCGGGCACCACCTGGGGCAGCGACACGTCGTACAGCACGAAGGCCCGCGCCTCGCAGCCGATGGCGCGCAGTCGGTAGGCGCCCTCCCGCGGCAGAATGCCGACCGACACCTGCTGGCCGGGTGCCAGCTGAAACAACTCGGTCAGCTCGAGCCCGTTGGCCTCCGCCTCGGCCGGCGGCTGCGATGGCCGCCAGAGGTTGATGGCACACACCGGCTCCTTGAGCCGGTTCTCGAACGTCACCGTCGGCGAGGGCGTGGCGTCGCGTTCCCCGGCCGCGGCCGCTACGAGGGCGCCTTGCAGGAAAAACAGGCACCCCTGACCTGCGAGGGCCAGGAGCACCATCGCGCCCCACCGCCTGGCCGCGCTCATGGGCGCCGACGTCGACGCCGCAGGAGCCCCAGGGCAGCCAACGCCAGCGGCCCGACTTCGACGGCGCCGCAGCCACACCCGCTGAAGAGCGGCCGCGCGACGCACTGGCCCTGGCTCGTGCACGACTCGTTCGCCGCACACGCCCGGCACGCGTTGCCAGCCGTTCCGCACTGCTGCGCCGTCGGGCTCGAGACACAGGTGCCGTTGTTGCAGCAGCCGAAGCAGCTCGAGGGCCCACAGGCGAAGGGGTTCGACGTCGAGCCGCCTGCACTGCCGCCCGCCGCCGAGATCCCTCCGGCCGAGCCACCGCCCGCCGCCGAACTCCCTCCGGCCGCACCGCCCCCCGTCCCCGCGCCGCCGCCCCCCGTACCGCCCGAAGGCAGGCAAACGGACTGGCCGCTCACCGTGGTGCAGGCGAAGCCGGTCGCGCAGGGGACGGGGCTCGAGGGGTTGCACGGCGTGCGGCACACGCCCTGGCTGCACCGGAGCCCCGTACGGCAGACCTGCAGGGGCGCCGTCGTGCCCGTGGAGCAGGCGCTGCCCTCGCTCCGGGCCTCGCTGGCGGTGCAGACGCAGGCGCCTCCCGACGGCGACGCCGTCGTCGCCAGACAAGCCTGACAGGTGCCGGGGTTCGTCGGGTTGCACTGGGCCCGGCAGGCGCCGGCCACGCACGCGAGCCCCGACTGACAGGGCGACGAGGCGCTGCACGGTTGACACAGCGTCGCGCCCGACGAGGGGAAGCAGATTCGCTCGGGGTTGGCGCTCGGGTTCTGAAAGCCCGTGCAGGCCAGGCCCGCGCCGCAGGTCGTCTGGGCGCACCCCTGGCACTGCCCGAGGGTGTTACAGCAGCTCCGGCAGAAGCCGATGCTGGGATCCTGGCTGTCGGGGATGCAGAAGCTGCACTGGTTGCAGACGTCCGACACCTCGCAGCGGTCGCCGGGGTTCCCCGTCGGCGTGCACTGCCCTCCCTGACACGCGTACCCGGGCGCGCAGTCCTGGGCGACGGTGGCCGCCGTGCACTGATTGCTGCACCCGTTCATCGGGACGCAGACGGACTGACCCGAGCTCGACGTCTGGCACTGGTAACCGGCACCACAGGCGTTGGTGACGGACGGGTTGCACGACGACGAGCACCAGTTGAAGCCGCTCCCGTTGGTGAGGCAGCGCCCGGTCGAGCAGTCGGAGCCCGCGGTGCAGAAGCGGCAGAGGTCGCTGGCGCCGAGCTGCGGCAGGCAGGCGAACCCGCTGGTCGACGCCTGGCACGAGAAGCCCGACGGGCAGCTCGCGCCGACGGCCGCGCAGTCCTGCGTGCAGATGAGGCTGGTCGAGCCCGACGCCCCCTCGCAGACCCGGCCGCCCGTGCACTGCGCCGCCGACGTGCACGGCGAGCCCTGGCCGCCCGCCTGGCCCGGGTACACCGAGCACAGGTCGTTCTGATCCGGCGCCAACAGGGCGCGCTTGACGACGCCGCTGCCGACCGCCGGGTTCATCACCGCGTTGCCCGAGGTGGTGTGATCGAACCCGATGAAGTGGCCGAACTCGTGCGTCAGCACGCTCTCGTAGTCGATGGCGCTGGCGCGCCCGTCGCTCGCCCACGACGTGTTGTTGTTGAGCTGCATGTCGGCGTCGGTGATCTCACCCGGGAAGAACGACGTGGTCGTCACCCCCAGGGTCCCGCTCCCGAAGGTCCAGAACGAGCCCCCGAGATAGATGACGTTGTTGTTGCCGTCGTTGCCGTTGATCGCCGCCTGGCCCGTTGGCGTCGAGAACGTGCCCTGGACGTCGAAGCGCATCGACGTGCCGCACGAGAGGCCGGTGTTGGCGGTCGACCACCGCTCGGCGGACGCCTGAATGCCCGCCAGCGCCGTCGCGTACGAGATCTGCTGCGCGCCGTTGAGGACCGCGCTGCTCGTGACGGCGCCCGTCGCGCGGTCCCGGTTCCAGACCGCCGCCGCGAAGCGCACCTCGGGGAAGCACCGGTTCGACAGGCACGTCTGGGTCTGAGACGTCTGATTCGTCGCGCGCACGCGACACGTGGTGGTGCAGGTGTCGAGCGGCCAGCGGTTGGCGCCGGGAATGGCGTGCGCCCCGGCGGCGACGCAGAGGCCGAGCAGGAGCAGGCCGCGGCTCATCGCGCACCGCCCTTCGCCGCCGCGCGCACCCGGGCGAGGAACGCCTCGGCGGTGCCGAGCACCTCGCGCTCGTCGACGGGCTGGACCAGGTTCTTCTCGCCGTATCGCGCGAACGACAGCCCCGACAGATCTCTCAGCGCCACCTGCACGCCCCGCCGGTTCGCCAACGTCACCTTCGAGGCAGCCATGGCGTAGGGGACGAAGGTGTGGGGCTCGTCGGCGGCGGGCTCGAGGAAGAGCACCACCTCTTCACCAGGCGCGAACGTCGCGACGCCCGACACGCGCTGACCGACGTCCCCGATGACACCGCCAGGCTGCTTCACCAGCACCGTCGCG
>JADCJJ010000290.1 GCA_020247085.1 Myxococcaceae bacterium | reverse complement strand
TTCACCCCTCGATGACGCCACCTCACCCCCCGCGGCAACGCCCCCGAGGACGACTCAGGCGCCCGATGCCTCTGGCCCTCCTCCACGGTTTCGCGCTTTATTCACCTTGTCGTCGGCACGGTCTCCACGAACGAGGTGTCGAGCCCGCGACAGAAGGCGAGCAGCTCGGGGCTGACCCACTCGGTGGCGAAGGTGCTGCTGCCATCGACGTTGGCTCCGAAGGCAGCCCCGCACTGCTGCATCAGCGGCTCGAGAAGGCCCCAGGCCTGCAGCTGGTCGACCCCGACCCGCTTCCGGAACGGCCACAGGCCCCAGGTGCCGTGGAGCGCCCAGGCCTGAGACGTCGCGATGGCGACGCCCAGGCTCTCGACGTCGACCGCTCGGCCGAGCTCGAAGGAGGCCCAGGCATGGAAGAGCCGGGAGAGCGAGCCACGCCGCGCGGAGCACTGGGAGAGCACGGCCTCCCAGCGGCGGGCCTGGAAGTCCCCGATGGCTCGTTCGGCGCCCATCCGTCACGCGACCATGCGCCAATCTCGGAGAGCCTCCAACAGACCGTCGTCCGATGACGCGGGTCTTCGTGACCGATGAGACCTCCCGGACGTCTCCTGCGTCTCACCGCGCTGCAACAGCCCGTGGGTGGAGCTGCACCAGCACCATCCGGGAGAACGCAGCCCCGGGGTGCAGGTCGACCGGCGCGTCGAGCACGAGCGTGTCACCGGCCTGGGCGTCACTCAGGCTGCCTTCGAGCAGGTGCACGACGTTCGTCGCGCCTGGAGCGCAGTCGAGGTGAAGCGGCGTCGCCACCCGCGTCACGCTCAGCGACGCCGTCACGCGCGCCCGGTCGACGATGACGTTGAAGTCACGCACCGGCCCACTCGTGAGCTGGCCCTCGGCCGCGTCGTCCCCGGAGAAGAAGACCGGCTGGAAGGGCTCCAGGGGCAGCCGCGCTCCCCCGAGGTGGAGCGTCATGCCTTCGCCTTGAATCACCACCAGGTGCCGGTCGGAGCCGGGGAAGCGCGAGAAGGGCCCGCTCGCAGCGACGTCGGCGATGCTCACGCGGAAGAGGAAGCGCTCCGAGACCGAGGCGCCGTCGGGCCGAATGACGAGCTCGGTCGTCGCCCCGCCACCGTTCTTCCAGGGCATGGTGCGGTACTGCGAAGGCGTCAGGCGCATGGCCCACCGATGTAGCCCGGAGGCCCTCGTCCTCCACGCTGGATTCCGGGGTGTGGCCCGGCATTCTCGCAGCACATGACCCGGCTCACGTGGTTCCTGGGCGCGACCCTGCTTTCCTCCAGCTGCGCTGCGCTCCGCCCCCGACTGGTGGACGCGAGCGTGCAGAAACCGTCGAACGTCGCGGTGTACTTCACCGTCGACACGCGAGACGGAGAGCCGGTGCCCAGCCTCACCGCCGACCAGTTCCGCATCCTCGAAGACGACAAGCTGGTCTCGAAGTTCGAGTCGAAGCAGACCATCTTGAACCCCGAGGTCGCCGCGATGCATTCGCTGCTCCTCCTCGTCGACCTCTCGGCGTCGGTCACCCAGTCGGGCTCCGCCGAGGCGCTCGAGGCCGCGGTGGCCGCGTTCACGGACCGCGTCGCGCAGTATCAGCAGACCGCCATCTTCGGCTTCGACGGCCGGCCCGAGCTGATTCCCATTCGCGCGTTCGCGCCCGGCAAGGCGGGCTCGTCGGGCATCGCCTCGCTCAAGCCGAGAGACCCGTCGACGAACCTGAACGGCGCCATCATCGAAGCGCTCAAGGTGCTCGAGAAGCAGCTCGACAGGTCTCCGGTGCCGCTCCGCTTCGGAACGCTCGTGGTGTTCACCGACGGCACCGACCAGGCCCACCGCGCCGAGGCTCGCGACGTGCAGGCCGCGCTCGAGCGCTACGGGTTCGACGTCTTCGTCATCGGGGTCGGCGCGGAGATCGACGAGCGGGAGCTCCGCGCCATCGGCCGCAGCGGCGTCGCACTCGACCGCGACCCACGCAGCCTGAGCGCGGCCTTCGACCAGGTCGCGAGCCGCATCGAGGGCTTCTCGAAGTGCTACTACCTGCTCTCGTATTGCAGCCCAGCTCGCGCCGGCGTGCACGACCTCCGCATCGAGCCCGTCACCGCCGACGGCCGCACCGGCTCGTTGACCTACCGCTTCGACGCGCAGGGCTTCGGCCCCGACTGCGACCCGAACCGGAAGCCGGCGTTCGACCTCAAGCGCCCGCGGCAGCCGCGGTAGTGCTGGGAGTCGTCCTCGTCGGGCCTGCGCCGGCCTGAACGTCACGTGCCGGGCTCAGTTTCCGTGGCGCGCCCGCAGCTGGGCCTCGCGCTTCTCACCTCGCACCTTCGCGCGCCGGGCCTCTTCTTCCCGCGTGTGCGGCGGGCCGTGCACCGCGAGTTCGCTGAAGAGCCGCTTCGTCGCCGTCATCACCCGCTCGATGGCCCGGTTGAAGGCCGCCTCGTTGGCCTTGGACGGCGCCGTCATGCCCGACACCTTACGCACGAACTGGAGCGCCGAGGCGTGCAGCTCCTCTTCCGTCGCGGGTGGCTCGAAGTGATGCAGCCGGCGAATGTTTCGGCACATGGCGTCCTCCCGG
>JADCJJ010000029.1 GCA_020247085.1 Myxococcaceae bacterium | reverse complement strand
CGACGAAGCGGGCCTGCGGGTGAGCGCCGAGGCCATCGCCACGCAGCTGCGGATGCTGTCGTTCTCGGGAGCGACGCCGACGGCCGCCGCGCTGCGCTTCGCAGCCGCCGACCCCGCGCTGACGGCCGACGCGGGGCGCAAGCACTACCTCGTGCTGGTGTCCGATGGGCCTCCCAACTGCAACGCCGCCAACCCCAACTCGTGCATGATGCCCGCCGCCTGCCGGTGCACTTTGGGCATGAGCGGGTGCATGGGCGCGCTGTGCCGGGCCGGGTGCCTCGACCGCCAGGCCACCTTCGACGCGGTCACGTCGGCGCGCGGGCGCGACGTCGAGACGCTGGTGGTGGGGGTGGGACCCGAGGTGCTGGGGGGCGACGTGCTCGACGTGTTCAACGGGCTGGCGCAGGCGGGAGGGTTTCCGCTGTCGTGCCCGGCCGGGGGCCTCAACGAGTGCGGCGCCGGCAACGCGTGCCTGGGCGACCGGACGTGCGCGCGGAAGTTCAGCGCCGACCTCGCCACCGGGCTTGCCCGGGCAGCGGGCGTCATTCGCCGCGGCGCCGCGTGCCGCTACGTGCTCGGCGCGCCGGTGCCCGACGCCGCGCGCCTCGAGGTGCGGGTCAACGAGCAGGTGGTGCCCTTCGGGGCTGACGGCTGGCAGCTCGACGACGCGACGACGGTGCGCTTCGTGGGCTCGGTCTGCACGCTGCTCGCGACGCCCGGGGCGGCGTTGCCGGTCACCTTCACCCTCACGCCCTGAGGCGCCGGGGCCGGGCGAGCGGCGGGCTGGCGCTGGGCCCGCGTGCACCGGCCGACGGGGCCTCACGCGGGTGGCGGCGTCGAACCGACGCGGGCCCTGGTTCGACGCGCCGACCGGCGCCCCAAGCGGTGATGGCCCAGGCGAGGCGGCCGAGGAGACCTCCCCGCTGGCGCTCGGCCACCGTGGGCTCGCGCGCAGCCTCGGGCGCCTGCGGCTCCTTCCCGACGGAGCTCGCGCGTCACGCGGACACCTTCCAAGAGCAGGTTTGGCGGGCATCTTCCCCGGGCGGTCAGCGCGGACATTTTCGCTGGGCCTCAACAGCGGCGGCGCGAGACCTACCCACGCGCGCGGGTCGCGGCTATGAGACCGCCCGCATGCAGAGCCTCAAGGACAAGCTGCTGAAGGCCGGACTCGTCACCGAAGAAGCCGCGAAGCGGGTCGAGACCGCGGCGCGCCCGCCCCGCCGCCCCGACGGGCCGCGGCCCCGTCAAGACGAGCGCCCGGTGCGCGACGAGCGCCCTGCGCCACCGCCGGCCCGCCTGCCGAAGTTCGCGCCGCTGCCCGGGAGCAAGGAGGCCAGCCGCCAGCAGTCGAAGAAGCAGCTCGAGCTCGACCGCGCGCTGCGGGAGCGGGTGCTCGCGACCCAGCTCGCGCAGGTCTCGGGTGAAACGCCCTTCTACTTCGTGACGCGCAAGAACAAGCTGCGCCGGCTCGAGCTGTCGGCGGAGCAGGCCCAGGCCCTCGAGGCCGGCGCCCTGGCCATCGTCGAGCGGCCCGACCCCGACCGCATCGAGCACGCGCTCGTTCCGGCGGCGGTGGCCAAGGAGCTCCTGTCGCTCCACGCGAAGGCCGTGCGGTTCCTCAAGGCCCCCGACGCGGCGGTCGGCTTCCTCTCGGACGCGGAGATCTCGGCGCGGGCCCACGAGGCCAACGGCGTCGACGCGCACGAGGGAGACGAGGGTGGAGCCGCGGACGCGGCGCCCGCTCCCGACGCAGCGGCGGCGCCGGCCGACGGCGCTGGGAAGCCGGCCGAAGCCGAGACGTGGATCGCCATCAGGCGCGCGCCCCGCCCCTGACGCAGCGACGCCGTCAAGGCAGGTCTGTCTCGAGCAGCTCCGCGAACACCACCTGCGCCACCGCCTCGAAGAGGCGATTCGAGGCGATGACCCCGCCACAGTGGTTGGGCTCTCGCGCGATGGTGAGCGCGCGGCACCGGGCCAGCGCCAGCGCCCAGAAGCGCTCGCCGCCCGCGGGGCACAGGAAGTCGCGAACGAGGTCCCGCGGCCACGGCACCACCGTGAAGGGGTCGGCGTCGCTGGGCGTGACGAAGCAGTCGAGGTCGAAGTCGAGCAGCGTGGCCTCGGCGCGCTCCAGCACCTGGAGTGCCACCGGGTCCTCGAGGAGCCGCTCCAGCGTGGGCGCGCCCACGAGGCGGTGCTCGACGCCAGCGCGGCTCGTCCACGCGCGCCCCCGGTGGGCGCCCACCGGCCAGGCGCGAGCCACCACCAGCGCGTCAGTGACGAGCCCGGCCTCCATGGCGGCGATGACGTGGTCGACGTTGCGCGGATCGAGGTGGGTGCGCGCGAAGGCGTCGGCCTCGGCGGGGGCCGGCCGCATCGGCACGCTCGCTGCCGGGGGCACGAGGTCGAAGTGCCGGTCGAAGGTGACGAGCACTGCCGGCCGCTCAACGGCCTCGGCCCAGCAGGGAAACGCGAGCCGGTGCGGGTCGAACAGAAAGCCCCGCCCGGGGCCCCGGCCGCGCAGCGACAGCTCGATGATGCCCGGGAACGACATGGGCGCTGCGTGTGCGCCGGCGAGCCGTCGAGGTCAAGCAGGCCTGACCCGGGTGGCCCGGCCGACCCCGCCGGGCGTTGGGCGAAACCGGCCGATTTGCTCGCCTCGGCCGACGGCACTGGCCGTGCACTGCCTCGGGGTGTGCTGTCGCTCCTCGCCACCGCTGCGCTGCTGATGACAGGCCTCGGGCAGACGCCCGACCTGGCGCCCCCGCTGGTGACGACCGAGGGAGACGTGGCAGAGGCGCCAGCACGCCATCCTCTCCTGGGCGTGCAGGCCGACGTCGGGCTCCCCGACGGCGCGGGCGCGTCGGCGCTGGTGATGCCGCTGGCCTGGCTCCGGGTGCACGTGGGCGGCCTGGCAACGCTGGCCGGCGCGGGCGTGCGGGCGGGAATGACCCTGGTCGCCTTCCCGACGTCGGGCGTTCGGCCGACGGTGGGCTTCGACGCCGGCTACTCGCTCGGCGGGAGCGCGCGCTGGGTCGCCGAGCTGGCCTCGGCGCCGTGGCTGGGCGGGGTCTTCGAGCAGGTGACGTACTCGTGGGCCTCGGCCCAGGCGGGCCTCGAGCTCGGCTCCCGACACGTCGCGCTCGTGCTGCGCGGCGGGCTCTCGTACTTCGACATGACCTTCGCCGGCCCACGCGTCGACGTGGGAGGCGCCTTTCTCGCCGCTTCCTCGATGTCCCTCCGAGGTGTCATCCCGTCCGCGAGGGCGGGGCTGCTGTTCGCGTTCCTCTGAGCCCCCTCCCCGCCCGCCCGCTGCGTTCGTCCCCTCCCCCGGCGCAGCAGGGCGGGCACTTTTCCGCCACCCCGTCCGGGGTGGCTGCCAGGACTGCCCGTGCGCGCCCTCTCTTTCGCTCTGCTGGCCCTCGGCCTCGGTGCCTGCAGCGACGTGCTCTACCTGCAGGGCAGCGTGGACCAGCTGTGCCAGCGCCTCCCGGCGCAGTCCTTCCGCGCGCCGCCGCTGCCGGCGACCCTGAAGGACGTCTCGACGCCGGCGGTCACCATCGAGCGGCGGTTCGACTTCGACGTCACCGCGCAGCTGCCGCCCGAGCTGGCCGCGGCGAAGCTGACCATCGGCTTCGATCGCCTGACGCTCACGGCGAAGGGGCCGGTCGACCTGCGCATGGTGCAAGCGGCGAAGCTGACGCTCGAGTCGCCGCCGAGCCAGGCGCGCGCCCCGAAGGTGGTGCTGCAGGTGGCCGAGGCGAGCCCGGCGGCGCTCCAGTTCGTCGGCGAGGACCTCGAGCTGTCGCCCTACCTCGCGGCGGGAGTGCTCTCGTACACGGTGGCGCTGACGGCCGTGCCGGCCGAGGTGCGACGAATGGGTGACGAGCTGACGGCCGACGTCGACGCCTGCGCGAACGTCTCGGTGCGCTGGGACTACGCGCGCTGACCTTCACGCCCGCTGGCCCTGACACGCCGGGGACTCTGGGCCCCGGCCTTACGGGCGTAGCCACGACGGGCGCCGGCCGCGTCAGGTGAGCGCAGGTCGAGGGCCCGATGGCGCTATGGTGCAGGCCGGACGCCCGCCCGTGAGAGACACGCCCTTCTCCGTCGTCGCCCTGTGGTGCTGGTACGACGGCCGGGCCTTTCACGGGTACCAGGCGCAGCAAGGGGTCCGTACGGTGCAGGCCGAGGTGCTGCGGGCGTTCGCCGAGGCGCGGCTTCCCCGGAACCCGGTCGTCGCGGGCCGCACGGACAGGGGCGTGAGCGCGCGCATGCAGGTGCTGAGCGCGAAGGTGCTCCGCGACGAAGACCCCGGCGCGGTCGCCGCGCGCCTTTCTCCCTTCTTCCCTCGCGACGTCGGCGTGGTGATGTCGCGCCCTGCGCCGCAGGGCTTTCACGCGGCCTTCAGCGCGACGTCGAAGACGTACCACTACGAGCTCTCGGGCGAGCAGGCGGGCGACGTGACGCTGCTGCGCCGCGCGGCGGCCTGCGTGCCCGGCACGAGGGACTTCCTGGTGTTTCATTTCAAGACGAGCGACCGCCGGGCGCGCCGCGTCGACGCCGTCGAGGTGCTCGAGCACGCCGAGGGCGTCACGCTGCGCTTCGTCGGAGCGCAGTTCGCGCGCTACATGGTGCGCATGCTCACCGGCGCCCTCGCGGCGGTCTCGCGGGGTGAGCTGCCCCTCGAGGTGCTCGAAGCGGGGCTCTCGTCGCAGCGGCCCTTCCACTGTCCCATCGCGCCACCCGAGGGCCTGACGCTGTGGAGCGTCGGCTACCCAGCCGCGGTGGACCCCTTCTCGGCCGACGACCGGCTGGCCGTCACCCCCGTCGAGCCCGGCGCCCGGGCGCAGGAGACCAGCGAGCGATTGGTTGCTCCCGGAGGCAAGGGCGATCCAAGCCCCGGACGCACATCAACCCGTTGAATCGCGTCAAGAACCCGTCGTCTTCGTGCTCATCACCTTCGCCTTCGAGGAACCCATGCAGACCGCCCCGCCGCGCCTCACCGTCTTCCTGTTGCTCGCCGCGACGGTCGCCCAGGCGCAGCCCTGGAACCAGCCGCTCAACGCCGCCGCAGACGCCGTCGAAGACGCGTTCGACCGGGTACAGCGCACGCGCGGCCCGTGCCGCAACCAGGTCGGGTCGACCTTGAACGGGCTCGTCGACCGAATTGATGGCCTCCGACGTCAGCAGTTCCCGGTGCAGGAGCTCAACCAGCTGCGGTTCGAGCTGGCGACGGTGGCGCAGCAGGCGCCCTTCGCGGCCTGCCCCATCGGCGTCACCGAGGACCTGCAGCGCGGCCTCGAAGGACTGGAGGAGGCCCGGATCGCGATGTGGAACGGCGGCGGGCGCGACCGCCTCGGGGGTGGCTCGCGACGTGAGCGGCGCAACGGCACGCCGGGGCAGCGCCCGGTGGCCGGCTTCCCCTTCGTCACCATCGCGCCGCTGCGCATCGCGCCGAGCGCACCGCTCGGGACCGAGCGTGCGGTGCAGGTGTCGGTGCCCGAGGTGCGCTTCGACTTCATGCAGGGCCAGGGGTTCTACGTCGCGACGAAGTTCCGTTCGTTCGAGGGGGACTGGAGCGAGTGGGTGACGACGCAGGTGTGGACGGTGCCGTCGGCGCCCTTCGAGTGGCGCAACGGGTACAGTCACATGCTGCGGTACTCGACGCTCGCCGAGGAGGACTTCTCGGGCGGCCGCTTCATCGTTCACGTCGCCGTCTTCAACGCGCAGGGGCAGGAGCTCGCCTTCCGAGAGGGCAGCTTCCGGGTCCAGCTGCCGAACCTGGTGGTGCAGCCGCCGGTGATGGCGCAGCGCGACTGCGGCACCGGCCCGCAGGACCCCGGGTGCATGATGGTTCGTGACGGCGCGTGGGCGATGGACGCGGCGACCTACCAGGGCGTCATCACCAGCCTGCGCGCCAACCCGAGCGAGGTGCTGCGGATCCAGACGGCGCAGGCGATGCTCGGGCAGCAGTGGCTGACGGCCGCCCAGCTCGGCGCGATGCTGGACCTGTTCTCGAGCGAGGTGCTGCGCCTCGAGCTCGCGCAGCGCGCGTCGGTGCGGGTGGTGAACCCGCAGCACGCGCTGGGGCTCTCGTCGAAGTTCCGCAGCCCGGTCTTGCAGGCGCGGTTCTCGCAGCTGATGGCGGGGCAGCCGCCGGGCGTTCCCTGGCAGCCGGGCCTGCAGGGGCCGATGGGCGTGGTGATTCAGGCGCCCGGCGTCGCCCAGCCCGGCGTGGCGCAACCGGGAGTGCTCGTTCAGGTGCCGGGCCTGTCGGTGCAGGTGCAGGACCCGAACGTCGCGCCGGCGGTGGTGCCACCGGCCGTGGTGCAACCCGGCTTCGTGCAGCCGGCCGTGGTGCAGCCGGGCTTCGTGCAGCCGGTCGGCCTGGTGCGTGACTGTGGCACGGGGCCGAGCGACGTTGGCTGCGCGATGAGCCGCAACGGCGTCACGCCGATGGATGCGCAGGTGTTCGGCGGCTTCATGCGCTCGCTGCGGGGCGTGTCGAACGAGCTGACCCGCGAGGACATGTGCGAGCGCATGCTGGCGCGCTCCGGCCTCACGGCGATGCAGCTCGGTCAGGTGCTCGATCTGTTCTCCAACGAGCTCACCCGCCTCGACGTCGCGAAGCAGGCCGCGCCGCGGGTGGTGAACCCACAGCACGCGCTGGAGCTGTCGACGAAGTTCAACAACGGCTTCCACGCCGAGGAGTTCGTCGAGGTGTACACGGGACAACACTGACGTCGACGGGGACACCGCGCGCGGCGGGGAGCGCCGGAGCCGCTGAGGGGCCTTGCTGGCGCTCCCGCGAGCGCCTGTGGGCGTGACGCGTACAGCGATGTTCTGACGCCGACGCCACCATGTCGCGCGTTGGCGGCGCCGCGGGAGCACGGTGACGAGCCTGCGCCCGCACGGCACGACGGGCGCGCCTGACCGAAGCGGGCCGAACGAAGCCCCCGCGTGGGGGTGGGCCGAGCGCCGCGCAGGAACGGCGCCCGGCGTCGCGGAGCCGCTGTTCCCGACGGCTACGCCTCGCTGAGACGAGCGCCCCGTCAGGAGCCGAGCGCAGGCTCGAGCGCAAAGGAGCCGCGGCGCCTGAACGCGCGCGGCCGTTCTCCCCGACGGCTCCGGCGCACCCAGCCGACGATAATCAAGGCACGCGCGCGGAGGACGCGCGAGCAGACCTCGTCACCGAGGCCCGTCGACGAGCACGCGCCGT
>JADCJJ010000289.1 GCA_020247085.1 Myxococcaceae bacterium | reverse complement strand
GGCTTCGAGGACTTGGCCATGTCGTCGAGAACCACAAATTCGTTGGCCCTGTCGACCCCATCGGCCAGGTGATCGCCGCGCCTCAGGTTTTCACCCGACCGCTATCCGAGCGCGCATGCTCGCCGGTGCCCAATCGCCCAGGCGCTTCCGCCACCAGGAAAGCCGTTGCGGACGCAGGCCACCCTGTCGGGCGAACGCGTTCAGCGACATCCCGCTGTCGCGCCATCCCCTCAGGGCCTCACGCGCCTCCTCGGCGCTCCACTGCTTCCACCCCGACTTCCGCTGCCGCCTCTCGTTCGTCATCACGCCCAGATGCCACGCGCGCGCTCGTCATGTGCGTGCGAGCCGACGGCAATCTGGCGGACGGACAAGTTCACACGGCGTTTTCGTCAGCTCCCGGAACCGCCCGTCGATGAGCCCGTCGTAGCCCTCGAGCGCGCCGTGCACCGCAACGCCCTGACTCGCGGCCAGCTTCGCGACCGCGCGGATGGCCGCGTTCATCCCCAGAGAGTCACCGCGGACGTGGACACCAGGAGCTTCTTCATCGAGCGTTCCTCCCACGACGAGCGATGCGGGCGTCGAGTCTGCGTGCGGCGTTGCGCTCAAGTCGGGCCTGAACTCGACGTGGTGAGCCCGCCGCTCGGACTTTCGACTACGCTGATTCTGATCATCAACCGACGAGGCACCGTGCTCTCACTCATCACGCTCGCCGCGCTCCACGCCGCCCCCATCGCCCCCCCCTCCAGCCGCGCAGCTCGTCGCCGTGGTGTGGGGTGGCGGCAAGACCGAGGATGACGCGAAGCTGGCCCTGTTCGACTGGGAGGAGCGCAACGCTCGGTGGGGGACACTCTTCGTCCTCGCCCCCGGGTACCCGAAGATTGTCCGGTCTGACGAGTACGCCGAGTTTAACAAGGGCTTCTTCATTGTGCTGTTGGGGCTCTGCCCGTCGAAGTCGTCGACCAACCCTAACGAGAAGCCGGTGACGGCCGCAGAGACCATCGACGCCCTCGAGCCCAACACCTACGAGAAGTCCGTCACCACGAGCGAGCCGCCGGGCTGCCCGAGCTTCCAGGCACCAGAGCCAGAGGTGATCGACTACTCGGTGGCCGAACCGCCCCGCGTCGACAAAAACCTCCGCGTGGTGGTGCTGACCGGCATCGCTGAGCAGCAGGGAGACTTCGCGTCCTCCAAGGAAGGCATCCTCGTCATCGCCAGCCGCCGCGGCCGCGCCGGAGCCCTCATCGAGGAGTCGGTGGTGCGCCTCGGCGGGGAGTACGAGTCGCAGGCGCGCCTCCGGTCCACCGAGGTCTCATCGGGGAGCGTGAAGATCTCGTGGGTGGGCGCCAGCCCCACCTGCGCCATGTTGAATCCAGAAGCTGAGGTCTTCGAGACCGTCACCACCATCTCGCCGAGGCTCAAGGTCTCCACCCGCGAGTCCAAGCACCAGCGCGTGCACTGCAACTGGGAGCAGGAGAGCAGCCTCTACGAGCACCCCCTCGTGGGGAAGTAGCGCACGGTCCCGTGAGGCCACGGCCTTCGCTTCATCGAAGGGGCCGTCGCACTTCACGGTGCACCACTGCCGGCGCGCCGCGCTCCGCCGCCGTCGACACCACACGGACAAGGTGAAACGGACAAGGTGACCAAAGCGCGAAACCGTGGAGGAGGATGAGAGGCTTCGGGCGCCTGAGTCGTCCTCGGGGGCGTTGCCGCTGGGGGTGAGGTGGCGTCAGCGAGGGAGGAAGCGGGTAAGCGTTCAAGGGTCGGGTCGCGATCAGCAGCGCGCATCTGGTCGATCAGTTTTTCGTTTCACGGAGTCGCGTCAAAGTCGCGAGCATGATCTACGAGCGGCGAGACCGACCCGCGCGACCAGCGCATCGCCGAGCTTGAGTCCCGCGTCGCGGCGCAGGACGGGCTGCTGGCCGCAAAGGACGCGCGCATCGCCGAGCTCGAGAAGAAGGTCGAGGACCTGACGCAGTTGGTGCTGGTGCTGCAGGAGCGGCTGAACCGCAACTCGGGCAACTCGAGCAGGCCACCGTCGAGCGACTCACCGGACCAGAGGGCCGAGCGCCGCGGGAAAGGGCCCACCGGCGGCAAGCGCGGCGGTCAGCCCGGCCACCCGGGCTCGAAGCGCGACCTTTTGCCGAAGGAGCAGTTCAACGAGTTCAAGCCGCTCTTCCCGAGCGAGTGCTCGAATTGCTTCTCGCCGCTGCCGGCGACGCCGGACGCAGTGCAGCGCTACCAGACCATCGACTTGCCCGTGCTGAAGGCGCACGTCATCGAGTGGCTGCGGCACCGCGTCGCCTGCCCGAAGTGCAGGCACAAGACGTGGGCCAGCATGGCAGCGATTCCAGAGACGCCATTCGGTCCGCGGGTGGAGGCCGTCATCGGGCTCGTCACTGGCGTCTACCACCTGAGTCGCCGGGTGGCGGTCAGCGTCATGTCGGACATCCTCGGCATCGACATCTCGCTGTGCGCGGTGAGCGCCGTTGAGGAGCGCGTCAGCGAGGCGACGAAGCCGCCGGTGGATGAGGCCTGGGAGAAGACAGAAGAGGCCGCGACGAAGCACACCGATGGGTCTGCCGCTTCTTGCTGGGGTCCTCGCCCTTGTCGTATCCGCCCAGCAGCAACACGATGTGGTCGCCATGTGCGTGGCAGAAGACTCGCAGGAGGATCTCCTCTGGCGGCAGCTTCTTCCCGCCTTTTCCAGCGCCGACCTCTCCGACCTTCTGCCGCAACCTGAACTCGAAGAGTCCCTGGCCGAGCTGCTTGCCGAACTGGGTGTCGCAGACTCCGATACCGAGTTCCTGCAGGACGGCGTTCATTGCCTGCCCCAGAACCTGCTTCTTCGTCAGGCTGAGACTGCGGAGCCAGTCGCGGACGAGGTGCTTCCCGTCATCGTCGACGAAGAACTCCAGCGTGAACTTCGGCGAGTGCTTCGCAGCGGACTTCGACTCGCCGCCTCCGTCCTTCTCCTTCTCCTCGGCTCGCGAGGTGGCCACCACTCGGAGGGTGTCAGGAGACCGCCGAGCGTCATGCGTCCCTTGGGAGGGGCTCCACGCGCTCTGCACGCCCATGAGCCAAACGGTCCGCTGCCCATCGGTTCTCGAGGGTCTCGTTCGCGGAATGAAGGTGCGCGAGGAGCGGGTCCTCGCCGACCGAAGCCTGGCGAAGGCCGGCAGCCAACTCGAGGAGTTGCTGGCTTCCTGTTGGGAGACGACGGTCGAGCCTGGCCCCTACGACTTTCACGGCAGACCGATCGAGTGGAGCTCGGTGCTGCAGGGCGACCGGTTCTTCGCGCTGCTGAACATCCGCGCGCTGACCTACGGGCCCGACTACGACTTCGCTGTCTCGTGCGGGAACTGCCGGGCGCGCATCGAGTGGGAGGTCGAGCTCACGAAGCTCCCGGCTCGGGCGCTGTCGTCGGAGAGTCGCTCGGCATTCATCGCCGGAAACCGCTTCGAGACGTCGCTCGCTGACGCGGGCAAGCGCGTCTGGTTCAAGCGCCTCACCGGCGACGACGAACGGAAGCTTCCGGCGCTTCAGCACGCAGCACCCGATCGGCTTCTCTCGTCGGTGCTCACCTACCGCGTGCTCGAAGTCGAAGGCATCGACCCGAAGGACAAGCGCTCCTTCCTCGAAGACCTCACGCTCCGCGACGCGGACTTCCTCGTCGACGAGTTCGATCGCGTCGACTGCGGCGTCGACACCACCATCGAGGTCGAGTGCCCGGAGTGCCGCGAGGTCCAGGACGTCGACCTCCCTTTCGATTGCGTTCCTTCGACAGCAGTTCGACTCCGCGGGAGGAACCGCCGCGCGCTTTCGGGACCAGATGCTGAACACTTTCGAGGGGCAGAAGAAGCTCCGCGGGGGTTCGATCGAGACGCTCCCCATCGTCATCGGCAAGCCCTTCGCGCAGGTCTTCAAACCCATCGTCTCGTCGCTGGTGGAGGTCGTGAACGGGCTCCTCGGTGTTCTGCATCAGCTGCCGGCACCGAGGGTCAAGGGATTCAAAGCGGGAAACCGAGCACGAGCCCCCGCATCAAGCCCTGCGTTCGGGCGCTTACCGCTTCACGCAGCTCCGGGATTCTCACCCGCGTAACGGTCTTCCAGCCTCCGCGGCGAAACCCTCGGGGAGCGCGAGCTGGGGGAACAGGTTGCCGCGGCCCCAGACCGGCTCGAGGGCCTCGAGGTCCGGGGTGCCGTCCTCCAGGCAGCGCGCGACGTCAGCCGACCAGCGGCCCTCGAACCGCGACCAGCTCCAGGCGCTGCTCGAGGTCACGGTGGGGGCGCTGGCGTGAAGCGATGCGTGGTCTTCGCGCTCGAGCGCGAGGGTGGGCTCGAGCTGCACCACCGTTGTGGTGGTCCAGCGCCTCGCCAAGCCGTCGGAGCGGGACAGCGTGCGTGGTGCCCTTCACCTCGAGCTCGTCCTCGCCGACCCCTGCCGCGCCGTAGCTGTTGTTGCAGAGCGTGACGAGCTTCTGCCGCGGCCTCGCAGCGTCGGCTGGCGCGAACCACCAGTCCTGCGCGTCCTCCTCGCAGGTGACGCCGTCGACCCGACGCACGCCGCGGCGCGTGACCTGCCACCCCGAGCCCGCCGCCCCAGCGCGGTGCTCGACGAACTTGCACTTGCCCGGCGGCAGCCGAACTCGGCCACGGCGCATGCGCGCTCGGTTCAGGCGGCATGTCCAAGTCCCTCTTCTCGCTTGGGTTTCGCTCGCTCGCGCCGCTGATTGCGAGACCGGGCGACGACGGAGGCGATGCGGAGCAGCCGCTCCTCCAGCTGAGCGCTGGTGGAGTCCGCCACCTGCACGTCGGTGAACTCCTCCACCAACACCCCGAAGTCCTCTCGGCGGCGCTGAGGTGGAGTCGCCTCGCGCACCGCAGACATGGCGCGCATCATCAGCTCACCCATCATCTCCGCGGAGGGCATCGAGAATCTGTCGGAGAAAGATGATGGGGCCAGCATCTTCCGGGCGAGGGCGCC
>JADCJJ010000288.1 GCA_020247085.1 Myxococcaceae bacterium | reverse complement strand
GCTGCTGGTCGTCCGCTCCATGAGGCTCGGGGCCCTCGAGGCTCCGGCGCCGCTGGCGGTGGCCTTCGAGCGCGCGGCGCCCTGACGGCGTCGGCGGGGCGCCCCGGGGCGTGCCGCGCCAGCCGCCTGGAGGCCTGCCGCGGCGGTCACCCGAGCGGCGCGCAGCCCACCAGCTGGCAGCTCTTCTCGTAGAGCGCCCGCTCGAGCGCCGGGTCGTTCGCGTGCGGTGCGCAGGGCACCTCGCGCGCGTCGGAGAAGTACGCGCCCGAGCGCGCCTCGAGCCCGGGTGCCGTCGTGCAGAAGACGCTGGTGCGGGCTCCTGAGGCCACGTCGGCGCCGGCCATGCCGAAGCCGGTGCGCAGCAGCTTCGTCGTGATGACCCCGGGGTGCAGGGCGAAGGTCGCCACCGGCCGCGCGCCCAGCCGTCGCGCCAGCTCGTGCGTGAAGAGCACGTTCATCAGCTTCGACGACGCGTAGGCCGTGTAGCCGTCGAAGCGCCGCGGCACCGGCACGTCGGCCAGGTCCACCCGCCCGCGGCTGTGCGCGACGGACGAGACGTTCACCACCCGCCCGTGGCCGCTGGCCTCCAGCGCCGGCAGCAGCTCGTGCGTCAGCAGCACGGGCGCCAGGTGGTTCACTCCCACCGTCATCTCGAAGCCGTCGGCCGTGCGCTCGCTCGTGTTCATGAAGACGCCGGCGTTGTTCACCAGCGCCGTCAGCGCCGGCGCCGCGCTGCGCACCTGCGCGGCGAGGTCCCGCACCTGCTTGAGGCTCGCCAGGTCGCCCCACACCGCGCGCAGCGCGCCGGCTGGTGCTCCCTCGGCCGTCAGCCGCTGCACCGTGTCGCGCGCCTTCGCCTCGCTGCGCGCGTGCACCAGCACCTGCGCGCCGCCGCGGGCGAGCTGCAGGGCCGTCTGGGCACCGATGCCATCACTGGCGCCGGTCACCAGCATCGTGGGAGTCGTCATGGCAGGGCCTCGGGGCAGGTGGCGCGTCGTCGCGCGGCTGTGGACCATCTCACGTCCTCGCGCCGCGTCGACCCACGAACGGCCAGGTGTTCACGGGGCGCTCCCGGTCAGCTGCGACGCCGGTGCCTGCTCGTTGCAGCGGACGGGCGGCATGACGGCCCTCACCAGGCGCTGCGCGGCCTTCGTCGCGCTGAAGGCAGGCGGCTCGGGAGTGGGAGCCGTGGGCCTCGCGAAGACGGCAGCGTCGTCACGGCCCGGTGGATGTCCGGCGTCAGGGGCGCCTCCGCGACCGGCTGGCGAGCGTTCGCTGCGCAACCCGACTGACGGCTCGGTGGTGCCCCGGGGCCGCAGTGCGTCGGGCGGAGACAGCGAGCCCGCCGCTGCGCCGTTGTCGGCCGGCGGGGCGTCGCTGGCGCGCTTCTCCCCGGGGCCGTGACGGACGTGGGGCGGGCTCCGCCGCTGCGCCGTTGTCGGCCGGCGGGGCGTCGCTGGCGCGCTTCTCCCCGGGGCCGTGACGGACGTGGGGCGGGCTCCGGCGCTCGCCCCTGTCACCGCCTCAGCGAGGCCGGCACATCACCGTCAGCTTGTCGCTCTGGAAGCTGTAGCCGATGAGGTAGCGGCCGTCGCATGGCTCGAGCGTCACCGGGCGCGTCATGGCGCCGAAGCGCTTGTTCTCGAAGACGAGCGTGTGCACGCCCGGTCCCGCTCGGGCTGGAAGGGTGCCGCCGTCGAAGCGCACCTCGCCTTCTGGCAGGACCCGCACCTCTATGGGCACGGCGCTGGCGCCGGGGGCTGGCGTAGACGGCCGCGGGGGCGAGAGGCCCGGCACCTCGGCGGGAGCTGCCGGAACGTCGGCTCCGCGGGGCATCCGGGGCGGGGGGCGCTGGGCGGTGTCGGCGGTCGCGACGGGTGGGGGGCCAGAGGAGGGGCGCTGGCGCGCCACGTCGCCTCGACCGGCTCCATCGCCCAGCGAGGCGTCAGGTCCGGAGCCCCGCGTGCCGGCGACGAGCGAGGGCGGCTGGCGCCCGGACGGCTCGGTGCTGCCAGGTATGCCGGGCGAAGAGGGCTGGAGCGCGGCCGGCGCGTTGGCGCCGGAGGTACCCGTGGGTGTCCCAGTCCGGGCTCCGGACGGCTCGGTGCTGCCAGGTGCGCCGGGCGACGAGGGCTGGAGCGCGGCCGGCGCGTTGGCGCCGAAGGGACCCGTGGATGTCCCAGTCCAGGCTCCGGACGGCTCGGCGGTGTCAGGGGCGCCGTCGGGCGGGAGCACCGCCAGTCCGTTGCCGCCCGGTGAGACCCTGGCGCCCGACGACGCGCGCAACGAAGCGACGCCACCCACGATGAGGAGCGCCAGCGCTGCCAGGGCCACGAGCGGCCTCCACCCGGCCCGCGAGAGCGCGGCTGGCCCGGGAACTGGCGGCGGCGCCGCGTCGGTCGCACGCATCGCTCCGGCCGTCGTCACCGTCGGCGGCGCGGATGGCGCCGTCACGGCGTTCGTCCGTACCGACACGGGCCCTGCCGCCGGCGCGATGGCGGGCACCGGCTCGGTCGGCGGGCCCCTGCCCGGCAGCATGACCGGTGGGACCTGGACCGTCGCCGCCTCGGGCGTCAACCCCGGTCGCGCCGGCGCGCTGGGCGCCGCAATGAGCCCTCGATGCGGCGCCGTCCCCGCGTCGGCCCGGCCCCCGTCCGGCGGGCGCACCTGCATCGCCGGCACCACGCCCGCCGCGCCCACCGGGTCTGACAGCTCGCCCAGTTGCATCGAGCCCCGGCCTCGCGGCTGGCGCCCCTCGGCGAGGTCCGTCAGGAAGCTCGAGAGGTCGTACGACGACAGCGCCGGCCCCGTCGACGACACGAAGCCCTCGAGGTGCTCCTGGAGCGCCCGCGCCGTCGGCACCCGCTCCTCGCGTCGCTTCTGCAGGCACCCGTCGATGATGGCGGCCAGCGCCTCGGGCACGTCGGCCCGCACCTGCCGAATCGGCGTGAACGGCTCGAAGAGAATGGCCCGCATGATGGAGGGCTCTCCCGTCGCCAGGTACGGCCTGCGCAGCGCCAGCAGCTCGTACAGCACGATGCCCAGCGCCCAGACGTCGACGCGGCGGTCGAGCGGGTCGTCGCCGAGTTGCTCCGGCGCCATGTACGGCAGCTTGCCCCGCACCGTGCCCGAGCGCGTCGTCGACTCGGCCTTCGGGTCCTTCGTGATGCCGAAGTCCAGCACCTTCACGATGCCCGAGCGCGACACCATGAGGTTGTCGGGGCTGATGTCGCGGTGCACCAGCCCCATCGGGTCTCCGCTCTCCTGGCGTTTGAGCTCGTGCAGGTAGTGCAGCCCTTCGCAGGCCCTCGCGACGAGCGTCGCCACCACCTCGATGGGCAGCAGCCACCCCTGCGCCTGCGCGCGCTTGCGCACCTGCCGCAGCGTCGGCCCGTCGACGTACTCCATCGTCAGGTACGGTACCCCCTCGGCGTGGCCGAAGTCGTAGACGTGCGCGAGGTTCGGGTGGTCGAACGTGGCCGCCAGCTGTGCCTCGCGAAGAAACATCTCGCCGAAGCCGGGCGCGCGCGCGAGCTCCGGCAAGATGCGCTTGAGCACCACCTGCTTGGCGAAGCCATCGGGCCCCTCGGCGCGCGCGAGGAACACCTCGGCCATGCCGCCGGTGGCGAGCTTGCGAAGCACGGCGTAGCGGCCCACGCGCTCGGTCACGGCGATGCTCGAGGCCTCATCTGGCGGTGAGGCGCTCCAGGGCCTCGGCGGCCGACGCCGGCCGCGCTCGCGGGTCGAGCGCCAGCAACTGCGCCAGCACGGCGAAGTCGGCCGCGGGCACCTGCCTCGGCCGCGCCGGCGCCGCGCGCTGGCCCATCGCCTGCCGGCGCTCGGTGAGGGTCGCCCCGGCGCCGGGCCAGGGCTGCGCGCCGGTGACGGCCTCGAAAGCCACCACCCCCGCCGAGAACAGGTCCGACCGCGCGTCGAGGCTGCCGCCGGCCAGCTGCTCCGGTGACATGTACTCGAGCGTGCCGCGCACGACGTGCGCCGTCGTCGGGTCGACACGACCCCCGCGCAGCGGCCGGGCGATGCCGAAGTCGACGAGCGCCAGCCCCGGCGGCGCGGGCCGCACCAGCAGGTTCCCGGGCTTCACGTCGCGGTGCACCAGGCCTCGCGCGTGGAGCGCCGCGAGCGCGTCGAGCAGCGCGCCCAGCAGCGCCTTCACCCGGCTCCACGGCAGCGGCCCCTCGCGGTGCAGCACCTCGTCGAGCGGCCGGCCGTCGACCTGCTCCATGACGAGGCAGGGCCGGCCCGAGGGCAGCGCCGTGACGCGCTCGACGCGCGGAATCGCCGGGTGCCGCACGGCGGCCATCGCGCGCGCCTCACCCGAGAGGGCCTCCCACCCGTCGCCGTTGCCGAGGAGCACCTTCAGCGCCAGGGCCCGCCCGGCCGTGTCCGTCGCGGCGTAGACGATGGCCGTGGCGCCCTCGCCGAGCACCTCGCCCACCACCAGCCCGTCGAAGCGCGTCGGCACCAGGGGCGCGTCGCCCACCTCGGCCGTCTGGGCGAGCGGCTCGTCGTCGGTCGCCTCCCAGAAGGGGCGCGCGTCGAGGCGCTTCGTCGGGGCCCGGGCTCGTCCGTCACGCGTCGACACGTCGCCGCACCATAGCAGCCCGGGGCCGGGCGCCGCCGCCCGTCTTCAGGCGACCCACGGCAACGCCAGGCCGGCGCCGGGCAGCACCGCCTGGTAGCGCGCGCGCCGCTCGGCCGTGGTGAAGCGGGTGCTGCCGAAGCCCGCTTCGCCGGGGAGCGCCACCTCGCCGGCCGACAGCCCCTGGACCGCCAGCAGGGTGTTGAACAGCTGCGTCACCAGCAGCCCCGCGAAGTCCTGCGTCTGCGGCACCGCGAGGCCCGGCGCGCGCCGCTGGTAGCTGACGTAGACGCCCCGCTGCTTGAGGCCGGGCACCGAGGCGCCGGCCGCCAGCATCACCGGCTGGTTCTCGTTGTTGTGCAGCCGCCCCGACGAGACGTCGTTGTTCATGAAGACGACGGACCGCTCGAGCGCGCCGAGCTGGTCGAGCTTTCGCACCATGGCCATGAAGTAGGCGTCGGCGACCCACCGCTGCGCCTGGAGGAAGGTGGGCACGCTCGGCGCCTCGGCGTGCGATTCGTTGTGCCACCACTGGGCGTCGTAGGTGCGGCCGTCGGGCAGCCGCGCCGTCTGCACGTAGAGGCTCACCGTGCGCACGCCGCAGCTCACCGCCAGCGCCGCGAGGGACGTCTGCAGGTCGGCCAGCTGCGCGAGGTCGGTGACGCCGTCGGGGGGGCGGGCGCCGGGCGCGCAGGCCAGGGGCGGGCGCGCGGCGAGGCGGGCGGCGACGTCGCGCAGGCCGGCCATGTAGCGGCCCAGCACCTCGGCGTCGCTCCTCGACAGCACGGTGCGCTGCAGGCGGTCCGCCTCGGCCGCCGCCGCGTCGAGGGAGCGCCGCGCCGAGCTCCGCGCCGAAGGGTCCGAGAGGCCGAAGAGGCGGTCGAAGATGGCCGCCGGCTGCACCAGCGCCGGCAGTTGCGAGACGCGGCCGTCGGGCCCGCGCCGGAAGCTGGCGGTGTGGGCGCCGAGGGGGCCGGGGTTCGTCAGCTCGAGCGAGGCGAGGGGGGCGCTCACCCCGCGCGTCTGGTGCGCCGCCGCGGCGAGCTGGTCGAAGCTGGCGTTGCCGCCGACGAAGCCGAGCTGTGAGTCGGCGTGGCCCAGTGGGTTGACGTGGTCGAGCCCGTCGAGGTGCAGCAGGTGGCCCCGGTAAGGGCCGACGATGGCCGCGGTGAAGACGTCGTTGACGTGGCCTCCGGGCGCGCTCGAAAGCGGCGCGGCGCGAATGGTGGCCCAGGGCTGCGCGGGGTCGCTCACCGGCTGCAGCGCCGCCGCCGGCGTGTGCGTGGCGAAGTCGCGGGCGAACTGCCCGTTCCGCAGCGCGATGGAGACGACGGCCGCCGGCATCGTCACCGGGTTGGCGCGGGCGCGCCGCGGCAGGAGCGACGCGAGGAAGGGCAGCGCCAGCGTCGCGCCGGACACAGTGAGGACCTGCCGCCGGCTGCGGAGGCACGTGTGGACCCGCGTCATGGGCTCCTCGGGGTGATGTGGCGAGCGCGGAACGCCGGGCTGCGGCCGACGCCCTTCCACAGCTCGGCCATGGAGCGGCTGCGCGCGGCGCTCGTCAGCGGCACCAGCGTGCAGGCGTCGGCCGGCGTCGGCGGCCGGCGGAAGGCGAAGGTGAAGGCGGTGCGGGCGAGGCACAGCGGGCCCTCGTCGCTGGCGGCGATGGCCTGCGCGAGGCCCGGCAAGCCGACGACGTCGCGCGGTTGGCCGTCGAGGGTGACGCGGGCGGCGTCGTCGAGGGCGGGGGTGCCGACGACCAGCGGCGGGCCCGAGGTGCTCCAGATGCGCTCGACGCCCTGACTGCGGTCGAAGCCGCCGGCGCCGTCGAAGCGGCTGATGGTGGCGCCGATGGGGTTGATGCGCTGGTGGCAGGCCTGGCAGGCGGGCGCGCTGGTCTGCTGGGCGACGAACTGCCGCGTCGTCCACGTGGGGTGCGCGTCGCGCAGCCCGAGGTCGCGGAAGTTGTCCGGCAGCACCCCCGGGTCGGGCGCCGGCAGGGGCTGGCACAACACGTTCCGCAGCACGCGCACGCCGAAGATGATGTGGTTCGGGTACACCTCGCCCGAGGCGAGGAAGCCGACGCGCGACAGCACGCCGGGGCGCGCGGGGCCGAGGTCGCGCAGGCCCGCCGGCACGCCGTAGAGCCGCGAAGTGAAGGGGCCTGCCTCGCCGCGGGTGTCGGTGAAGAAGTCGGCGTACCGGCCGCGCTCGACGAAGACCTGGCGGAAGGCGAAGCCGTAGAGCTCGTCCTGGGCTTCGGCGTACCAGTTCTCGTTGCCCGCCTGGAAGTTGAAGCCTGGGAAGGCCGCGGCGGCGAGGGCGCCCGAGGGGAAGCCGCGGAAGGTGCGCGTGTCGAGCCACTGCTCGAGGAACGAGTAGAAGGTGAAGTGGTGCGCCGCGAGGGGAAAGCGGAAGGTACCCGTGTTCCCGGCGACGAAGGCGTCGAGGTGGGCCTCGAGCACGCCGGCGTCGGCGACCAGGGCGCCGGAGAGGGCGTCGGCGTAGAGCTGCGGGCCGGGGGGCGCGTCGGTGTAGTGCCAGGCGAGGCGGCGGGCGAACTCGAAGGGCGTCAGGGCCTGCTCGTCGGTGGTGCCGGCGACGAGCGGGCCCTGCCAGGTGAGGCCGAGGACGAGCTCGGGGTGGAGCAGGAAGGCGCGCAGCAGCTCGAGCAGGCGCTCGCGCGGCGGCCCGGCGCCGGCGGCGTAGCGCTGGAACCAGTCGTCGACCTCGGTGGTGGCGAGGGGGCGCGACAGCAGGCGGCGGCCGAGGAACGACTGAATGAAGCCCCGCACGCAGGCCTCGGTGGGGGCGGCGTCGGTGAGGCAGGGGCCGCCGAGGCCCGCCAGGCGCGCGGGCTGGTTGGCGTAGTAGTCGCTGGCGGCCTGGGCGACGGCGAGCAGGCCCTCGAGGTGGGTGTCGGACAGGCGGGCGTCTTCGCGGGCGAGGTGGTGGGGCTCTCCGTCTTCGGGAAGCTGGCCGACCGCGGCGACCAGGGCGCCCGTCCAGGTGCGCTCGTGCAGCACGGCGGCGCGCGAGTTGAGGCCCAGCAGCGCGGGCTCGTTGAACGCCGCCAGCAGGGTGTTGACGTACTGGGCGCGGGTGAGGCGGCGGGCGACGTCGTCGGAGCCGCGGCGGGCCGGCGAGCACTGCAGGAACTCGGTGTAGTCGGGCGGGGGTGGTGGGCCGGCGTCGGCGGGGCCTCCGGCGTCGGGCCGGGCGGCTCGCGCCAGGCCCCAGCGGCGAATGCCCTCGGCCAGCCGGGCCCGGCGGCCGCTGCCGGGAGCGCAGGCGGGGACTCCGCAGTGCTCGTTCTCGGAGCGCACGGCGAGGCGTGAGTCGGCGGGCGCGTCGAAGCGCACGAGCGGCAGGGCGACGTCACGGGCGACGTGGGCGTCATCGTTGGCGAAGGCGCGCACCGACTGGTGGCAGGCGACGCAGTCGGTGCGCAGCGGCTGCCACACCTCGCGCGTGAAGACGTCGAGCTCGTCTGCCGACACCGGGCCGCCCTCGCCGGCGTCGCTGGTGCCCGCGTCGGGCCAAGGCGCGCCCACGTCGTCGCTCGCGCCGGCGTCGGGGTCGGGGGACGGCAGCGGGGAGCGGCCCTCGCAGGCGCCAGTGAGGGCGAAGGCCAGCAGCGCGAGCCGCAGCGAGGGCGTGCGGTGGGAGCGGGTTCCGGGCGTCGGAGCCGCTGCGGCAGGCGCGAGGGGTTCGTCGCAAGCCATCGACGAGAGTCTACGCAGCCGGCCCGGGCGCGGCCAGGCGAAGCTCACCCGTCTGTCGAGGCGCTGCGCCGGTGCCGCTTCGGCTCGGGTGGGGTGACGGCCACCGGACTCGACGGCGCGCTGCGGTTGCCCGCGAGGTCGAGGGGCACCGTGCGCGTCGCGCCCGGCTCCAGCCGGAGGACGCCCGAGCGCACGCTGTGAACCGGATTCCCCTTGTCGTTGACCTGCGGGCTCCCGTTGCCGCGGTCGTCGTGTCAGGGCGCCGACGTCAGTTCCAGCAGACGCCTGCTCTCCCGACGACGCGGTCCTCCTGCACCCAGACGTAGCAGCCCACGTACCCCTCGTTGCAGCTGCCCCCGGAGTACGGACGGCCGACGAGCCGTCGGCACGCATGGGGGGCACTGCCTGCGTCGGGGAGGCACGTCGATGAGCCCTCCTGCGCCCGCCTGGGAGGCGGCGGCTCGAGCGGCCGGGAGGCCCTCGGAGCTGAGGCCCTGGAGTTCACCTGACCATGACGTCCCGAGTGGAACGCCGCAGGCGTCAAACGGACCGCTCATGCCGCAGGCGCTCCAGTGAGCGCGAGGCACCACACGAGGAAGTTGAGTATGCCCGGTGGGGAGCAGGGTCCGGGCCGTGCGCGTGGTCGGGGCGCAGGACGTGAGAGGGCGGACCGGGCCGCCGGGACCGAGGCGGCGAAGTGACCAGAGGCGCTGACCTTCCTCGAGGTGCCGGTCGTGCCGACCCGCTGCCGAGACCCTCTGCCCCCCCCGGCCTGTTCTCCTACGCGCCATCGAGGTCAGCCCCGTGTGAGAGAGGGCAGCGCCGCCCGAGCTGCAGCGCGCGCGAACTCAGGCACCTCGCGCACGAGGGGCAGGGCCCGGCAGCCCATCACCGCGCGCTCATGCGCATGGCGCACGTTCAGCGGCGGTGCCGCGGGCACCTGGCGGAGCCGCTCGTCAGGCTCCAGCGCTCCGTACGAGAGCACGCCCTCCCCCGCGCTCCTCGGGTCCGGGCTCGCTCGAATACCCGCGACGCTCGGGAGGACGTCCGGGGTAAGTCGGCAGCTCGTTCCCCGCGTCCTTTCGGGGGTCGAGGCCCGTAGGCGCCTTCAGCGCTGGCAGGTGGGCGACGCGGCCTCGGACGTCCGCGTGGGGCTCACGCCGCTCGGCGAGGTGGTGTTCGATGAGGCCGACGCGCTCGTCCAGGGGGCGCCGAGCCGCTGTTCGAGGCGTGTGGCGCGCAGCACCACGCCGCGCCGATGTCGCTGCTGCAGTCGCGCGACGCGCTGCTCGTTGCGCCTGAGACCCGGTGTGGGTTCCTTGATGAGTGAGCCGGGCTCGAGGAGAGGCAGCGCGCTGCCGTCACCCGCGGGTGGCCGGCGTCGGCGTCGCGGCACCCCTCCCTTTGGCGTGCTGCCTCAGCCGGAAGCGCAGGGAGCGCCGACGGCAGTGGTGGACGTCGCCTCGGGAGAGCGCGCGCCGGCGTTCTCGAGCGACATCCGCACCGCCCGGACATCGTCGGCGTGACGTTCGATGACGGTTCGCGCCGGTCGAGCTGGCTTCACCAGCGCGTCGCCGTCGCCCTCCCCGACGCGGCGGGCGGTCTTCGAGAACGAGCCGCCCGCGCCATCGTCTGGAACGAGCGCGTCCCCGGTGAGCGCCGGGAGGGCCGAGAAGCCCGCGGGGGCTTCCCAGGCGGTGCCTCGGGGCAAGGGCCCGAGAGCCCCGAGGCTCACGCGCCGAGGCGGGCCTTCAGCACCCGCGTCACCGCCCAGCCCACCAGCCCCGCCCCGAAGATGACGCCGAGCCAGAGCCCGAGGCTCGGGACCGCGTAGAGCCCGCCGCCACCGACCGGCACCTCGAGCGCTGCCAGCGCCGAGAGCGTCGCGTCGAGCCCCGCGTCCGCGTTCGTCCCCAGCTTCACCAACAGCCGCCCGGACGAAGAGAACCCCACCGTCAACATCCACGCCGAGGTGACGAAGTACACCAGCGCCGCCGCCAGCCCCATCGCCGAAGGCCGCCGGCCATCGAGCGGGCGCACCGACAGGCGGAACAGGCCCACCACCGTCATCGCCGCGAACAGCACCAGAATCGCGCCGACGTTCGCCAGCACCGTGCGCAGCTCGTGCGTGAAGAGCACCAGCAGCGACAGCGCGCCCTGCAGCAACACCGCGCCGGTGGGGGCCTGCCCCTCGCGCCCGGCGAACACCCGGGGCAGCACCCCGTCGCGCGCCATCACCGCCGTCACCCGCGGCCCGACGAAGGTCATCGCGCTGATGGCCGAGACGAACAGCACCACCGTCACCGCGCTCATCACCTTCGCCGCCCCGGCGCCGAGCAGCTGCGCCATCACCGCCTGCCCCAGCGTCACCTGCTCGAACTGCCCCGCTCCCGACGTGAAGGCGTCGTAGCGGAAGACGACGGTGCCCTGCTCGGGCGTGAGGTTGGCCACGAAGATGAAGTTGACGACGACGTACAGCGCCATCACCGCGCCGCAGCCCAGCACCATCGCGCGCGGCACGGTGCGCTCGGGGTCGCGGAAGTCGTCGGCTGCGTACACGGCCGCGTTCCAGCCCGAGTAGGCGAAGGCGATGTAGAAGAGGCTCGACGCGAAGCCCGACAGCGTCTCTCCGTCCGTCGACGGCGGCGCCCACGTCGGCCACGACGTCGAGCCCTGCGTCAGGCCCACGGCCACGAAGCCCAGCAGCAGCAGGCCCTTCACCACCACCAGCCCGTTCTGCACCCGCGCCGACAGGTGCAGGCCGACGGCGTGCAGCAGCGTCAGCGCGACGATGAGCGCCCCGCCGACGACGCGCGGCTCGAGCGCAGGGAACAGCACCCGGACGAACGCCCCCGCCGCCAGGGCGTCGAGGGCGATGGGCGCCGAGAAGCCCACCAGCAACGAGCCCCAGCCGGCCACGTACCCGAGCGCCGGGTGCAACAATGTGCCGACGTAGCGGTACTCGCCTCCGCCCGCCGGCACGAGGCGCGCCACCTCGGCGTACGCCCGCGCCCCCGCCAGCGCCAGCACGCCGCCAACGACCCACGCGAGCAGAATCGTCCCCGGCCCCATCGACTGCGCCATGAAGCCCGTCGACAGAAACACCCCCGCGCCCACCATGTTCGCCACCACGAGGCCCATGCCCGACCAGAGCCCGAACGCGCGCGCCTGGCTCATCGGGCCACCGCTGCGCCGCCGGCGTCACCTCGCCCGACGGGTCCAGCGCGGCGCTCCGGGGGGTGGTGGCTCACGGAGCGCGCATGTAGCCCACGCCCCTCGCCCACGGAACGCCGCTCACGCCCAGCGTCAGCCCCCGAGACCGCTCGCCGGGGCGCACCCTCCTCACTGCCGACGGCGCCCCCCTCGCCTCGGCTCCTCGGCGGGGCGCAAATGGCCAGCGCCGCCGTGACGACGTCACCGCGGTGCAGCGCGACCTGCTGACGTCGGCGGCAACGACGTCGGCACGCGCGGACGCCTCGAACGCGCGCCGCTCGGCCTCGCCCCGCGGTGCAGGTCTCCCGTCAAGCTCGCGCGCCGCGTCGACGCGTCGGGCGCGGGCTATGCGGGGTCAGCGCCGTAGTAGCGCTGGAGTTCACCGTAGAGCGCCGGGTGCTTCTGCTTCAGCTGCCTCGGCTTCTCGAAGAACGCCTCGGTGGCCACCGCGAAGAACTCGGCCTCGTTGGTGGCCCCGTAGGCCCGCAGCACCGAGTCGCGGTCTGGCGACCTCCGCAGCGCGAAGTACTGCTTCGAGAAGACGTCGGCCCACGCGTGCAGCGCCGAGAACGTGGCCATCTCTGGTGTTCCGTCGAAGCGTCCGTCGGTGAGGTCGAGCACGTGGGCGAACTCGTGCAGCGCGACGTCGTGGCCATCGAAGGGGTTCTTGAGACCCTGCCGCACCGAGTCCCACGAGAGCACCACCTGGCCCCAGCGGTGGGCCTCACCGAGAATCGTGCCGCCGTCCCGCTCCCAGGCGCCCGCGGTCAACACCACCGTCATCATCGCGTCGTACACGTCGAGTGACAGGTTCCTCGCGAGCCGCGCCGCCGCGCCAGCCACGACGACGCGCATCTCCTCGGTGACCGTCAGGCCCTTGGCGCCCACGAAGTCCTTCTCCCTGGCGAAGACGTGGAGGTGCCTGCGAAAGCGCGCGCGCTGCTCTTCGGAGAGCGTCGCCTCGAACGGAAAGTGCTTCGCGAGCAGGGGCTCCCACGCGGGCGGAAACGGCTGCCTGGACCACCACCGCCGCCTGAGCCACCGAATCGGGAAGAACACGAGCCCGCAGCATCGACGATTCGGGCCTCGCCGGAAATCGTCCCGCGCGAACGACACCGCCACCTCGCGGCGTGCGGCCCGGCTCACTCGAGGGCGCGCACGAAGACGCGCCAGGGCCCTGCACCGCAGCGCTCCTGCCAGGCGACGTACAGGACCCCCTCGAACATCGTCACCTCGGGGCGATGGGCGAAGCAGGCCGGGTCGTCGTTCAAGACCGTCGAGGGCATGCCGCCGCGGAGCGGGCCGGGCAGGCGGGTGGGGGGCGACTGGGTTCCGCCGAGCCACAGCTCGATGGCGCCCGCGGACGCCGTGACGAAGTAGACCGCGGCGTTCGCCGCCGGCACGAGGTCGAACGCGCTCACCGAGGTGAAGTAGCCGTTCGTGCCGCAGGTGCCCGCGCCTTCGCACTGCATCTCGACGGCGCCGCTCTGCCGCTGCGCGACGAGGAGGCCGGCGCTGAAGCCCGTCATGGCGCTCCGCACGTCCACCACCGGGTCGCTGCCGCCGGGGATGAGCTGGGTGGACAACCACCAGCTCGAGCCTCCGCTCGGGAAGAAGACCCGGCCGTTGCCGCTCGTCGAGCTGCGCGCCGCGACGAAGAACCCGCCGGGCCGCGAGGCGGTCGCCTGGACCATCGAGAACAGCGGGTCGGCCGTCGGACCGTTGAGGAAGTCTGGGTCGGTCGTCACCACCGCCTGGGTGACCCAGGCGCCTCCGCTGAGCGCCGTCAACTTCACGCCGCCATCGTCGACCTGAATGGCGTGAGCCACCGTGCCGGGCGCTGTGGTGAAGACGAGACCCGGCGGTGGCGGGAGCACCTGCCACCCACCCGGGGTCTCGTAGCGGTACGCGACACCGGGGGTGCCCTGCGGGTCGGCGAGCTGCAGCGTGGCGACCGGCCGTCCGTCAACGAGCGTGCCCTTGTGACCACGGGGGAGCGGGCCCGTCAGCGCTACGGCCGGCGCGGTGACGTCGGTCGAGATGATGCACGGGGGCAGCGCGCAGCGGGTCGGGTCGAAGGGAGCCCCAAACCAGGTCGCCCCATCGTCGCGGGCGAACACGAAGACCTCCGCGGGGCCTGCGCCGCTGGGGCGCCGAACGACGAGGCCTGGCCACGGCTCGGTCGTCGACGACGCCGCGCTCTTCCACGCCTCGGTCCAGCGCCTCGCTGGAAAGAAGGGCACCGGGCCCCTGCCGGCGTACACGTTGGTGGGCGCCGGCGCCCGGTCGGTGAGGAACCCGACGTTGAGCGTGTACATGAAGCCCGTGCCCAGGGGCCGGTCGAACCCGAACGAGACGCGCGCGCCGTTGACGCTCCGGTGGATGATGGAGGCAGGCGGAGAGCCGGCCGCCGCTGTGAGTGAGAGCGTGTTGCCATCGACGGACGACGGCTCGATGGGCTCGTCGAAGAGCAGCCACCCGCTGAGCTCGCCCTGGGTGCCTGTCGAGATGGAAGAGCGGAGCAGCGTCGGCGGACGCCGGTCGATGACGCTCACGATGACGGTTGCGCTCCTCGAGGTCGGCGAGAGGACCCCCGTCGTCTCGGTGGCCGTGACGGTGAACGGCAGCAGGCGGGGCGTGGGCCCATCGACCCTGGGCGCGATGAAGGCGGTCGTCTGGGTCGCGGGGTTGCCGAGCTGCCAGTCGGGCGGGCCACCATCGGGGCCATCGCTGCCCGGCGACCAGGCGTAGGTGAAGGTGGCGCCAGAGACGGGCGAATCGGCGAGCGCAGACAACACGACGGTCTCGCCGCTCCCGACGGTGCGCGTCGCTCCGGGGTCGAGCGTCCAGGTCGGGGCGGGCTGTGAGGTGAGCGTGAAGCTGAAGGACACGGGCGCGCTCCGCAGCAGGAGCCCGTTCACGACCGACAGCGTCACCGTCACGACCGTAGACGTACCGACGGCGGGCGGCATGTCGAGCTGCAGTCGGTCGCCGCTGCCGAGCGGCGTCGCCGTGATGGACACGGGACTGACGGCCCACTCCCACGAGGCGATACCGGCGCCGTTCGGGTCGCTGCTGGAGTTGCCGCTCAGCACCACCCGCTGCAAGGCATACGCGGTCGACGGCGCGCCCTGGCTGATGACAGCCGTCGGGGGAGAGGCGACCGGCAGGAGCACTGAGGTGGGCTGGCTGTGCTGGCCGCCCGGGTCAGTCACCACGAGCGTGAACTTGAGCAGGGTGGGCGAGGACGGCGCCGTCAGCACCGGCGTCGCTGCGAGCGGCGTACCGTTGCCGGGGATGGCGACGGGGATGCCGGCGTCTTGAGACCAGGTGAACGTGAGTGGGCGGGCGCCGGTGGACCGTTGCCCGGACAGCGTGAACGATGCGTTCGGCATGACGAACGGTGGTACGTCGATGAGGGCCACCGGCGCGCCGCCCGCGTCCACGCCGCCCGCGTCCATGCCGCCCGCGTCCATGCCGCCCGCGTCCATGCCACCCGCGTCCATGCCGCCCGCGTCCATGCCGCCCGCGTCCATGCCGCCCGCGTCCATGCTGCCCGCGTCCATGCTGCCCGCGTCCATGCCGCCCGCGTCCATGCCGCCCGCGTCCATGCCGCCCGCGTCCATGCCGCCCGCGTCCATGCCACCCGCGCT
>JADCJJ010000287.1 GCA_020247085.1 Myxococcaceae bacterium | reverse complement strand
GGTGGGAGCGGGGTGAGTTGCTCGGGGCGGGGCAGCCTTGGCCGGCTCGGCCGATGGGCCCGCGCGCGCCCTGGGCGGTGAGCCTCACTCGAGGGGCGGTGCGAGCGGTCCGACGTGGCTCGGGATGGGGCAGCTTTGGCCGGCTCGGTCGATGGGCCCGCGCGCGCCCTGGGCGGTGAGCCTCACTCGAGGGGCGGTGCGAGCGGTCCGAGATGGCTCGGGATGGGGTGGCTCTGGCCGGCTCGGTCGATGGGCCCGCGCGCGCCCTGGGCGGTGAGCCTCGCTCGAGGGGCGGTGCGAGCGGCCCGAGGTGGCTCGGGATGGGGTGGCCTTGGCCGGCTCGGCCGCCGGGCGCGCGCGGGCGCCGGTCAGCGTCCTTCGCCCTCGAGAGGCCTGACAAGCGTCTCGCGGAAACCTCTTCCTTCGCCACGTCACGCCCGGGCGAACCGTCGAGTCAGGCGTGGTGGCGCCGGGTCGCGCGCGTGCAGCTTCGGGCCCGGCGGGTGGAGCGCGCGGGCCTTCGCCCGGTCAGGCCTTCACGCGCTCGAGGATGCCGTCGATGAGCTTCACCGACGTCAGGCCTTCCGACTCGGCGGTGAAGTTCGGCAGCACCCGGTGGCGCAGCACTGGCCGCGCGAGCGCCCGAACGTCCTCGACCGAGGCGGCGAAGCGGCCCGACAGCACCGCCCGCGCCTTGGCGCCGATGACGAGGTATTGGCTCGCGCGCGGGCCGGCGCCCCACGAGACGTTTCGGGCGACGAAGTCGAAGGCCCCCGGCTCCCTCGGTCGCGTGGCGCGCACCAGGTCCACCGCGTACTTCACCACGTGGTCCGGCACCGGCACCCGGCGCACCAGGTCCTGCAGCGCCAGAATCTCGTGCGGCGACAGCACCTTCGACAGCGTGGCCGTCATGCCGCTCGTCGTCTGCTTGACGATGCGCAGCTCCTCCTCGGCGGTCGGGTAGCCCACGTCGACGTAGAACATGAAGCGGTCGAGCTGCGCCTCGGGCAGCGGGTACGTGCCCTCCTGCTCGATGGGGTTCTGCGTCGCGAAGACGAGGAAGGGCGGCTCGAGCGGCCAGGTGCGCCCCGAGGCGGTGACGCGGGACTCCTGCATCGCCTGCAGCAGCGCCGCCTGCGTCTTCGGCGGCGTGCGGTTCACCTCGTCGGCCAGCACGATGTTGGCGAAGAGCGGGCCCTTCAGGAAGCGCAGCTCCCGGCGCCCCGTCGCCCGGTCCTCTTCGAGAATGTCGGTGCCCGTGATGTCGCTCGGCATCAGGTCGGGCGTGAACTGCACCCGGTTGAACGACAGCGCCAACACCTCGGCCAGCGTCGAGATGAGGAGCGTCTTCGCCAGCCCCGGCACTCCGACGAAGAGGCAGTGCCCCCGAGAGAAGAGAGCGATGAGCAGGTGGTCGACCACCTCGCGCTGGCCGACGACCCGCTTGTCGATTTGCTCCAGCACCGCCGCGCGCGCCTTCGCCAGCGCCTCGACGGCCTTCAGGTCGTCCTGCGGGCTCCCGCCCTCCACCGTGTCGCTCATGGGTGCGCGGTTGTACCCGGCCCGTCGCGCAGACGCACCCAGCCGATGCGCGAGGCCAGGGCTATTGCGGGAAGGTCACCACGAAGAGCCCGAAGGTCGAGTTGGTGCTGTTGTTGCCGCCCCGGACGAGGGTGAGCGTGTCCGAGGCCGTGATGGTGATGCGCGCCTGCGAGTAGCCGACCCGGTCGTCAATGGTGCGGTTCGTCTCGCCGCCCGACTGGCCGCCCGTGCCCTGGCCGCCGAGGAAGCTCCACGTCCGGTCGAGGGGGCCGGTGATGGACTGCGTGGCGCTCGTCGTGGTGATGCCGTTGATGGTGACGGTTGGGAACTCCTGGACGGTCGCGACGGACGAGGGAAACGAGAGCCGCTCCCAAGTGACGGCGGCGAAGTCTGCGTTCGAACAGGGCGCGGCCGTGTTTCCAGCGCCTCGGCTGAAGGTGAGCGTCGGGCCACCCGAGAGCACGCCTCGCAACCGGTACTTGCAGATGGCGTCGGAGTTCGGCGGCGAAGCGCTTGTCAGTCGCTGTGAATAGAGGAGGGCCGAGGTGGTGCCTCCCGGAGCGGCGCTGGTGGGCGTGACCGAGAACGAGAGGCCCACTCCGGCGCTCGAGCCGCGGGTCACCGTCGTCCCCGTCAAGCGTACCACCTGAAGGCTGTAGCTGAGATCCACAGGTTGCGGATCGACCGGCTGACGGAGCGTGACGGTCGTCGGTGAGGTGAACTCGGCGCTGATGGTGTCATTGGAGTTGAAGTTGCTGCCCTCGGTCTGCACGCCGAACAGCAGGAAGGCACCATCGAGGGTCGACAGCCCAGCCGAGCTGATGTCGACGGTATAGATTGCCTGCGAAGGTGTGCTCACGGAGGCCTCGAAGTGCGCCACCTGCAGCCCCACCGCCATCGAGACGAGCTGCCATTCAATTCGGGCAACCTCGTTGTTGCCGCCCCTCGAGCAGATGAGCTCCGTCGCCGCGCCGTTGAGCGCGCAGGTGACCCCCGCCGACCCCGGAGTGTTCGGGGCGTTGTCGACGACGGCCTGGAAGGTGAAGAAGCTGCGGCCGAGCGCGCCCGTGGGCAGCGCTGGTTGAATCGTACAGCGCTGGCTCGAGCCCGCCGTCGAAACCGTCTGGCCGTTCGCGATGGTGCAGTTCCCCCGGCGCACGGCGGGGTGCACGTTGACGTTCACGGAGCCGGAACCGAACCCGGTGCTCGCCTGGTCGGTCGCGGTCACGCTCGCCGTCGCGACGGTGAAGGGCCCCGGTCCCTGACGCTCGGCGGAGCGCCCCGCGGCGTAGACGGTGACGCTGCTCTGCCCGCTCGGAATCTGAACGTTCGTCACCTCGGCGCCGGTGCACGCGCTGGTCGAGTGGAGCGTCACGCCCGTCTGGCCGATGCCGGCCTTCGAGAGGGTGGCCGTGGTGGTGAAGGTGCCGGCGAAGGGCGCGCCCGCCAACGTGCGCGTCACCGTCAGCGGCAGGCACGAGCGGAACTCGAGCTCGGGTGACGTCGTCGTGACGGTGAGCCCCAACGTGCCGAGGTTGCCCGAGGGCGTGAAGCTCACGAAGTCTGGCGCCAGGCCCGGCGCCTCGGCCTTCACCGTGACGGCCATGGTGTCGGTGGCCACCAGGTAGCGTGGGGGCGTCTCGGTGTCCGTCGCTGCCATGGAGGCGGTCGCGCTGGGCGTGGTGCACAGGCTGTCCGAGAACCACTGCACCGCCGCGCCCATGGTGGTGCTGAGGCTGACGGTGCGCACCTCGCCCGAGGGAACCGTGGTGCCCGACTGCACCGGCTCGACGATGAAGGGGCCCGAGCACGCCAGGCGGGTGACCGGCGGTGTCGGAGACTTGAAGCGCACCCCCGTCGGCGCCGGGGTGAAGTTCCACAGCTGCGACGTCGTGGCGCCGCCGCTCGTCGCTTGAAGCTGCACGCCGGTGCCCGTCTGGATGGGCTTCAGCCGGAAGACCACCGTCGGTGTGTTCGGCGCAGCGATGAAGTCGTTCGAGACGCCCGAGCAATCCGGGGTCAGGTGAAAAGCGGCCCTCATCGCCGGCGTCGTCGACAGCGTGATGCTCGAGGTGAGGGACGTGGGGTTGCCGTACACGTCGCGACCTTCGAGCGTGACGGCGTTGCAGCTCACGACCGATGCCGTCGAAGGCGGCGTGGTGGTGAAGGCCAGCGCCGACAGGGGGCCGGCGACGACCGTCGTCGACGTGGCCGGCGGGTTCGAGGCCAGCGCCGACCCGAGGTTCATCGTCAGCGCGCCGGTGACGCGCCCCTTGACGCTGAACACCGCCGTCTGCGCCAGGTCGGGAATCGTCACCGTCGCGGGCGACGGTGAGTCGGGGCCCATGCACGACCCCGCCGAGGCGAACACCTGCGCCCCCTGGGGACCCAGGCTCGCGGCACCCGAGAGCGTCACGGTGACGGGCAGGGCTCCGCCGACGGTCGTCGGGTTGCTGGAGGCGTCGGTGCGGGTCAGCGTGAAGGTGACGCAGGTGTCCGCCGCGGTGTTCGCTGTGAAGGCCGGGCTGCGCGTGAGGGCCGTCGCGGTCCCCGGGGTGACCGTGAACATGGCCGTGCCGGCCGGGACGGCCCCTGGTGGGTCCGCGGACACGATGTGCGTGGCGGCCGCCGTCGGCCGGAAGCCGAAGGAGACGGGGGCGTTCGCCGGGACGGTGACGGAGGGGGTCGGCGAGCCCGTGCAGGCGTTCGACGTGAAGAAGGTGCCCGCGGCCGTCGAGCTCAAGGTGACGCCCGTGAGGGCAGTCGAGATGCGGTTGTCGCCGACGTCGAGGGCCTCGAGCGTCAGGGCGATGCAGGCGCCCGCGACCTGCAGGCCGGTGGGGGGGGTGACGAAGCGGACCGAGGCGAGCGCGCCGGCGCCGACCGTCGTCGAGCCGGTGGCGTTGGTGGTGATGCCCATGCCCGACGCGGTGAAGGAGAGCGTTCCCACCGTGCGTGGCACGAAGGCGAAGGTGGCCGAGTCCGTCGTGCCGAAGGTCAGCGCCGTCGTGGTCGCCACCGTCGCTGGGGCCGTCGGTGTGCAGGTGGCGCCGAGCCTCAGGTTGGCGATGCTGTCAGCCGCCGTGACGGTCCCCGTGAGGTTGGCCGGGAGCGTGGTGAGGTTGTTCTCGTCGTCACGCCGTCGCACGGTGATGACGGTGCAGCTGTCCACCATCGACGTCATGGGAATGGCCGGACTGAACTCGAAGCGCCGCGCCACGCCCGGCGTCACGGTGACCGGGTTGGTCGTCACCGTGCCCAGGCCCGTCGCGCTCACCGACACCGTCGTGGGGTTCGCCTGGAGGCCCCGGACGAAGAAGGTGGCGGTGGCGGAGTTGGCCGCAAACTGCAGGACCGAGGCGGGCGTGCGGTTGGCGCAACCGGTCGCGTCGTTGTGAATCGTCAGCACGGCGCCGTTCGCCGCCGAGGCCGAGAGGGCCAGGACTCCGCCTGGCGCAGGGTTCCCGAAGGTGTCGCGGCGCTCGACGGTGATGTCGGTGCACGTACCTGCCGGCAGGGGGCTCGCTGGCTGCTTCGTCACCGCCAGCGCGCCGGCGGGGCCCGGGGTGACCGTGAAGGAGGTCGAGGTAGCGAGCGCCGGACTCGTCAGCGCTGCCGTCACGCTGTGCAGGATGGCCGCCGCCGGCCTGAAGAAGAAGGTGACGGGGGCGTTCGCCGGGACGGTGACGGAGGTGGTCGACGAGCCCGTGCAGGCGTTCGACGTGAAGAAGGTGCCCGCGGCCGTCGAGCTCAAGGTGACCCCCGCGACAACGGTCGAGACGCGGTTCGCGAAGGCGTCGACAGCCTCGAGCGAAAGCGGAACACAGGCGCCAGCGACCTGCGCGCTGGTCGGGGGGCCGACGAAGCGGAGCGAGGCCAGCGCGGCGGGATCGACCGTGGTCGACGCCGTGACGGCGGTGGTCAGGCCCGGGCCGTTCGCAGTGAACGTCAGGGAGTCGGCCGCCCGGGGCACGAAGGAGAAGACCACGGTGTCCGACGTGTCGAAGGTCAGCTGCGCGGTCGAGCTCATCGCCGAGGGGGGGGGCGTGCAGGTGCTGCCGAGGCTGAGGTTCGTGGCGCCCGGGCCCGACGTCGTGAGGCTGCCGGCGAAGCTCCCTGGCAGGGGCGTCAGGTTCCCATCGGCGTCGAAGCGGCGAACGGTGACGAGGGTGCAGCTGCCAGCGGTCACCCTCATTGGGGGTGCCGTCGTGAACTGCAGCTGCGTCGCCACGCCCGGCGTCACGGTGACCGGGTTGGTCGTCACCGTGCCCAGGCCCGTCGCGCTCACCGTCACCGTCGTGGGGTTCGCCTGAACGCCCCGGACGAAGAAGGTGGTGGAGGTGGCGCCGCCCGCAAACTGCAGGCCCGAGGCGGGCGTGCGGTTGGTGCAACCGGCCAGGTCGTTGTGAATCGTCAGCACGGCGCCGTTCGCCGCCGAGACCGAGAGGGTCAGGGCTCCGCCTGGCGCAGGGTTCCCGAAGGTGTCGCGGCGCTCGACGGTGATGTCGGTGCACGTACCTGCCTGCAGGGGGCTCGCCGGCTGCTTCGTCACCGTCAGCGCGACGGCGGTCCCCGGAGAGACCGTCAGCACCGCAGCGCCGCTGCCTCCGTCGAGCAGCCGGGTGCTGGCGTCAGGGCTCGAGGTGATGGCGTCGAGGGCGTACGTGCGCGCCGCCTGGGCCCGGGCCCAGAACGTCGCGCCGCCGTCCACGAGCGGCACCGTCGTCGTCGGGCCGGAGCAGCCCGGGCCGGTGAAGAAGCCGACCCCCCCGTCCACGCCCTGCGGCGTCGCCGTCAACGTCACCGCCGGCAGGGCGGCGAACGTCGGGTTGTCGAAGGCGTCGAGCGCCCGAAGGCCGAACGCCGGGGTGCAGTCATTCGCCGTCACCGCCACCGCCAACGGCGGGGTGAAGGCGAAGCGCCGCGTGGGCCCCGGCGCGACGCGCACCTGCTGGTCCGGGTTCGTCGCCGCCAGCGGGTCTCCAGACACGCGCGTCGCGTCGATGGTGCCGGGGCCCGTCACGCGCCCCCGGAAGTAGAACACTGCGTCGCTCCCGCCGGGTGGAATGGTCAGCGTGTTCGCCGGGGGCAACGCCGCGGTGCAGGTCGCGTCCGAGAAGAACGAGAGCCGGCCCGCGGGCGTGGCGTCGAGCGCGACGACGGTGGCGGCGAGCACCGGCGACAACAGCGAGCCCGGGGCCGCGCTCTCCCTCGCCTGCACCCGCACCGGCGGGCTGCAGCTGCCGGCGAGGGACACCACCTCGGTCGCGGGAGCCGGGAACGCGAGGGCCGTTGGCGCCATCGAACTCACCGAGACCTCGAGCGGCGTGCTCGCGCCGTTGTACGTCGCCGTGACGCCGTAGCGCCCGGGCGTACTCGAGCGCAGGTACAGCAACGTCGACCCCTGGCCTTCCGCCACGGTGACCGAGCCGCCGAGGGGCGCCCCGCCGCAGCCCGGCGCGTCGAACAACTCGAGCGTGCCGGTGCCGCCGCCGGCCGGGGTGACCGACAGCGCCGCCGAGAGGCCCCCCGAGCCGGCGACCGTGGGGTTGCCGACCGCATCGAACACCCGCAGCTCGACGGCCTGGGTCCCGCAAAGCGAGCGCACCACCGAGGCCGTCGGGTCCTGGAACGCGACCCGCGCCGGAGCTCCGGCGGTGACGGTGAGGTTCACGACCGCCGCCGTCGCCACCCCTACGCCCGAGAAGCGCAGCCTCGTCAGCACCGCCCGCTGCGCGATGACCCACGCGCTGGCGCTCGCCTGCCCGGCCGCGATGACGGGCCCTCCCTCGGTCGTGCACGAGGCGTTGGTGTAAAAGCGCACGTCGGCGGTGGGCGGGCTCTCGACCGTCGGCGTCACCGGGATGGAGGCGGTGGCCTTCGTCGGCCGCTGCTGCGCGTCGAGGGCCTCGAGCGTCATCGCCTGCGAGCAGGCGCCCGCGGCGACCGCCAGCGCCGGAGGTGACGCGCGGAGCTCGGCGACGGGTTGGTCGACGACGGTGCTGGTGAAGCTCGCCTCACCCAGCGTCGCCGTCTTCGCCTGCACCGCGAGGGCCCCTGCCGTCCCTGGCCGGAACGAGAAGGGCACCGACGCCTGCCCGTAGCCGAGCGTCAGCGTCGCGTTGCTCGCGGGGGTCGCGCAGGTGCCGTCCGAGAAGAGCTCGAGCCCCGTCGCCGCTGCCTCGCTCGCCGTGAGGGCGACGGTCACGCGCCGCGGCGCCGGGGCCTGCTGGCCCTGCGCGTCGACGGCGACGAGCCGCACCTCTCCGGAGCAGTCGAAGGCCGCCAGCGTCGCCGGCGCGCCCTCGAAGGTCAGCCTCACCGCTGGGCGCTGGCACGCGGACTCGCTCGCGCAGGCCGCGTCGTCGCAGAAGAGCTTCCCGTCGCAGTTCGAGTCCACCGGCGAGGCGCACGCCTGCGGCGCCATGGGGTAGACGGTGGCGTCACCGTCGTTGCAGTCGTCGCCCTGCTTCGTCACGTCGACGAAGCCGTCGCGGTCACCGTCCAGCTCGACCGGCGGCAGGCCGACCGAGAGCTGCCGTTGCAGCACTCCCGTCTCGGGGAAGCTCACCGTCGTCGCCGCTGACGCCGACGTCACCTTCCACGTCGCCTCGTTGGCGCAGGCGCCCACCACCGCGGTGGCCTGCCACGTCAGCGTCACCGGGTAGCTGGCGCGGGGCACGCCGACGACGTAGCGGTTGCGGCCTGCGACGCGCGCGAAGACGTCGCCGACGCGCCGCGCGCCGCCTTCGCTCCCAACGAAAGACACGCAGTCGGCACGCAAGGCCGGGTCGAGCACCACCGTGAACTGCACGGCGCCCTCTTCGCGGCTCGCGCACGAGGTGAGGAGGGCCGCCAGCAGCAGCAGTGTGGCGGAGCGGAGCGGGCACGAGGGAGGAGGCATGGTGGGTCGCCGAGCGGATCCGCGGTGGCTCCCCGCGGTCAATCCCCTGACGCTACCATGCTCCCATCGCGCGCCCGAAACCCGTGACGCCGGGAGCGGCCCTTCGCCCTACAGCCGGTGAAGGGTGCCCGCCACGTCCCAGCCCGAGGTGGCCCGGGTGACCCGCAGCACGCGGAACGTCGCGCGGAGCGGCGGCAGCCTGGGGTCCTTGCCGCGCAGGACGACCTGCATGTCGGCGCCGAGGCACGGCTCCATCGGCGCCGAGAAGCGCAGCCCCTCACCGCCCAGGTCCCGCCCATCGGCGGTGAACTCGACGCCGCTCTCGACGTCGATGACGCCCACCGTGGTGTCGTCGAGGGTGAGGCGGGTGAAGCGGCGCTGCTCGTCGGTCGTCATGGGCCAGGCTCCAGGGCGCTGCAGGGGTGTGGCGAGATGCTACGGAGCCACCGGGGTCCGTCAAAAAAACCGGTCGCTTCGGCACCCCGCCTGTCGGAGCGCCCACGAAGGGCTCACCCGCCCCGGAGGCCCTCGCCGCCGGGCAGGGTCGGTCGTGAGGCCCTGCCGGGGCGTGGGCGCGGGGCCGTCCCTTCGACTGGTGCGAAGACCGGGTTCGGGTCGCTGCATTGCCGGGTGCGTCGGCGTGACGGTAGTCTCCTTCGGCGAAGGGGGGCTTGGTGGCGGTGATCCAGCGCGACATCCTCTGTCAGCCAGCGCGAGCGCCTCGCCCGCAAGGCTCGTCCGCGGAGCCTCGAGGTTCGTGAGCCCTTCCGAGCCGCTCACACCGGCGCCCGATGGCCCGGCTCGCCGGGCCCGCTTCGAGGCCTTTCGAGAGGTCGCGCTCGCGCTCCAGCGCGCGGCCGAGAGCGCGCGGAACTACGCGCCCGAGCACCCCAGCGTGTCGCAGGCGCTCGACCGGCTACAGGAGCGGCTGTCGGCGACGCTCGAGGCGTTCGGGGCGCTCGAGTTCGAGCTGACGACCGCCGGCATCGTCTTCGACGGCGAGCCGGTGACGCCCCGCGCCGGCGTGCGCGACTTCCTCACGCGGCGGCTCTTCGCCGAGGGCATTCGCCGCGTCGCCATCCTCCAGGGCGCGCCCGTCGACGAGGTGAGAACGCTCCTCGAGCTGTGGACGAAGAGCCGCGGGCCGGGCCAGCCGGCCGACGAGAGCCTGTCGAGCCGCCTCTGGGAGGCCGACTTCAAGTTCATTCGCCTCGTCATCCTCGACACGCTCAACCTCGACGACCAGGAGGGCGAGGGGGGCGAGCGCGCCGGCGCCGACTCGGACTGGCGCAGCACCTTCCACGACGACGTCGAGCTGCTCGTCTCGCTGATGCAGCTCGAGTCGCCGCCGGTCGCCGTGATGGAGGGCGGTGGCGTCACGGCCACCACCGAGACGCTCCCCCTGCTCGAGAGCGAGGGCATTCGCGACATCACCCCCGACGACCTCGCCCGGCAGGACGTCGAGGGCCAAAGGCTCGAAGAGGTCGACCCCGAGGTGCTCGCCTCGATGTCGTCGGCCCTCACCGCGGAGCTGCCGCAGCCCGAGGCCCGCTTCTTGCGAGCGCTGCTCAACGGCGCCCTGGCGCTGCCTTCGGCTCGGCCCGGGTTCGTCGCCGCCAGCACCCGCGCGGCCAGTCGGCTCGCCGCCGAGGGGCGCTTCGAGCAGGCCATCGAGGCGTTCCAGCGCACGCTCGAGGCCGTCCGCGCCAGCCCACGCCACGACCCTGCGCGCGTCGACGTGCTCGCCGAGCTGCGCCAGTCCATCACCGCCGACGAGGTGCTCGCCCGGCTGGTTGGGGCGCTCGATGACGAGCTCACCGCCGAGCGCGCCGAGCGGTGCCTGCGGAAGCTGGGCAGCGCGTTCGCGCCGAAGCTTCGCGAGCTGGGGGCCGCCCTGAAGACCGAGGCGGGCCAGGCGAGGCTCGACGCCCTCGTGCGCACGACGGGCGCCGCCCCGCCGGACAGGGCGGCCGCCCCCGACGGCCCCCTCACCAACGTCTCCGGGCTGGCTGCCGCCGAGGCCGCCGCGCTCCTCGCCCGCGCCCTGACGCAGCCCGACGCGCAGCAGCGCCGCGCCGCCGCGCAGTCCCTCGACGCGAACAATGCCCTGCTGGTGCCCAGGGCCCGCCTCCACAGCCGCATCGGCGACACCGACGCCGTCGTTCGCCGCCTCGTCATTCGCGTGCTGGGCCTCATCGAAGACGTCTCGGCGGTGCCGCTGCTCAAGGCGCGCCTGAGCCGGCCGCTCCCCGCCGAGGAGCGCCTCGTCATCTACGCGGCGCTCGCCGACATGCACGCGCCCCAGGCGCAGGAGCTGCTCGTCGAGGGGGCGCTGAACGAAGACGACGTGACGGTGCGCGTCGCCTGCATCGAGCAGCTCGCGACCTACCCGAGCCCGCGCGTGGTGAGGGTGCTCGAGGGGCTCGCGGGCAAGCTCCTCGTGCACTGGAAGGTGCGGAGCGCCGCCACCGAGGCCCTCGAGAAGCTCGACACGGGGCGGACCCGGTGACGATGGCCGCTCCGTCCCGCGTGGTGCTGCTGCAGCGGGTGGCGCAGACGTTGAAGGCCGCCCAGGTGCACGCGCTGTCGAACCAGCTGCTCCAGACGAGCGTCCAGCAGCTCCACGAGCTCCTCCAGGGCCTCGACGGCGAGCCCCTCACCCTGCTCTGGGCGTCCGACGCGGTGTTCGTCAACCGCGCCCTCCTCGTCCCGGGGTCGAGCCTGGCGCAGCCGCTCGAGGCGCTCGCCCGCCTCTTCGAGCGCCTCGGCGTGCACGAGCTGCGCTTCGACGCCGAGGTGACGCACGAGCAGCTGCTCGCGTTCATCGCCACCTTCCAGAAGCACTGGCACAGCCAGTCACCCCGCGCCATCGTCGACGAGCCGGGGCCCGTCCGCTTCCGCGAGGTGGGCAAGGACGAGCTCGAGGCGGTGGCCGTCGGCACCATGGACCGGCGGCAGAGCCTGCTGCAGAGCTACGCGCGGCTGACGACGCTGGCGAAGGTGGTGGTCGACCACGTCTCGGCGCGCCAGCGCTTCCAGCTCGGCGTCGTGCGGCGCGCGGTGCAGCAGCTCGCCGAGTCAAGCACCGGCGCCGAGGCGCTGCTCGCGGGGCTGACGCGCTTCCCCAACCTGCAGGGGGCCCTGCACTTCCACCTGACTGCCACCGCCACCTTCTCGCTGTTGATGGGGCGGCGGCTGGGCCTGCCGCGCGGAGCCCTCGTCGACCTCTCGCTGGTGGCGCTGCTGCACGACCTCGCGCGCCTCGAGCTGGCCAGCGCCGACCTCGAGCTCCGCAAGGAGGCGTCGCTCCAGCAGCCCGCGCGGTCGCTGCTGGCCGTCGCCTCGCTGAGCGACGCGCGGGACGCGCTGCTGGCGGCCTCCGTCGCCTTCGAGAGCGGGCTCTCGGCGAGCGGCGACGACTCGCTGCTCCACCCGGGCGCCGCCGCGCGCCTCGTGGCCGTGCCGTCGCTGTTCAGCCGCCTCACCACGCCGCTGCCCCCGCGAAAGGCACTGGCGGCCGACCAGGCGCTGCGGCTGCTGCGGCGCCAGGCCGGCGCGCGCCTCGACGCCGACGCCGTCGCGCTCTTCATCTCCATCGTCGGCCTGTTCCCGGTGGGCACCACCGTGCGGCTCTCGTCGGGAGAGCTCGCGGTCGTGCTCGAGGTGCCGAAGGACCCGGCCCACGGCGCGCGCCCGGTGGTGAAGGTGTTCCGCGACGCCGCGGGAGGGCCGGCCGACGCCGTCGTCGACCTCTCGGCCGACCCGCTGCGCCGCGCCGCCGTCGAGTGCGTCGACGCCGACGAGGCCGCGAACCCGGTGCCGTTCCTGCTGGCCTGAGCGACGGGCGGCGGGGGCCGCTGGTGGCCTGCCCGTCAACGCGGCGGTGGCGGGCGCGCGCCCTTCAGCTCGTCCATCGCCCGGGCCGCCATCGCCTCGCCCTCGCGCCAGCCGAGGTCGCGGGCCTGCTCCAGCACCGCGTCGAGGTCGGCCTGGGCGGCCGCCGGGTTCGACGCCATCACCACCCGCGCGCGGTTGAAGCGCACCCGCAGCACCCCGACGCGGTCGCCGGCCTGCTCCGCCAGCGCCATCGCCTCGGAGAGCAGCGTGAGCGCCGCGGCCGAGTCACCCCGCTGCGCCCGCGCCACCCCCAGGTTCGTCACCGCCTTCGCCTCGCCGGCCCCGCTGCCGGCCTGCCTGGCCCGCTGGCGGGCCGCCTCGAAGAACTCCTCGGCGGCCGGGCCCTTGCCGGCGCGCAGGTGCACGCGGCCCAGGGCGTTGAGGTACTGCCATGGCAGGTTCGGGTCCTTCAGCCGTGGCGACGAGACGAGCGGCAGGCCGTCGAGCAGCAGCGCCGTCGCGGCGGCGAGTTCGCCGCGGGCTTCGAGCACCCCCGAGAGGTCCACCTTGAGCGAGGCAGACAGCGTCTCGTGGCCCTGGGCCGGCAGGCGCGCCTGGGCCTCGCGCAGGCACGTCGTCGCCTCGGGCAGCCGCGAGAGCCGCTGCAGCGAGAGCCCGCGCTGCCGCAGCACCTCGACCCGCGCGAGGCCCCCCATCGACGGCGGGATGGCGCTGGTGAGCCCGTCGAAGAGGGCGAGGGCGCGCTCGGGCGCCTGGTGTACCAGCGCCCCCATCGCGCGGCCGGCCACGTCGAGCAGCGCCACCGCCGCTGGCTCCGTCAGCGAGCCGGCCTGGCTCGCCTCGCGCTGCATGAGGCCCAGGCACTGCGTGAAGGCGTCGGCCGCCGCGGCGAAGGCGCCGCGCTCGAGCGCCCGGTCGCCCGCCTGTCGGAGCGCGCGAGTGGCCTTGCGCGGCTGCCCCGCCTCGAGCCAGTGCCGCGCGAGGGCCTCGAGGGGCTGCTCCGCGGCCGGCCGGCGCTCGAGGGCCTCGCCGATGCGCCCGTGCAGGTAGGCGAGGTCGACGGGGGTGAGGCGCTGGAGGAGCGCCTCGTGCGTCAGGCTCTGCTCGAAGCGCAGCTCGTCGCCGTCACCACGAGAGAGCGCCCCGCGCTGCACGCACTCGTCGGCGGCCGCCGCCAGGTCGAGCCGGTCGGGCGAGGCCTCGCCGGCCAGGGCCAGGGAGAAGGCGCGGCCGATGACGGCCCCCACCCGCAGCAGCGCCCGCGCCTGGGCGCTCAACCGGGAGAGGCGCGCGGCGACGACGAGGCCCAGCGCGTCGGGGAGCGCGGCCCGCGCCGGGTCTCCCAGCACCCACTGGTGGCCCTCGCGCCGGGCGACGCCGAGCTCGACGAGGCTGTTGACGAGGGCCTCGATGAAGAAGGGGTTCCCCTCGGCCCGCAGCCCCACGAAGTCGAGGAGCGCCGGCGAGGGCTCGCCGTCGAGGAGCCCCGAGACGAGGGCGCTCGTCGTCGCGAGGTCGAGCGGGCCGACGTCGATGCGCCGAAGGCGGGGCGCCAGGCCCGACAGGTCACCCGGGCGGGCTGCCGCCAGCAGGCCGAAGGGGTGCCTCGACGCGCGCCGCTGGAGCTCCTCGAGCAGCTCGAGCGACTCGCGGTCGACGAGGTGCAGGTCGTCGATGGCCAGCAGCAACGGCCTGCGGGCCGACGCCGCGTCGAAGGCGAGGAGCAGCGCCGCCCGGTCACGCGCGGCGTCGTCGTCTCTCGCCGAGGGGGCGTCACCGGCGCGCTCGAGGCCGAAGAGGCGCTCCACCCGCGCGACGTCGTGGGGCGCGACGCCGAGGGGGCCCAGGCCGGCCAGGGGTGACTTCCCGGCGGCGCCTGCGTCGAAGAGCGACTGCACGAGCTGCCGGGCGACGTCGAAGGGCGCCGGGCTGGCGCTTCGCGCGCCGCGGGCCGTCAGCACCTGCGCGCCGGCGCGCCTTGCCAGGGCGGCGCCCTCGGCCAGCAGCCGGCTCTTCCCCAGGCCGGGCCCGCCGACGAGCACCGCGCCAGCGGCCTTCCGCGCGCGCACCGCCTCGACCAGCTTGCCCAGCAGGCCGAGCTCGACCTGGCGCCCGACGAGCGGGCGGCCCTGGGGCTCGCGCTCGGCGAGGCCGAGGACCTCGAAGACGGGCTCCTGCTTCTGGCCGCCGACGACGACGTCGCGGGCGACGGCCTGCACGGCGCCCCGCACCAGCGCCTCGAGCGCCTTGCTGGCGATGACGAGGCCGGTGGGGACGGTGCTGAGCAGGCGCCGCGCGACGGCGGCCAGCTCGGCGACGCCCAGGGAGTCCGACAGGCTCGACTCGTCGAAGGCGCTCGTCACCGTGGCGCCGTGGAGGCCGCTGCGCAGCTGGAGCGGCCGGGGCAGGCGGCGGTTCGCCTGGTCGACGATGCGCACGAAGTCGAGGCACGCCTCGACGGCGCGGCGGGGGTCGTCTTCGTGGGCCTGCAGCAGGCCGAAGACGACGAGGAAGCCGGCGCCGGGCAGGCGCTCGAGCTGGCCCTCGCGCTGGCGCACCACCTCGGCGAAGGCCTCGGCCAGGGCCACGGTCTGCGCCTTGGCGGCGGGCGCGCCCATCACCTCGGTGAGGCTCGCCTGCCCCGACAGCTCGGCATAGGCGACGGTGAGCAGCCGCTTCTCGGTCGAGACGACGTGGCGCGGCAGGGCGGCGACGTGCGCCAGCAGATTCGGCGACAGCAGGGCCTCGAGGCCTCGCGCCGTCGGCGGCGCCGCGTCCCTGGTGGGCAGTGCCTCGAGCTGGGCGACCACCTCGCGCATCGTCTGGGGGCGCTCCTCGGGCGCCTTCGAGAGGCACGCCATCACCAGCCGGCGCAGCTCGTCGGGGATGGGCTCGGCGAGGCGGGTCGTCGGTGGGAGCCGCGGCGGCGGCTGGGTGATGATGTCGGCGGCGAGCTGGCCGTAGACGGCTGCGTCGAACGGCGGGGCCCCGGTGAGCAGCTCGAACAGCAGGGTGCCGAAGGCGTAGATGTCGGTGCGGGCGTCGACGTCGAGGCCGGCGGCCTGCTCGGGCGCCATGTAGCGGGGCGTGCCCAGGACGTCGCCCATCTGCGTCTCGACCACCCGCGGCCCGGCGCCGGCGAGCCGCTTGGCGATGCCGAAGTCGAGCACCTTGACCCAGTCGGCGTCGGCCCTGGCGCAGAGGAAGACGTTGTCGGGCTTCACATCGCGATGCACGACCGAGACCGAGTGGGCGGCCACCAGCGCCTGCCCGAGCCGCGTCGCGATGCGCAGGGCCGAGGCGAAGGGGACCGGCTGGCGCGCCAGCCGGGCCGCGAGGGTCTCGCCCTCGAGCAGCTCCATCACGGTGTAGACGAGGTCGGGCGCCTCGACGAAGTCGTACACCTCGACGATGTGCGGGTGGTTGATGGTGTTGACGAGCGTCGCCTCTTGCATGAGGCGCCTGACGAGCGACGTGTCCGACACCAGCGCCGTGTGGAGGCGCTTGATGGCCACCGGGCGGCCCAGCACGCGGTGGCGGGCGCGGTAGACGGTGCCCATCGCGCCACGGCCGAGCAGCCCCTCGACGACGTAGGTGCCGAAGGCCGCGGGCCGGTTGCCGGAGTCGATGAGGGCGTCGCGCGGCTGGGACATCGCGGGCCGCGGACTCTAGCCCAGCGCCCAGGCTCCTGCCTCGTGGCAGGCCTCGTCGACGCGTGGGCCTCAGCCCACCACGAGCACCCGCGCGAGCGCGCCGCAGCCCAGGCCCAGCAAGGCCCCGGCCATGACGTCGAGCGGGTAGTGGGCGCCGAGGGCGACGCGGGAGCACCCGATGAGGCCAGCGAACCCTGCCGCGAGCGCGCCCAGCCCCGTGCCCTCACCGGCCCAGGCGATGGCGGCCGCGACGGCAGCGGCGGTGTGGCCTGAAGGGAACGAGAAGGCGTCGGGGTTCTGCACCAGCGCCACGAAGCCCACGATGCCGGCGTTGGGCCGCCGCCGCCGCGACAGCCGCTTCACCGCCTGCGCGAGGAGCGCCGCGAGCCCAGCCGAGGCCCCCAGGCGCAGCGCCAACAGCTTCGTCCCGGCGGTGCCGGCGGCGGCCAGCGTCAGGCCGACGAACAGCCAGACGGGCGTGTCGCCGAGGTGCGTGAGCGTTCGCAGCAGCCGGACCGACGCCGGGCGCTGCCAGCGCACCACCCGCACCAGCACCCGCTCGTCCCACGCCAGCAGTCGTCGCCAGGCCGTCATGCAGGCCTTGTCGCGCACCGCCGGGGCGGCGGCATGGAGGCCCGGAAAACTCGGCGTGACGCGCCTGCTCGACCGTTTGCGGCGCGAGGGGGGCCTTCAGCCGCGCGGGGCGCGAATCATGTGCGCGCCGCCCCTGCGGGGTGAAGCTCGTCTTCGCGTGACGAGGCCCAGCAGCCAGCCGGCGATGAGCGCGGAGCACGGCGCAGCACCTGGCGCGCCGGCGGTGCAGCCCTGGGTGGGCGCGGCGTCGCCAGGGGGCGCACCGCCGGAAGCACCGCCTGGTGGCACGACGGTGCCCTGGGCGCCTGCGCCGCTCCCGCCCGGCGCGCCAGCGTCCACCGGCGAGGTCCCCGCGTCGTCGGCGGTGCCTGCGTCGCCCCAGGCGCCGCCGTCCTCCTGCACGCCCCCATCGAGCCGGGTCCCGCCGTCGTTCCGGATCGTGGGCGTCGCGTCACATGCGTCCCCGGCGCCGTCCCCATCGGAGTCGAGCTGCGAGGGGTCTGCGACGAGCGGGCACACGTCGTCCTCGTCGGGCACGCCGTCGCCGTCGTCGTCGCCATCGCACGCGTCGCCGAGCCCATCGGCGTCGGTGTCGCGCTGGTCGGCGTTCGGCTCCGACGGGCAGTTGTCCCCCGTGTCGACGCGGCCGTCGGCGTCGGTGTCGACGGGCGTCGTCGCGCGCAGCAGCCCCATCGACCCCCACGTGGTGCCACCGGCGGTGACGGCGCGCGTGACGGTCTGCGAGACGAAGCCCGGCTTCGAGGCGGTGATGGTCCACATGCCGGCGGGCACCTGGAGCTCGTAGACGCCGGTGGCATCGGTGACGAGGCTCGGGCCCCCGGTGACGCGCACGGTGACGCCCGAGAGGCGTGCGGCGGTGTTCGGCCCATCCGAGATGAGGCCCTTCAGCGTGCCCTGGCTGGCGCTCGACGGCGCGAGCACCGCGAGGTGGTTGGCGACGACGCGCTCGGTGCCATCTGACGGGCGGTTCACCACGCCCTGGCCGCCGACGAACATCGCGCTCGAGCCGCCGACGAACATCGCGCTCGAGCCGCCGCCGTCGAGGTTGAGCGCGTGGTGCGCGCCCAGGCCCGCGAGCAGCGTCGCCAGCTCGGCGCACGTCATGCCCACCGACGCGCTGCTGCGCCCGTCGACGACGACGAGGTACAGCGTCTTGCCGTCCTGTGACAGCCCGAGCGCGGTGCGCGGGTGGCGCGCGGTGCAGAACGATGTCGTGTGCTGGCTCGAGGTCGGCGCGCCGCTCCGCAGCAGGTCTGGCTTCCCCGACACGACCCCCTGCATCCACGTCGCGTCGAACGGCACCACGGGCGCCACCCCCGTCAGCTCGGCGCGGCCAGCGCCGAAGGCGAAGGTACCCATCGACGTCGAGTCCGCGCTGCCGGGCCAGACGACGCCGTTGCCCGCCGCGAGGCCGATGGTGTCGTAGGCGGTGTAGCCGAAGAAGTCGCCGTTGACCGCCACCTGCGCCCCGACGAGCGTCGCGAAGGCCGAGACGGTGCGGCGGCGCTCGGTGGTGGCGGTGCTCCGAAGACGCAGGCCAGGCGTGTCGAGGCGAACCTCGACGGCGTGGACCTCCCAGCGCGGCGAGGTGGTGGTGCGGTACAACTTGCGCACGCCGGCGAACGGCTGCGTCCACGTGTCGGCCGCGGCCGACGCGCTCGCGAGCAGCAGGAGGAGGAGCGAAGAGGCCCGACGCATGGAGTGGGTGTAGCGCGTGGTGGGGCCGCAGCCATGCGCCTCGCGCCAGGGGCCGACACGGCGAGGTGACAGCGTCGAGCGTCGGCCGGGCCCGGTGGCGTCAGCCGAGGCGGGAGGCGGCTTGCTCGCAGCGCCAGCCCCTTCCGCGGCGGCCTGACGACGGCGGCGCTCGTCACCTGCCCCGCGTGGGAGGCGGCTTGCTCGCAGCGCCAGCCCCTTCCGCGGCGGTCTGACGGCGGCGGCGCTCGTCACCTGCCCCGCGTGGGAGCCGGCTTGCTCGCAGCGCCAGCACCTTCCGTGGCGGCCTGACGACGGCGGGGCTCGTCACCAG
>JADCJJ010000286.1 GCA_020247085.1 Myxococcaceae bacterium | reverse complement strand
GGTCGAAGGTGACGACGTGCACCAGCCACCCGGCCCGAAGCTCGTCGTCGACGGCGAAGAAGTGCCGCTGTGCGCCGCCGTACGGCAGGCGGGAGTCGTCGCTCCGCAGCGCCGGGAAGGGCACCTGGGTGGCGGCCTTTGACAGCGCCTGCGCCTCGTCGACGACGAAGCGGTGCTCGAGGGGCCGCGGGCCGGCGAGGCTCGACGCCACCTGCACCACGCGGGCGCGGTCGTCGACCGTCACCACCAGCTTGCCCTGGTACACCTCGACGCCGTTGAGCAGCTGCCGGTAGTGCAGGCTCGCGCCCCAGCGGGTGGCGAAGCCGACGTCGAAGACGAGGGTCGAGGCCGGGTGCAGGCCCAGGCGCTCCCGGTTCGACAGCGCCCAGCTTCGGGCGGCCAGCGACAGGTCGCCGCGGAGCGGCTCCGAGAGCACGCCGAGCAACAGCGTCGGCGCCTGGTCGGGCGAGGGCCGCGACTCGAAGGCCACCTGGGGCACGAAGCCGTTGATGGCGACGAGGGTGGTGAGAAGTGAAGCGAGCATCGCTGTCCTCGAGGTGCTCCGCTCGGCCCGCGGAGCTGGTGGCCTGCTGAGCGCGAAAGGAGCCGCCCGTCGCGCGTACCAGCGAGGTGTTTCGGGGCGGGTTGATAGGCTCGACCGGCGCCGCTGGCCAGCAGTTCGACGGGGCGCCGTCTTTGGTTGGCGCTCAAGGGTCACGTCACCGTCTGTCGAACCGGCCCGAGCCGGGGCCAGCACGGCCTCGGCGCGCGGCGCCCTCGAAGCGCCCGGACTCGGCGAGCGCACGGCGTCTCAGCGGAGGCGTGAGGGCAGGTGGGGCGGGGCGTGGCGCTGCGGGTTTTCTGGGGTGAAATCGCCCGCCGCCGGCGGTACACCCACGCCGTCGCTTCGACACGCCGTCCAACAGAAGAGGTGAAGCCGTGGCCTACGTGGTTGCCGAGCCGTGCATCAAGTGCAAGTACACCGACTGCGTCGAGGTGTGCCCCGTCAATTGCTTCTACGAGGGGGCCAACTTCCTCGTGATTCACCCCGACGAGTGCATCGACTGTGGCGCCTGCGAGCCGGTGTGCCCGACGAAGGCCATCTTCCCGGAGAGCGACCTTCCCGAGAAGTGGAAGGAATACAAGGCGCTCAACGCCGACCTCTCGACGAAGTGGCCGAACATCTCCGAGAAGAAGGCGCCCCTCCCCGAGGCCGAGCAGTTCAAGGACAAGGACGGCAAGCGCGGGCTGCTCGACCTGGCCGGCGGCAAGTAGGCGCTGGCCCGCCCTTACGCGACCGACAGAGCGCCGACCTCGAGCCCTCGCGACCGCAGCTCGTCGCGAAGGCGGTTCACCGTCTCGGGCGACGGCGGGCCTGAGTGCCCCACGAGCCTGAGGGCGACGCGGCCGGGCCCGAGCTTCTCGACCTCGACCCTCGCGCCGAGCGACTGGTGCAGCGTCAGCGCCAGGGCAGGGCGCGCTGAGCGAACGAACGTCTCGATGCGCTCGATGAGGGCGACGGCCTGCGCGGTCCGCTCGGCTGTCAGCGCCGAGGGCGTCGGCCCAGTCGAGCGCTGAACCCCGGTCGCCGCCTGCGCCGCGGGCAGCGGCTCGAAGGGCAGGTGCTGGGGCCCGGCGGCCTGCGTCGGCGTGGCGTGGCTGGCGCGCGGGGGGCTGACTGGCGGTGGCTCCGAGACGAGCTCGCTCACGATGAGGTCGACGAGTCGGTTCGTCGCCTGCTGCTCGTGGAGCTGGTGGTGAGAGGCCCGGGCGGTGGCCAGGTCTCGAGACGTCGAGTCGTGCTGGGCGCGCGCAGTCGCGAGCTGCGCCGCCGTCGCCGTGTGCCGCGCGCAGGCCGTCGCCTGCCAGGAGACGGTGAGGCCCATAGCGCGAGCGGCTGGCGGCGGGGCCACGGGCATCGGCGGCTTCGAGGCCGACCCGTCAGGCGTCGCCGTCGATTGGGGCGGGGTGGTTGTCACCGCCAGCGGCCCCTCGCCCGGTCTGCGCGAGGTGGGCGCGCTCGATGCTTCCGGGCGTTGAGGGCGCCCCTGGCCCAGCGCCGTCTTGAAGGACGGTGCCCTGGTCCGCCCCCCGGCTGGGGTGGCTGTGGAGGCGCTGCCGTCGATGCGAGGGGCCATGGGAACTCCGAAAGCACCCCTCGTGCCAGCCACAGACCTCCGAATTGCCTGGAGCTGGCCGCCGCGCGCCAGTCCGCGGGCGGTGCGCGGCGCCACGGCGCACCGGGCCGTGCGTTCAGGTCGCGCGTGACTCAGCAGCCCTGCCGAGACTCGGTTGAACCCTCGAAAAGTCGAAGACCTTCACGCGGGCCCTGGTTTGCAAAGCACCTTGGGCATGAGCCTGCACGCTGCCGTTCTGCTCTTCGCAGGAGACAGAGAAGCCGCCGCCGCCCTCTCGCCCCCGACGGCGCTGCGCGTCGAGACGTGGTCGCTGTTGCCGTGGGCCCGCGCCCGACCGGCCAACGACGACGTCCTCCTCGAGGCCTCGCCAGAGCCGCTGCCGACGTTCCACAGCACCGACTCGGGCCTCGCCTGGATGCCGCAGGGCCCGCGCTGAAAGGCGCGTCACCCGCTCGCGAGCAGTCCCGCCGCGCGGAGGCTCCTCGACAGCCGGGCGCCGACGTCGCCCACCTGGGGCGTGAAGGGAAGGCCGGTGATGGTCTCGAAGGCCGTGACGTACTTCTGCGCCAGGCTGACGCGCACCTCGTCGGGGATGCCTGGGGGCGAACCCTGCCCCGAGAAGCCTCGCTCGGCGATGAGCCACTGACGCAGGTTCTCTTTGTCGAGCATGACCTGCGGCTGGGCGCTGGCGAGCCGCTCGGCGTAGCCCTCGGCACGCCAGAAGCGCGACGAGTCGGGTGTGTGCAGCTCGTCGATGACGACGAGCTCGTCGCCGACGCGGCCGAACTCGTACTTCGTGTCGACGAGGAGCAGGCCCTGCGCGGCGGCGTGGCGGGTGCCCTCGGCGAAGAGCGCGAGCGCGGCCTCTTTCGCTCGCTGCCAGTCTCGTGCGGAGGCGAGCCCGCGCGCCAACACCTGGGCCTCGGAGAGCGGCTCGTCGTGCTGGCCGATGGGCGCCTTCGTCGACGGCGTGAGCACCGGCTCGGGGAAGCGGGAGTCGCGCGCGAGGCCCCGTGGCAGCCCCAGCCCGTACGGGTCGCGCCCGGCCTCGTAGTCGCGCCAGAGGCTGCCAGTGAGGTACCCGCGCACGACGAACTCGATGGCGAAGGGCTCGGCGCAGCGGGCCACCATCACGCAGGGGTCGGGGACGTCGAGCACGTGGTTCTTCACGACGTGCGCCGTCTTCTGGAACCAGAAGGCCGACAGCGTGTTGAGCAGGTCGCCCTTGAAGGGCAGCGTGGTGAGCACGTGGTCGAACGCCGACAGCCGGTCCGTCGTGACGAGGACGAGGTGGTCTCGCCGCCGGTAGGTATCCCGCACCTTGCCCTGGTACTTCGTGCCGAGGCCGGGGAAGTCCGTCGACCGGAGGGTGTGGGAGAGCTGCTGCGTCAGGAGCGCGTCCGAGACCGCCATGGCGGCGCTCATACACCGCGGGTTCGAGCGAGTGGGAGCGGAACGGTGCGACCCGATGCACGCGGACCAACGCCGCGCGGGCGTCGGCGGGCGGGTCTTCAGTTCGCGGGGCTGGCTGGCGCGGCGGCCATGTAGACGAAGGCCGGGTTCACGCGGAGCACGCCGTCGAGGAAGGCGGCGGCGTACGGCGCTCCCGGCGCGCGGATGACGAGCACTGGCCCGGCCGACCGCACGTTCCAGCGGTGGAGCAGGGAGCGCGCGATGAGCTCGGTGGCCTCGCGCTCGGAGAGCCCCTGGAAGGCCTCACGGCGGTCTTCGGTGAAGCGCTCTCCGCGGGTGTCGAAGGTCAGCTGCAGCACGCCGGCGTCGGGCGCCTGGAGCAGGTCGCCGCGGAGGTCGAGCGCAGGTCCGGCGACGAGCACGCCCTCGGTCATCATCGGGAACAACACCGGGCCCCCCTGCCCCTGCTGCTGCATCGAGCTGCGAACGACGTCGCGGAAGAGCTCGTTTCGCACCTGGGGCGACTCGAACTCGAGCCACTCGGCGGTGCCGGCGAGGGCCTGGCTCGACGTGACGCTGCGGGTCGGCAGGGCGGTGCCGCCGCAGGCCGACGCGGCGAGCAGGGCTGCGCTGATCAGAGAGATTCGCCTCACGACGAGCCGCACTATACCTGCGACGGATGGCTCCAGCCAGTGAAAGCCCGAGACTCCCCGATCGACTGGTCGTCGTGTGTCACCAACTGCGCTCCCCCGACAACCTGGGCGCCATCGCGCGGCTGATGGCCAACTTCGGCCTGCGCGAGCTGGTGCTGTCGGACCCGGTGACGCACGACTTCCGCGGCGCCGAGAAGCTGGGCGTCAAGGGGGAGTCGGTGCTCGAGCGCTTCGCCGTCGCGCCGTCGCTCGAAGAGGCGCTCTCGAAAGCGGTGTACGCGGTGGGCACGACGTCGCGCGCGCAGCTCAAGCGCCGCGCGCCGCTGACGCCCGAGGTGGCCGCGCGGCGGCTGGCGGAGCACGCGGTGAGGGGGCCGGTCGCGCTGGTGCTGGGTGGCGAGAAGCGCGGGCTGTCGGACGACGAGCTGGCGTGCTGCCAGGACGTGCTGGTGATCCCCACGCCGGGGCCCCAGCCGTCGATGAACGTCGCGCAGGCGGCGGCAGTGCTGCTCTACCTGTGCTCGCAGGTCGAGGTGGTGCCCGCCGCGCCAGCCGCGGAGGCCGCGGCCAGGCTGGGGACGTTGCAGGCCCTCGAGCAGAGGCTCGAGGCGGCGTTGTCAGCCTGCGAGTTCCTCAACCCGCAGGCGCCGCAGCACGTCCGCGGCGAGTTGATGCGCACGCTGGCGCGCGGGGGCCTGTCGCAGCGCGAGGCCGAGCTGTGGCTCGCCGCCTTCGAGCACGTGCGGCGCGTCACTTCCCTTCGCGCTGGCGGTCCGCGATGAGTTGATCGAGCGCGCTGCGCTCGTCCGCCGAGTGCTTGTCGAGCGGCCGGTCCTTTGCGTCCTTCACCGCGCCCGACACCTTCTTCTTGACGTCGGCGACCAGGTCGTCGGCCGTGCCCTTCGCCGCGTCGAGCCGCTTCGCACCGTCGGTCCGCCAGGCCCGCTCGGCGTGCTGCAGCGGCGTTCGCCCCGACACCTCGACCGTGGCCAGGGCGACCCCGACGCCGACGCAAGCGAGCGACCAGAACATCGTGATGAGCCATCGCATGGTCGACATCCTACTCCTGCCCACATCGAGGGCGAGTTTTCGGCCCGTGTCTTTGTGGGCGCGATGTTGCGTAGAAGGCCCGTCATGACGACGGACGCGGCGAGCGCGGCGGAGGCGAGGCGGAGCGCGTCGCCCGGGGCCGCGGTCGTCGAGGCCATCGAGGCGTCGCGGGCGCGGGCGCGGGCGTTGGCGGGGGCGGTGAGCTCCGGGGGCAAGGACCCGTTGGAGGTGCTGCGGGCCGAAGCGGTGGCGTTCTGCGCGAAGGCGCCGGAGCCGCCGGTCTACCGCCGCCGTGATGACCCGACGAAGGCGCAGGCACAGGCGCTGTTGCCCGAGCTCGAGGCGCTGCTGGGGAGGGCGCTGCAGGCCGGTGACGAGGCGTGGGGGGCGACGCTCGACGCCTGGCTGGTGACGCTCCACCACCTGGCGCAGGGGCGCGTCGAGGCCGCCGAGCCGAGCTGGGTCGAGGCGCAGCGGCTCGAGCGCGTGGCGACGGGGCGGCAGCGGCTCTTCTCGGTGAGCGATGAGAAGGCGCCGCCAGTCTTCGACGTGCAGACGCGGCAAAGCCGGTACGACGCGCAGCCCGAGCGGGTCGTGCAGGTAAAGCTGCCGTGTCCCTCGTGCCGCAAGGTGAGCGACTTCAGCTTCTCGCCCCGCAGCGCCGAGTACGCCGCGCGCTGCACCCGCTGCGCGAACGACTTCACGGCGTACTTCGCCGAGGTGCGCAGCGCCGAGCTCCGCCGGGTGGGGAGCCGGCGGCACTACGCGTTTCGACTGCGCGAGCTGTCGGGCCAGACGACGCGCGTCGACGTCGAGGACGCGAGCGCCGGAGAGCTGCAGGTCGCGCGGAACGACCTGGTGGCCTTTCTGTACCAGCCGCGGTCGCAGCTGCGGGGCGTGCTGAACCTGAGCTCGAGCCGGGTGCTGTGGGTGACGTCGGGCGGGCCGTGCTTCATCGCCACCATCGCCTACGGCGCCGCGGCCCCCGAGCTCGTGGTGCTGCGCCGCTTCAGGGACGAGGTGCTGCTCGAGCGGCCGGCGGGCCGTGCCTTCGTGCGGGCCTACTACGCCGTCGGGCCCTCGCTCGCCGGAGTGGTGACGGCGGTGCCGGGGGCGCGGGCGCTGACTCGAGCGGCGCTCGGCCTCGTGGTGCAGCGGCTCGAGGCCGAGCGCGCGGGCAGGGGGCCTCATGGGTGACGAGGACGGGCCGGCTTCGCCGCCGCCGGGCAGAAGCGTACAGCTGGGCAACACCGCCATCGTCGGCGTCATCCTCGCCGTCGCGGCGGCGTTGGCGGTGAGCGAGGTGTTCAGCGACGGAGAGCCGGGGCCGAAGGGGCCCGCGCCCGAGGCGCTGCTGGTCGGGCTCGACGGTACGCAACGGCGGCTGAGCGAACTGCAGGGCAAGGTGGTGCTGCTCAACTTCTGGGCCACGTGGTGCCCGCCGTGCAACGACGAGATGCCCGAGCTGGTGGCCGTGGCGAAGGCCTACGAGCCGCGGGGGGTCGTCTTCGTCGCCGCCAACGCCGAGGAGCAGCCCGCGGCGGTGCGGGCCTGGCTCGCCGGCCATGATGAGGTCGGCCCCTACGTCGCGCTGACGCCCCACGACACCGCCGAGGCGTTCGGGCTCGAGGCGCTGCCGACCACCTTCGTCATCGGCCGGGACGGGGCCGTGCAGCGCGCGGCGCGCGGACGGGTTCAGGGGTGGCGGGTGTCGAAGTGGCTGGACGACGCGCTCTGAGTCCCGGCGGCCGCGGTGCTGGGCGTGGCGGGTGCGGGGGAACGCCGGGCCCTGGCCGTGGTTCACTTCGGCGCTCGTTCTGGCGAGTGAGGCGCTCGCCGGCGGCTCGGCTGGACACTCCGGAGTCGGTGAGCGCCTGCTGCTCCCGGCGCACGGGGAGCGGGGCTCGCTCGAGCCGCGCGTCAGCCTCGAGGCCGTCGGCCCGGCGAGGCGACGGGGCGGGCGGTGGCCTCGTGCCTCGTCACCGCTCCATCACCTGCGCGGCGTCGATGATGACCGTCTGCTGCCGTCGCATGGGGAGCGGGAATCGCTCGAGCCGCGCGTCAGCCTCGAGCACGTCGGTCGAGCGGGGCGACGGGTAGGTCGGCGGCGTCGGCGCTCCCGAGGACAGCGCCGCGGCGAGCGCGTCTGCGTCTCTGGTGACGAAGACGAACGAGAGCCGCTGGGGGCGCAGGTGTGCCAGGAGCACCCGCTGCACCTCGGCGCTCGTCAGCGAAGTGAGCCGACTGCGCAGCCGCTCGACGTAGCCCGGCGTGCCCGTGAGGCGCTCGTCGATGGCCCAGCCGAGCCGCCGCTGGTCCGTCAACGTCCACTGCCGGAGCGCCCCGAGGAGGAAGCCGCGGGCCGTCTCGAAGCGCGCGGCCGGCAGGGGCTCGCGGAGCGCCTCGTCGAGCAGCGCGAGGAGCGCCCGGGTCGCGAAGGGCCCGTTCGCCGGCTCGACGGGCCGTAGCCAGAAGCTCACGTCTTCGACGGTGCGGCGCACGTTGGGGCGGGGGAGCGCCTCCCAGCCGTCCTGCCGGTAGTGCTCCGCGTACGCGTAGGTGCCGTAGTTGAGGCCGCGGCGATCGCGCAGCTCCCGAAAGAAGACGCCGTGCTCCTGCCGGTGCTCACCCAGGTACGACAGGCCGAGGAAGAGGGCCGGGAAGTCGGGGTGGTCGCGGCGCAGCGGCGAGGCAAACCCGAACGAGCCCGCCGTCGAGGCCGTGGCTCGGCGCACCACGAGGGTCTCGAGCGATCGCGGGCCCGGAAGGGGAATCGTCACGCGCGGCCCGCCGGTCTGGGGCAGGGCCTTCAGCCGCTCCACGAGCGCGCTCGCGTCGTCCGACGTCGCGCCGCCCGCGGTGCCGATGACGAGCCGGTCTTGCGTGAAGACCCGCCGCCAGTGGGTGCGCGCGTCGTCGAGCGTCGTCGCCGTGAGCCCGGCCGTGGTCCCGACGACGGCGTGGCGGTACGGGTGCCCCTCGAAGAGCAGCGCGTCGAGCATCACCTTGCCCAGCTCCTCGTCGTTCTCGTTGCGCAGCCGCGCGCGAATGGCGGTGAGCTGCTCGGCCCGCAGGCGCTCGAACTCCTTCGCGTCGAACCGCGGCGCGCTCAACGCCTCGACCAACAAGGGCACGAAGGCCCCGGCGCGCTCGCGGTGGACGCGGGCCGCGATGGTCGTGAACTCCTTGTCGGTGTCGCACCGGAGCTCGGCCGCCATCGGGTACAGGGCCCGCGTGAACTCCGCCGCGGTGCGCGACGCGGTGCCACCCTCGCAGAGCAGGCGGGCGGTGAGCGCGGTGAGTCCTTCGCGGCCGGCCGGGTCGTCGACCGAGCCGGCGCGGAACACCAGGCGCAGCGCCAGAATGGGTGAACCGGTGTTGGGCAGGGCCACCACCGCGAGGGGCGGGAGCTCGGGCAGCGGCGGGGGCGTTGCCGTCGCCGCCCGCTCGGTGCTCGAGCCGAGTCGCGCCGGGGTGTCGGATGCTGAGGGCAGAGACGTCGCCGACGCGGCAGACATCGACGTCGTGGACGCTGACGCGCCGGCCGCGGCCGTGGTTGACGCTGACTCTGGTCGGGCTCGCGCATCAGCGGGGGCTCCGACGGTGGCGCAGGCCGACCAGAGCAGCGCGAGCGCTCCCGCGCACCAGGGGGCAGACCGCAGGGCCTGGCGCGAGGCTCTCCCGGGTGGCACCTCGAGGGGCTGCGCGCCGGTAATGGCCCGTCGACCGCACCGCCGCGCCGCGGCGCGGAGCGGGCCGCCCAGCGCGTCGTGGCCGCCGGGCCGTCGGGTGCCGGCGGGGCTCGATGAGCGGTGGCGCGGGAGCGTCAGCATGTGGCGCACCATACGCGCGCGGGCGCTCGGCGGGGGGCGCGCTTGTCGCTTGCATGGCGCCCGCGCCCGCGAGAGAGGGCCTGCATGCCGATTCGCAAGGGAGCCTTGTCGTTCGCGCGGTTTCGCCTGTCTGGAGACGTTCCGAAGGACACCCGTCGATGGCTGACGAAGGCGCTCGCGTCGCGGGCCTTCGAGGGCATCGACCCCAAGGGTGACGAGGAGCGCGCGTCGGGCTTCGTCGAGCTCGAGCAGAGCGAGCGCACCGACTTCGCGCCCGGCTCGGTGTTCGAGGGGCTCTCGGCGCTGTTCGCCTGGCGGGTCGAGCGCCTGCGCGTTCCGTCTCAGGCGCTGCGGGGGCAGCTCTCGGAGTGGGCGCAGGCGTTCGAGCAGAAGAACGGCCGGGCTCCCGGTCGCCGGGAGAAGACCGAGCAGAAGGACGTCATCCGCCGGGCGCTGCGCAGCAAGACCGCGCCGACGGTGAAGGTGTTCGACGTGAGCGTCGACCTCGGCGCCAGGGAGCTGCAGGTGTGGGCGACGGCGCGCTCGGTGGTCGACGAGGTCACCGAGGCCCTCGAGTCGTCCCTCGAGGTGCGCCTCGTGCCATGCGTCCCCGCCTCCCAGCTCGACGCCGACGCGCTCGACCGGCTCGCGCCGACGACCGAGCTCTTCGGTGACGAGCTGTCGAGGCCCGCGCCGGCGGAGGTGGCGTGATGGGCTCCCGACGGCAGGCGAGCGCCGAGACCAAGTTCCTGCGCGGCGAGACCGGCGTCGACGGCGCTGCGACGAAGGAGCAGGTCGACCCGGCCCAGGCCGAGCAGGCGAAGGCCAGTGAGGCGCTCTACCGCGGCCGCACCTGGCTCGGGCGCGAGTGCCTGACGTGGGTGCTGTTCGCCTCGAACGACACCCGGCCCATCGCGACGCTCGACGACGAGCCCATCTCGGTGCTCTTCAATGGGCGCCTCACGCTGCGCGCGGCGAGCGGCGACGTCACCGAGGTCACTGCGAAGGGCGTCAACGCGCCGTACGCCGGCCTCATCCGGCAGGCCGCGGACCTCGGGCTGCTGGTGCACTCGGCGCGGCTCTCGCTCACGTGGCAGGAGCGCGTCTACGAGGTGACCCTCGACGCCGAGCACTTCGACGTGCGCGCGGGCAAGACGCCGGAGCTGCTGAAAGAAGACGAGTCGGAGAAGCTCGCCGAGCGCCTCGACCACGTCGCGACCCTGGGGCGGCTGATCGACGCGGTGGTGAGCCGCTTCATCGCCCTCCGGACCTCGCCACGGTGGAAGAAGACCATCGTCCCTGAGCTCAAGGCGTGGATGCGGGAGCACGGGCCGGCGTCAGCGGCGACGCCCACCGGCAGGCGGTGACCCGTCGGCGGTTCGATCAGCGCAGCCAAGTGATTCCAGTTGGTTGTGCGAGTGTGCGGGGCTTGACCGCCCTCGTCCGCTGACATAGACGCGACGACCTTTCCGGCAGCGCGTGCGCTCGACCGGGACTCGCTCCTGCCTGGGACGAGACACGAACGAAAACGAGGACCTCACGATGTACGCCGTCATCCGGACTGGTGGAAAGCAGTATCGCGTGGCCGAAGGCGACGTCATTCGCATCGAGAAGATCGCGGGTGATACGGGCGCCGAGGTGCAGTTCGAAGAGGTGCTGATGCTGGGCGGCACCGACAGCCCGAAGGTGGGCAAGCCGACGGTCGCCGGGGCTCGTGTCAAGGGCACCATCCTTCGGCAGACGAAGGCGCGCCGTGTCGTTCACTTCCGCAAGGAGAAGGAAGGCTGGACGCGCATGCGCGGTCACCGGCAGCCCTTCACCGAGATCAAGATCACCGGCGTGTCGGCCTGACACCCCCACTTCGAGGACAGCACTTCCATGGCACACAAAAAGGGTCAGGGTTCTTCCCGCAACGGTCGTGATTCCAACTCGCAGCGCCGCGGCATGAAGGTGTCGGGCGGGCAGCTGGTGTCGGCCGGGTCGATCATCATCCGCCAGCTCGGCACGAAGGTGCACGCGGGCAACAACGTGCGCGTCGGCCGCGATCACACGCTCTTCGCGCTCATCGATGGCGTGGTGACCTTCGAGCGCAAGGACCGCGACCGCAAGCAGGTGTCGGTCTACGCGCCGAAGGCGGAGCAGGCCGCGAAGGCCTGACCTGTCCGTCGAAAGCCACGTGAGCGGGTCGTGTTCCCCCCGGGTCGTCGGGCGGAGCCGACCCGCTTCGTGTTTCATCGAGGGTCGCCATGAAGTTCGTCGACGAAGTGCGCATCAAGGTGAAGGCCGGAGACGGCGGCAACGGCGCCGTCGCCTTCCGTCGGGAGAAGTACGTCGACAAGGGCGGTCCGTCGGGCGGTGACGGAGGGAACGGCGGCTCGGTCGTCTTCAAGGCCACCGAGCAACTGACGACGCTCCTCGACTTCCGGTACCAGCAGCACTACCGCGCGCAGAACGGCCAGCACGGCATGGGCAGCGACATGAACGGGCGCGGCTCGGACGACCTCGTGCTCGAGGCGCCGGTCGGAACGGTGGTGCGCGAGGCCGAGAGCGGCCGCGAGCTGGTGGACCTCTCGGTGGCTGGGCAGACCTTCGTCGTCGCGGAGGGTGGCCGCGGCGGCCTGGGCAACATCAACTTCGCCACCTCGACACGGCAGACGCCGCGCTTCGCGCAAGACGGGACGCCCGGCGAAGAGAAGGAGCTGCTCCTCGAGCTCAAGCTGCTGGCCGACGTCGGCATCGTCGGCTTCCCCAACGCTGGTAAGTCGACGCTCATCAGCCGCGTCTCGAGGGCCCGGCCGAAGGTGGCCGACTACCCGTTCACCACGCTGGTGCCGAACCTCGGGGTGGTGCCGTACAAGGACCGCCGGTCGTTCGTGATGGCCGACATCCCCGGCCTCATCGAGGGCGCCAGCGAGGGCGCTGGCCTGGGGCACCAGTTCCTGCGACACGTCGAGCGCTGCCGGGTGTTGGTGCACCTCGTCGATCTGTCCTCGGTGACGACTGGGCGCGACCCGGTGCGTGACTTCGACGCCATCAACACCGAGCTGACGAAGTACAGCGCCGCGCTCGCCGACAAGCCCATGCTGGTGGTGGCGAACAAGCTGGACGTGCCCGAGGCGCGCGAGGCGCTCCCGGCCTTCGTGAAGGCGATGGAGCGGCGGCGGATTCGGGTGCTCGAGCTCTCGGGGGCGACCGGCGAGGGGCTCGAGGCGCTGCTCGACGCCTGCGCCCGGGTCCTCTTCTCGACGGCGTCGCTCAAGTCGCGGGTCAAGGCCGAGGGGGCCCCCCGAGACGTGGTGACGGCGGCGACGGCGGCGAGGGCGCCGAGGGCCGACAAGGCAGCCCCGGGCGCGAAGGGCCGCGCTGCGAAGCGCCGCGCCGCGAAGGCCACTGCCGCGAAGGGCCGCGCCGTGAAGGGCAGGAGCGTGAGGCGCCGCTCGTGAGCGGGGGTGGGCCGAGGTACGAGCTGCGCGCGGGGTCGCCGACGCCCGACGAGCTGCTGCTGGCCCCGCGAAAGGAGCGCATCGAGCAGGTGCTCTCGCAGCGCACGCGGAACCTCGTCGTGGTGCTCGACCGGCTCGAAGACAGCTTCAACATGGCGGCGGTGCTGCGCACCTGCGAGGCGATGGGCGTTCAAGAGGTGCACGTCGTTCGCAACCGCGAGGTGCCCTGGGCGCCCAACGCGAAGGTGACGCAGGGCTGCGACAAGTGGCTCGACCTGTTCCGCTACGAAGACTTCGCGACCTGCCACGCGGCGCTGAAGGCCCGCGGCTTCTCGGTGCAGGTGTCGGCCATTCGCGACGGCGCGACGAGCCTGTTCGAGCTGTCCTTCGCGAGCAAGGTGGCGCTCGTCTTCGGCAACGAGCGCTTCGGGGTCAGCGACGAGGTGCTGTCGCTGGCCGACGGCGTCTTCTGGCTGCCGATGCTGGGGTTCACCCAGAGCCTCAACATCTCGGCGGCGGCGAGCGCGTGCATCACCCGCGCGGTGGCCTGGCGCCTCGAGCACCTCGGGCGGCATGGCGACCTCTCCGAGGGTGAGCTCGTCGAGCTGCGCGACCGGTTCAAGCTGCTGTCGGTGAAGCAGCGCGGGCGCCTGTACCGGGCGCCGGTGAAGAGCGGCTGACGGGTGTCGTCCAAGGCGTGGTCAACGCAGTTTCGAGGACTTGTCCGGGTGAGGGAGCGATGCTGACGCGACTGCTGGTGACGCTGCTGGTCTCGCAGGTGCCCGAGGGGAACCCCATCGCGCTGGCGGCGAAGAAGGCCGTTCAGGCGAGGGACGCGGGCGTCAAGGCGCTGCCTCCGGCCGACGCCGGCCGGAGGGGTGCTGGCGTGCAAGCCGACGCGGGCGTGGCGGCGCCCCCGATGGCGCCCGAGGTGAAGGCGCTCGTCGACCGGATGCAGGCCTTCTACGAGACGACCCAGGACTTCACCGCCGACTTCAAGCAGGACTACTTCTACAAGCTGAGCAAGCGGACCCAGACGTCGACGGGGACGGTGGTGTTCGCCAAGCCGGGCCTGATGCGTTGGGACTACCTCAAGCCCTCGCCGCGCACCTTCGTGCTGGCGGGCGTGAAGGTGTACATGCACGACCCCGAGGCGAAGCTGTTGACGGTCGCCTCGCTCGGCTCGAGCAAGCTGTCGGCGTCGGTCACCTTCCTCTTCGGGCAAGGGCGGCTCGCCGACGAGTTCGCCATCTCGCAGAAGCCCTGCGCGACGTGCGCTGGCACGCTGCTGCAGCTCGACCCGCTGGTGGTCGACCCCCGCTTCACGCGCATCTTGCTCGAGGTCGACCCGAAGTCGGCGCAGGTGCTCAAGAGCACCGTGGTCGACCCCGATGGCAGCGAGAACGCCATCGCCTTCCTCAACCTCAAGACGAACGTGCTGCCGTCCTTCGACGGCGGCGCCGGGAGCGTCGACCCGCGCTTCAAGCTCACCCCACCGCCGGGCACCCAGGTGCAGGACTACACCCAGGCCGGCGCCGCGCCGCCAGCGCCAGGGCGGTAGTCCGGCACGGGGCGGCGGAGGCCACCCCTCCCGCCGCGTGACGGCCGACGGGCCCGAGGCGTCCGTCTGCTTCGAGTGACGTTCGGAGCGAGGGGGCTCCCGCTGCGCTCCGCTCTTTCGTAAGGGGGGGCTATGTATCGCTTTCGCGTCGCCCTCGGAGCCCCACTCGCCGTCATCATGAGCGCCTGTACGTGCGGCCCCGGAGGCGTGGTCGTGATGGAGCCGCGCCGCGATGCCGGGACCGCCGCCGGAGGCGGCTCGAGCGCTGGCGGCCAGGCGGCTGGTGGCGTCGCCGGCGGGAGCGCAGGCGGCGTCGCCGGTGGCAGCGCGGGCGGCGCGTCCGGTGGCAGCGCGGGCG
>JADCJJ010000285.1 GCA_020247085.1 Myxococcaceae bacterium | reverse complement strand
GCCCAGCGGCTCCGGACTCGACCGCGTCCCGGAGCGCGTCCCCTCTTCCGTGCCGCCAGACGACAGCGCGCCGACGAAGACGCCCAGCGGCCGCCTTAAGCGCCAGCCCACCGGCTCCCGACTCGACCGCGGCGCGAAGCGCAGCTGCCCCACCCCACGCACGGACGACAGCGCGCCGACGACGTCGCGCAGCGGCGAGCGAGGGGTGACCCGGCAAGACGGGACTGGCGCCGGAGCGCCTCTGGCGGCGGCGCGAGGCAGGCCAGCCCCTCGCCCGTCATGCGCGCGCACGGGCGGCGGCCGGCCGGCGAGCCCGCTCACGGGCTCCGGGCTCGACGGGGGTTGACGACGCGGGCGGTCAACGGGGCGGCCTGGCCAGCGCGACGGCCGGCGGCGACCCCGGACACGCGCCTGCACCGGCCCAGCGCTCGGCCGCAGTGACGACACCAGCGCGGCGCCAGCGTGACGGCCGGTGGCGGCACCCCTGCCCGCCCCGCCGCTCACCGCGCGACGACCTCGACGTCGTACGTCAGGCTGTCCGCCGCCGAGGTGAGGGTGACGCGGTAGCGGCCACTCACCCAGGCCACGCCATCAACCTTCACCTCGACGGCGACGGCGTCGGCCCGCGACGGCGCACCCCGCCACGAGAAGCCCCCGGGCCCGGTGATGGCGACGCGCCAGTCGGACGTGGGCGGGGCGTCGTCGAGCGCCAGCTCCAGCAAGACCGGCGACGCGCGCGCCACCTCGAGCCGTCGCGCCGCCCCCCCGGCGCGCACCGTATCGGGCCGCAGCGACAGCCGCACCTCGGGCGCTGGCACAGGCCAGGCGAGCACGAGGGCGAGCGCCGCCGCCACCAGGGCGCCCACCGCGAGCCGCGGGGCCGTCAAGCGCGCGAGGAGCCCACGCCACCACGCCCCGCCGGCCGGGAGCGGCCCCGCCACGCGCCGAAGCGCCTGCGCGCGTCGAAGCCGCTCCCGGCCGGCGGCGTCGGCGAGGAACCGCTGCTCGAACCGCTGGCGCCGCTCTCCCGACAGCGCGCCCTCGACGTACGCGTCGAAGAGCTCGGCCTCGAAGGCCATCATCGCCTCGTGCGCCTCGGGCTCGCCCAGCACCGCCTCGTCGAGCGGCGACGCCTCGGCCTCGGGGAGCTCCCCCAGCAGGTAGGCCCAGGCCCGGTCGACGTCGACGGTCGTCATCTGCCCTCCTGTGGCTCGGCCGGCGAATGCGTTTCCGACAGCTTGCCAGCGATGCACTGCTCGAGGCGCTCGCGGAGCCGGAAGGCTCTGATCCGCAAGGCGTTGAGGCCGATGCCCAGCGCCTGCGCCTGCCGCTGGCGGCTCTCGATGCGCGAGCGGCCGCTGCCCTCGCGGTAGTACTCGAGCACCAGCGCACGCTCCGAGGGGAAGAGGGTCGAAAGGCACCCCTCGAGGGCCGTCACCTCGGCCTCGACGCGCTCGTCGCCCGAGGCCCCGGCGTCGGCCGCCGTGCTTCGCTCGGCCGTGCGTTGCTGCGCCTCTTTGCGCTGGGCCTCCATCGCGACGAAGCGCGCGATGCCCAGCAGGAGCGCCATCGGCGCCTGCGTGTGCACGCCGCCCTCGTCCAGCCGCCGCGACGCCCGGTCCAGCGTCTCGTCGGCGAGCGCGGCGCCGTCGCCGAGCCCCTTCCACCGGAAGAAGGAGCTCACCCGGGCGTGCACGCGACGGTACCCGTCGCCGTCGGCCACGCCCAGGAAGGCCAACAGGCGCTCGAGGCGCTGCGCGTCTGGCGCCGCTCCGGCCGAATCCCTCATCGGGCCCGTGTCTCTCACCGCGCGCCGCCGAGGGGAAGAGGTCAGCGCAATGGCGGTGCTAGCCCGCAGGCCACGGCCACCTCGTCGCGGTACGCCTGCCACGCCGCCAGCGCGTCGTGCATCGCCGAGACGACGGCCGTGCGCTCGGCCTCGGGGACGTGGTCGAGCATCACCCGCCACGCCGCCAGCCGGTGCTCCCCCTCGACGCCGCGGTGGGCCTTCGTCAGGGCGAGCGAGGCCACCGGCAGGCCGTAGTGCTTCACGAGCGGGTGCTGCTCGAGGGGCGGCTCGGGCCGCCTCGGCGACTGGGCCTCGAACAGCGCACGCTCGTGCGGCGTGCCCTCGACGAAGAGGGTGACGATGGCCGTGGCGACGCTCCACCCCCGGGCCTGCGTCAGCTCGTCGAGGAGCGCCCGGTAGCGCCGCGCCGCCGGCAGCAGCGTGACGTCGTCGAAGCGGGCCAGGTCGAAGCCCAGGCCCCGCGGGTACTCGAGGAAGAGCTCCGGGTGGGGCCGCTTCGCGTGGAGCCCGCCCGTCTCCTCTTCGTACAGGTTCTCGGCGAGCTCCCGCCGCACCGATGGGAGCGGGCACTGGACGTAGGCCCGGCCCACCAGCACCGGAAAGTCACGGACGTACACCGCGTACTCCTGCTCGAGGTGAACGTGGAGCCGCGCCTTCGCCACCGTGCCGTCGGTGAAGCGCGGCCAGGCCCAGTGCACCTTGCGCTCCATCACCTCGAGCAACGCCTCGCGGAACCCGTCTCGCGTCATGCGCCCATTGTCCGACACGGGGCGCGCCCAGGCGAACTTTGGCGTCAGAAGTCTGTCGCGCACGACGCGGCGGAGGCCCATATTCTCTTCAGCATGGAGCCCCTCGAACTCCCCTTCGACCTGGACGCCGAAGTGGTGCGCCTCATCAAGGCCAAGCTCGTCGAGCTGCCCACGTACCCCGGCGTCGCGCTGCAGCTGCAGCGCCTCATCGCCTCCGAGAACTACGACCTCAACGCGCTGGTGCGGCTGGTCGAGGCCGACTCGGCGCTCGCCACCCACGTCCTCCGCGCGGCGAACTCGGCCTTCTTCCGCGCCGCCCACCCCATCACGGCGCTGCCGGCGGCCATCTCGCGCGTCGGCGCGTCCGAGCTGGCCAACATCGCCATCGCGGGCACCCTGGGCATGCAGGCGGCCATCGAGGGGCCGCTGGCGGCGATGCGCCGGGAGAGCTGGCGGCGCAGCCTGGTGAGCGCGCTGGTGTGCCAGGAGTTCTCACGCTCCCGCCGGCTGGACCCGGGCGAGGCCTTCCTCGCGGGCCTGCTGCACGACTTCGGTGAGACCATCGCCTACCGTGCCTTCGAGCTGATTCTGCAGGTGCACCCGCTCACAAAGCCGCAACGGGCGGAGCAGTGGCGGCGCGAGGCCGACCGCTACCATGTCGAGCTCGGCATGGCGCTGGCCGCCGACTGGAAGCTCCCGGCGCTGGTGCAAGAGGTGGTGATGCGGCACCACGACCTCGACCTGGCGCTGTGCGACTTCCCCGGGGTGGTCGAAGCGGTGGCGACGACCGACCTGGTGACGAACCACCTCTTGTCCGTGCCCTCGCTCGAGGCCGCGGACCTGCCCAGAGAGTTCCCCCTGTCGGGCGCCGAGCGGCAGTCCCTGAAGCAGCTGGTGCCGCGGCTCCCGTCGCTGCTGCTGTCGCTCGACCTGCCGATGGTCGAGAAGCCCGCGGAGAGCCTCGTCGCGCCGGCGAAGCCCATCGTGCCCGACGCGGCGCCGCGGCTCGACGTCGAGGTGGCCATCGTGAAGAAGGACCGCCGGGACACCTACCGGCTCGTGCAGGCCACCGAGTGGGCCCTCAAGCTCGAGGGGCCGGCGGCGCAGGCCGAGCGCCGGCTGGTGACGCTCGAGCTGCCGTCGCTGTCCTTCTCGGCCACCGTCGTCGCCTGCTCGACGGCCGGAGCCGGGTGCCGGCTCGAGCTGCAGCCCTTCGCCTTGACGGGGGAGCAGCTCACCCGCTGGAAGCAGGTGGTGCAGGGAGCGGCGGCGCCGGCCTGACGCGCTGGCCATGCTCCGACCCGCGGCGCAAGCCTCAAGACGCAGGCCTATGTTTCGACGGCCAAGGCTTGTGACGGCCACATAACGCGCTACAGCCTCACCTTTCGGCCGCGATGCCGCACCAGAGAGGAGAGCCTGCGCTCGTGTTGTACCTGCACGCCATCGGACACTTTCACCCTGAGAACGTCATCACCAACGCGTTCCTCGAGGGCCTGGGCATCGAGACGAACGACGCGTGGATTCTCGACCGTGTCGGTATTCGCGCGCGCCACACGGTGCTGCCGCTCGACTACATCCGCCAGACGCGGAACGCCGACCCACGGGCCGCCATCGAGGCCGCCGAGCTGTCGAACGCCGAGACGGGCGCGAAGGCCGGCGAGCTGGCGCTGGCGCGCTCGAAGCTGACGCCGAAGGACATCGGCATGGTGCTGGCCGGCAGCTGCAGCCCCGACGAGTGCATCCCCGCCGAGGCGAACCGGGTGGCCGAGGCGTTGGGCATCGACGGGCCCTCGCTCGACGTCGCCAGCGCGTGCTCGTCGTTCTGCAGCCAGCTGTACTTCGTCGAGGCGATGCGGCCCGAGAAGCTGCCGGACTTCGTCATGCTGGTGAACCCCGAGAACTCGACGCGCGTGGTGGACTACCGGGAGCGCTCCTCGTGCGTGCTTTGGGGCGACTGCTCGACGGCGGCCATCGTCTCGCCGCGGGTGCCGGGGCCCTGGAAGGTGACGTCGACGCTGCTGCGCGGAGAGCCCGCCGGCGCCGACAAGGTGAAGGTGCCCCGCTTCGGCCACTTCACCCAGCAAGGCACCGAGGTGCAGAAGTTCGCCGTACGCCGCGCCGGCGAGGTGTACGAGGCGCTGCGGGACGAGTACCTGCAGGGCGGCGGCAGGGTGGGCGACCTCACCTTCATCGGCCACCAGGCCAACCTGCGCATGCTGGAGCACGTGGCCCGGCGCTGCGACGTGCCCGAGGGGCGCCACCTCTTCAACGTCGACGCGCGCGGCAACGTGGGCGCCTCGGGCGCGCCCAGCGTCTTCTCCGAGCACTGGGACCGGGGCACCCTCGGGCCGGCCGTCGCCGTCTGCGTCGTCGGCTCGGGCCTCACCTGGGCCGGCGCCCGGTTCGAGCGCGCCTGACGGGCAGGGGGGCTGAAACCACCGCGGGCCCCGGCGCGTAGGCTCGGCGTCGTCATTCCCCGTTCGCGGAGCCTCCATGTCCCGACTGCCCCTCTTCGTCCTCGGCGCCCTCCTCGTCATCGCGGCCGTGGCGTTCGCACAGAGCCGCGGGAAGAAGCCGGTGGCCCCCGCGGCCCCCCCCGCAGACCCGGAGATTTCCGTGAAGACGTACCTCAAGCCCTCGAAGGAAGAGCTCAAGCAGAAGCTGACGCCGGAGCAGTTCAAGGTGACGTGCGAGGCGGCCACCGAGCCGCCCTTCCGCAACGCCTACTGGAACAACCACGAGGCCGGGCTGTACGTCGACGTCACCACCGGAGAGCCGCTCTTCAGCTCGACGGACAAGTTCGACTCGGGCTCGGGCTGGCCGAGCTTCACGCGGCCGGTGCGCAAGGCCGCCGTCACCGAGCACACCGACATGGCCTTCGGCATGGTGCGCACCGAGGTGCGCTCGAAGACCGGCGACGCGCACCTGGGACACGTCTTCGACGACGGGCCTTCGGACAAGGGCGGGCTGCGCTACTGCATCAACTCGGCGTCGCTGCGCTTCATCCCGGTGGCGAAGCTCGAGGCCGAGGGCTACGGCGAGTACCTCTCGCTGTTCCAGGCCGCACCTTCGAGCGGCAAGGAGAAGCCCACCGTGAAGACCGAGACCGCGTACCTCGCCGGAGGCTGCTTCTGGGGCATGGAGGACCTGCTGCGCAAAATCCCCGGCGTGCTCGAGACCGAGGTCGGCTACACCGGCGGCCACCTCGACAACCCGACCTATGACGACACCCATGACTCGAAGTCAGGGCACGCCGAGTCGGTGAAGGTTGTCTTCGACCCGGCGGTGATTTCCTACGCCGAGCTGCTCGAGAAGTGGTTCTTCCGCATGCACGACCCGACGACGCTCAACCGCCAGGGTAACGACGTCGGCACCCAGTACCGGTCGGCCCTCTTCCCGGTGGATGAAGCGCAGAAAAAGGCCGCCGAGGCCGTCATCGCGAAGGTGAACGCTTCAGGGAAGTGGAAGCGCCCCGTCGCCACCACCGTGGAGCCTTTCAAGAAGTGGTGGAAGGGCGAGGACTATCATCAGGACTACCTGGTGAAGAACCCGGGAGGCTACACCTGTCACTACCTGCGCGATTGAGCGCTGGCTGACGGACGCCGTTCCGCGAGACGGCGCAGGCTGCGGCGGCGCAGCGCGCCAAGGAGCGTCAGACCGGCGGCGAACGCTCCCGAGGGTGCCGCTGCGCACCCGACCCCTTCGGAGGGCACGAAGGTGATGAGGCGGTCGGGCGCCATCGCCATGTTTCCCGAGAGGTCGAACGTCATCACCCGCAGGTCGACAGCACCCTCGGCCACGCCGACGGCCGACAGCGCGGTGGCCCCGCTCGTCACCGCCAATGCCCGGCCGGGCATCGTGGTGCCCATGTCTTCGGCGCGCACCAGGAAGTTCACGTCTCCAGGCTGGTCGAGCGTCACCGTCACCTGAGACGGCCCACCGCAGCCGTACGCCGAGACGCGCTCTCCTGAGACCTGACTCACCTTCGCCACCGGCAGCGGCGGGGGCACCCGGTCGACCTCGTTGGTGGTGGTGAAGCGCGACAGCACCACGCCCTCGTGCTCCACCCGATAGCCTGCGTTGGCGTCGAGCAGGCCCGCGGGGCGCAACACGAAGAGCGTCGAGGCCACCTCGCCAGCGACCCGCACCGAGGTGACCTGGAGCGTCACCGCGCGCCCAGTCGCGTCGAGCAGCTTCACCGCCGAGATGTCCTTGATGGCGGGCGCCACGTCGAGCGCCGAGGCGCCCCCCGCGCTCACCCACACCGCCGCGCTCCGCGGCACTCGCGCGCCGTCGATGGGCAACGTCGTGAAGCCCTGGATGGTCGACACCGCCAACCGGCTGCACGCCCGGGCCGGAGCCGACCACGACATGGCGATCAGCACTCCCACCACCACCGCCACGAGCCACGACGACGAACGCATGGCCCGCCTCATAGCGACCCCCGTGCCAGAAGAAAGAAAGTGATTCCAGGTGGTTCACCCCCACCATGACGCTGCTGTCGGGAGACCCATGACATCTCTGCCGCATTCCATGACGGCCTCGAGGGTTTGCCCGGAACGTCGCGCAGGGAACTTCCGTGGACAACAACTCGCGCCTCGCGGCTCTCTCGCTCTGGCACGCATCGTGGAAGAGACGACCGCATGAGCTTTGACAGCCGAGAGGACCGTCGCTTCGCGTGCCTGGCGCGCGTCGGCGGCCCTGACACCTCGTCGTCCGTCACCGGCGCCGCGACGGGGCTCTCCCGGGCGGGGCTGTGCCTCACCTCGACGGTGGAGCTGACGCGAGGCCAGACCGTCGACATGACGGTCGACCTGGCGGGGCGGGCCGTTGACGCGGTGGGCGAGGTGCGGTGGGCGAGGCAGCGGCCCGATGGCAGTTGGGAGGCCTGGCTGCGCTTCATCTCCATCGCGCCGGTGAGCCTCGCGGCCATCGACGAGGCGACGAAGGAGCGGCCCGTCACCTCGAGCTTCCTGCGGCAGTTCGCCCTCCGCTGAAGCCCGTCCCCGGCGCGTCGGTGTCGGGCCGCGCGCCCTGGCGCCCCGGACCCGCCTGCGTCGTTTCGCGCCTTCGCCTTCCCCCGCCTCCGGTGTCTCTCACGTCTCCACCCGCTCCCGCCCCCATGGACCTGCTCCTTCGCCCCCTCGCCCTCGCAGCCGTCGCCACGCTGGCGCTCAACGACCACGTGCTCAAGCCCTGGCTCCACCACCCGCTGACCGGCAAGCTGTCGGATGTCGCGGGCTGCTTCGTGTTGCCCCTGTTCATCGCGGCGGTGCTGGACGCGCTGGGCGTTCGCTCGGCGCGGGCGCGTCTCGGCGTCGGCGCCGGCGTGACGCTGGTGTTCTTCACGGCGCTGAAGTCCTCTCCACGCGTCGCCGCCGGCGTGAGCGAGGTGCTGGCCGCCGGGTGGCGGCTCCTCGGCGAGCACGGGGGCTCGATTCTGGCCGACCCGACCGACCTCATCGCGCTGCCGGCCATCGCCGCGGCGTGGGTCTGGGGCCTCGCGCAGCCGGGCGCCTCCGGTGGAGCGGCCGTCACCGGAGGTGCGCCATGCGCGTGAGCTCGACGCGCGCCGCTGGCCTGCTCGCGACCGCCGTGACCGGGCTGGTGCTGGTCGCCACCAGCCCCCCGCCTCGAGGCGCCGTCGACTCGGTCACGATGCGGCTCGATGGCGGGTGCGGCGCGGGCACGAGCGTCGTCAGCTTCACCGACGACTCGTGCAGAGGCTCGGTCTCGAACGTCTTCGGGAGCGCCACGCCGTGGACCATCACGAGGCGCGCGTCGTGTGATGCGCTGATTCGCGACGAGACGTTCGAGTTCGCGGAGCCGGTGTCGGCGCAGCGCGACGGCGGCCTCCCCACGGCCGACGGTGGGACGCGGCGGGTCCAGCCGACGGACGAGCTCCGCGTCACCTGCCGCGCGACCCCCGACGACGGCGGGCATGCGGTCGAGTGCACCTGGCGCATCTGCTCTCCCGGCAGCACCGTGGCCTGCGTCACCGAGCCCAGGTGCTCGGGCCGCCTCGAGCCGGCGCCCTGACGGTCGCTCAGGCCCAGGACACGACGAACTCGCAGCGGTCGTCGCCCCTCGTTCGGCAGCGGGCCTCGTCGGACTCGACGACGCGGGCTCCCGACAGCTCGACGGACTTCGCGGCCCAGCCGAGCACCGACAGGCAGTGGGCCCGGTGGGGCTCGGCGAAGTCGAAGAGCGAGAGGTGCGCGCGCTTCTCGGTGGGGAGGACG
>JADCJJ010000284.1 GCA_020247085.1 Myxococcaceae bacterium | reverse complement strand
GATTCCAAGCAGCTGCATGGCTCCTCCAACAGGGACGTCAGGGTTGCTGCCGGCGCAGCTCTTCGAGCTTCTTGCGCACGGCGGGGTCGCTCTCGACGGCCTCGGCCGCCTCGTACAGCTCGATGGCCTTGTCGCGCTCGCCCAGCATGAGCACCAGCGAGGCCTTCGCGCGAAGGAACTCGGGGTGCGAGGGGTAGCGCTGCAGCACCGTCTCGCACCACTCGAGGGCGAGGGCGTAGTTGCCGGCCTTCGTCGCGTCTTGCACCAGCGTCAGCGCGCGGGTGAGGCTCACGTCGGGCGCGCCGTCGTCCACCTTGAGGCCCCGGGCGCGGTAGGCCTCGACGAGCGCCGCGTCGGCCTTCGTCGGCGGCGGCGGCACCACCCGCATCGGGGCGATGGTCTTGATGCCCGAGTTGCTGGCCCCGTGCTCGATGACGATGCGCTGGCCGCTCGCCAGCACCGGTACGTCGACCTCGGTCAGCACCTTGCCGTCGTTCCAGCGCACCTTCATCACCGTCGTCGAGCCGTAGCCGAAGGGCCGCACCAGGGTGTCGTCCTCTCTCAGCGCGGCGACGCGCTTCGCCGGCGGCTCGATGAGGTAGTAGGTGTAGTTGCGGCTCGCGCACGACAGGGACAGCGCGAGGGCGACGGGCAGCAGGCGGGTCATGGCAGGAGCCCCAGGAGCGAGGAGTTGAGCAGCGAGAGGCCGACGGTGACCCGGCCGTTCGTCGAGACCGAGGCCATCAGGCCGTAGTTCGTCTTGAAGAGCGGCACCCGCACCATGAAGACGCCGTTGAAGGTCCCGTCGCCGGCGAACTGCGGCGGCAGGCCGTTCTGCGCGAAGACCGAGACCAGCGCGTTGGGCAGGCTGACGAGCAGCTTCGCGCCCACCATCAGGTTGAAAGCGGGGGGGATGACGCGGAAGTAGCTGGCGCCCAGGCCGAGGAGCGGGTCGATGAGCGACAGGCTGAAGCCCGAGAGGTTGCAGTTGTCGGGCCCCCACTGCTCGAGGAAGTCGAACGAGATGTGCTGCTGCGGCAGCAGGCCGAAGTCGTCGAAGAGGTGCACGAGGGCGTCTCCGCGGCTGCGTCGCTCGTACTCCTGGGCCTGGGTGACGCGCTCCCGGCTCGCCGCCTGCTGCTCGAGGCGGCTGTCGAGGTTGTCCGCCAGAAGGACGCGGCCGGTGCGCAGGTCGACGATGCGCAGCGCGACGCCCTCGCGGGTCTCGTCGAGCCAGATGGCGCTCACCGCCGGCGCCGAGGCCCCGCGCGTCAGCTCGTCGAGGCGCCCGAGCTCGGCGAGCGACAGGCTGCTGGCCACCTGCTCGAGGCGCCCATCTTCGACCAAAAGGCGCTGCGCCATGCACGCCTCGCACGCGCGCAGCGCGCCCGGCCCCAGCACCCGCGAGAGGCTCGCCAGCGCCGCCGCCGGGTACCAGGCGCGCGTCTGCTCGAAGGCCGGCAGGGTGCTGACGACGAGCGCCGGTGCCAGCGCCTGCAGCGACGTCGCCCCGTCGTTGAGCCGCCTGGGGAGCGCCTCTTCGAGCCGCGACAGGGCGCCGCGCGTGGCCTCTCGCTGCGCGAGCGCCGGGAGCGCCGCGAGCAGGCTGCCCACCACGAGGGCGCGTGTCAGAAGCAGAACGACACCTCGACGCCGAACGACTGGAAGCGCACCAGCAGGTCCACGTAGGTGCCGATGTTGTCGGTGATCTCGACCGCCGGCAGCGTCTCGAGGAAGACGACGAGGCCGACCCGGTTCTTGACGCGCAGCTCGAGCCCCACCGACAGCAGCCCGAGCGTCGCCCTCGGCTCGTTGCTCGTGGTGGTGCTCACCACGTCGTCGATGGTGGGCACCCGGTTGCGAAAGGGCAGCAGGCCGCGGCCCTGGCCGAACAGCACGCCGGCGCCGATGAAGCCGTACAGGTCGGGCCAGGTGAGCGACGTCGAGCGGCCCGACAGCAGCCGCGCCACGCGCCCCTGGGCCATCACCGCGACGTGCGACTGCGGCAGCCACGAGAAGCCCGCGTTGACGCTCGCCGTCCAGGCGCGGGCCTGGCTGAAGGCCGCCTCGAGCCCCGCCGACAGCCAGAAGAAGGGCGTGTTGGCGAAGCTCGACGTCGTACCCGTCGCGTAGGCCCGCACCCCGAAGCGCACCGGCACCAGGAACAGCCCGCGCCCGCCGAGCGCCTCGAGGTACTCCCGCCGCGCCTCCTGCGCGCTCACCAGCCGTTCGCCCGAGCGCAGCAGCGAGGGCGTCGCCGTCGAGGTGGTGAGCGTGCGCGCCCAGACGATGCGCAGCGAGGCGTCGAGGGTGGTGAGCCGCGCCCGCAGCACCAGCGAGGCGCCCTCGGCCTCGAACTCGAGGAAGAGGGCGTGCCGCCCGCCCGTCGACAGGCCACCCTGCGCCAGCGTCTGCGGGTCGTCGAAGCCCCGCGTCACCACCGTGCCCGTCGGCCCCGAGCGCACCACCCACGCCGAGCAGGCCGGGCAGTGCACGAGCTGCACGCGCGACTTCGGGTTCTTCGTCACCAACGAGGCGAGGTGGTTCTCGAGGTACGCCTCGAGCCCCGTGCCCAGCGACACCGGCACCGTGACGCCGGTGAGCACCACCGGGGTGTCGGCCGAGAAGGGGGGCTCCTGCGTCCACCCGTAGACGAGCTCGTCGAGCAGCCCGGCGGCCTGGAGTTGCACCTCGCTGGCCACCTCGGCCCGCAGCAGCTCGAGCTGGCGCTCCTTCAGGTCGACGTCGGCCGGCGTCGCCGCCAGGGCGGCCGTCGCGAGCGCGAGGCTGGCGAGCGCGTGCCTCATGGCAGCCACCGCCACACGCCCTCGCTGCAGACGCCCGCATGGAGCGCGGTCTCGCGCGCGTCGATGAGCATCACCCCGAGGAACACGTCGCGCCCCTCGAGCACCTTCGTCTCGAAGGAGCGCCGGCACGCCGTCGGGTACCGCTCGGCCGTCGGCAGCGTCGCCAGCACCGCCACGTCGCCGGCCGCCAGCGTCGGCACCCGGTTCGAGACGGAAAGGCCCCGCTCGGCGAGGCTCGTGCGGGTG
>JADCJJ010000283.1 GCA_020247085.1 Myxococcaceae bacterium | reverse complement strand
GCCCCCGCCCGCCACGCCCCCGCCCGTCACGCCCCCGCCCGTCACGCCCCCGCCCGTCACGCCCCCGCCCGTCGCCGCGCCACCAGCGAGGCCACCAGCGACGCCCCCCCCCGTCCTGCCGCCACCGCCGGCCCCGGCGCTGCAGTCGACGCGGCACAGGCCGTCGGGGCAGCAGGCGCGGCCGGGCGCGCACTCGGCGCCATCCCGGCACGAGGTGATGGCGTCGTCGTTCCCCGAGGCGCACGTGCAGGACGACAGCGGCAGGAGCGCGAGCGCCACGACGAGGAGCGAGGTCGAGCGGAGCATGGTGGGTCAGTCCTCGAAGAAGAGCCAGGCGCCGAGCCCGCCGAGGGCCGCCCCCAACAGGAGAGAGACGAGCGCGCCGCTGAAGAGGCCGTTGACGCCGTTCTCGAGCGCCGCCAGTTCGGCGCGGGTGCCCGAGAAGACGCGCTGGCCGGTGACGGCGTCGACCGAGAAGCGCCTGTCGAGGGCAGCCTTCTCGCCCAGGCCCACCAGCGCGAGGACACCCGCCGTCAGGAGGCCGGCGGCGCCAGCACCGGCCGCGAGGAAGGCCCCCGTGCGCGGCCCCTTCGGAGCCGGGGCCTCGGTCAGACGGGGCTCGACCGGGGGGGGCGTCACCGCGCTCGTGAGCGGCGCCTCGCGGGGCGCGTCGGCCTTCGCCACCGGCCCGCTCGGGGGCGGCGCCGGCGCGAGCCTCCGCGCGAGCTCCCGGGCGAAGGTGATGAAGCCGACCGCGCTCTGCTCCTTCCAGGCGTCGGCGGCCGCGGTGACGTCGGCGACAGCCAGCGAGTCGCCACCGGCCGCGGCATGCGCCTCGAGGTGAATGGTGAGGGACTTGCCGAACTTCGCCACGTCGACGCTCACCAACACCGCGCGGGGCCCCAGCAGCAGCGCCAACCGCTGCGAGCACTTCTTCCCACCGTTGCAGGCGCGGGGGTCGGGGAACTCGGCGGCCTTCAACACGGCCAGCGTCTTCGCGTCGTCGAGGGTGTCCGAGACGCTCTCACGGCGGAGGAGCTCGAGGACACGGGCGGCGACCTTCGGGCCCAGCGCCTCGGCGCCGGGCCGCTTCGACGTCGCGACGACGGCCACGGGCCCAGCCTCTGCGCCAAGCACCACGGCCACTGCGACGAGGCAAGAGAGCATCACGTTCGCTCTGCAGCGTAGCGAGCCCTGAGTCCGACGGCAGTTCCTTGCCGGGTAGGGAAGGGTGGGCCGGGCTGCGCCGGTACGGGCTGCGCGCCTCGCCGGTCGCCGCGCGCCGTCAGCCATGCCCTGCTGCCCGCCGACTCCGTTGCGTCACGCAGGACGGAGTCAGGCGGCTGCGAGGCGCTGCAACCGGGTGGCGTCGCGTGCGCGGCGGATGGCCGCGGTGAGGGCGCGGCCGCTTCGGCGCGTTGGGAGCGGCGCGTTCCCTTGGTGTTGGCGAAGAGGCCGTGGGCCCGCAGACACCGAGGCTGACGGATGACGCGCGCGGTGAGGCGACGCTGAGCGCCGGGCGGAATCGCCGTGACGCTGCCGCCCGGGTGCTGGCAGCCGTCCCGGTGGCAGAGCCCACAGGGCAGTTTCGTCGCGCCCGCCGGTTTCGAGGGGTTGCACGTCGCCCGCAGGCCGGGGTGGCGTGAGCGGAAGCGTCGAGACACCCTGGACGGCGAGCGTCTTCTCGCCAACGAGTGGCGCCGCGGGTCGCTCGACGCAGCGCATGATGCGGCGCTCGTCACCTGCGACCTGCGCTCGCCGAGCGTTGAGCAGGGCCGGTGAGAGCGACAGCCTCGGGAGTCGCGCTCCGAAGCCTCGAGCGTCGAGGCTCACGACGAATGACTCCGACCGCCAGCTCCGCTCACCCCTCTCCACACCGGCCTCCAGGGACGGGAGCGGCGCGCCCCTGCCTCTGCCCAGCATCAGCCCCGGACTCGAGCGGCGGCCTGCCCGGGAAACGGGCTCCACCTCCCTCGTCTCCAAGAGCGCGGGCGGTGGTTCTCGGTCAGTTGCATGGGCCGCGGACGTCAGCCCGCGCTAGGAGGCGCGCGCCCATGTCCTGGAAGAACACGCTGGAAGCCATCGGCCCGGGGCACTGGGTGCTGCCCCGGCGCAAGACGATGCGCTGCGACGCGCACCTGTTCCTCACCGAGGCGCTCCTCTTCGGCGACGGCGGCGTCGAAGAGGCCGTGTTCCAGCAGGTGGTGAACGCGGCGTCGTTCCCGGGCGCGACGCGCGTGGTGCTGACGCCCGATTGCCACGTCGGCTACGGCGTGCCCATCGGCACGGCCATCGAGACCGAGGGAACGCTGCTGCCGACGGCGGCCGGCTACGACATCGGCTGCGGCATGGTGCAGCTCTGCACGACCCTCACCGCCGACGACGTGCAGGACGTCGAGAAGCGCCGCCGATGGATGGGCGAGGTGACGCGCCGCATCGGGGTTGGCGTGGGCCAGGCCTCGACGCGGAAGGTGCCGGCGAAGCTGCTGCCCGAGGTGCTGCGCCACGGCGCGAAGGCCCTGGGCACCTCACACGACGTCGCCGAGCGCGCCTCGCTCCCGGTGGACGACGACCGCGTCGACGTGCCAGCGCGCGCCTGGGACAAGCGCGACCAGCTCGGCAGCCTCGGCGGGGGGAACCACTTCTGCGAGATGCAGGTCGACGAGGCGGGCCGCGTCTGGGTGATGCTGCACACCGGCAGCCGCGGCTTCGGGTGGAACATCGCCAGGCAGTTTTTCGTCGCCGGCGCCGAGGCGCTCGGCCTGAAGGGCGGGCGCACCGAAGACGCCATCTGGTTCGACGCGGACTCGGCGCTGGGCCGCGCCTACTGGAACCTGCACAACATGGCCGCCAACTTCGCCATCGCCAACCGCCTCGTCATCGGAGCGGCCGTCTGCGAAGCGCTCGAGGCCGTCTTCGGCGGAACGGCGTCGGTCTACTACGAGATTTCGCACAACCTCATTCAGCGCGAGGGCGGCCGCTTCGTCGCGCGCAAGGGCACGACGCGGGCCTTCCCGGCCCGGCACCCGGCGCTGAGGGGCTCCCGGTGGGAGACGACGGGCCACCCGATTCTCATTCCCGGCTCGATGGAGACGGGCTCGGCGATTCTCTTCGCGCGCGAAGGGGCCGCCGAGTCGCTCTTCAGCGTCAACCACGGGGCCGGCCGACGCCTGTCGCGCGCGGCGGCGAGGCGCGAGCTGTCGCAGCGCGAGACCGACGCCCGCCTCGAGGCGCGCGGCGTGGTGCTCAACACCCGCCACACCCCGCTGGACGAGTCGGGGCCCGCCTACAAGGACCTGGCGCAGGTGCTCGACGCCGTCGAGACCGCGGGCCTGGCGCAGGTCGAGCGGCGCCTGCGCCCTCTGGCCTGCATCAAGGGCAACGATTGACGCCTCAGGCGTTCGTCTCGATCCACTCGTCGAGGAACTTGGCGACGGCGAGCTCCGAGGCCACGTCGAGCTCGACGAAGCGCACGCGGAACTCGATGGTCTGCCCCTGGTCGACGACGCGAATGATTTCACCCTTGCACTGAATCTCGCGGGGCACGCCCAGCAGGCGGAAGCGCACGTCGACGGTGGTGCCGTGGGGCGGCGTCTTGCCGCGCCAGGCGATGCCGCCGATGGAGAGGTCGCCGGTGCGCTCCTCCCAGCCGCCCTTCGGGTTCGCGACGTCGCGCAGGAGGAACGTCATCGGCACGCGCGGCGAGTCCCGCCGCTCGTCGTCTCGCGCCTTCTTCGACTGCTCCCGCTTCCTGGTGTCCTTCGCCATGGGGTTGACTCCGTTAGGTTGGCTGCCCGAGGTCCGACAAGAAGCGCGCGAGCAGCCGGGTGAAGACGCCCTTGACGCGGTCGGCCGTCTCGGACACCTCGTCGTGCGAGAGCTTCTGCTTCGACAGCCCCGCCGCGAGGTTGGTGATGCACGAGATGCCGGCCACTTTGACGCCCATGTGGGCGGCGACGATGACCTCGGGCACCGTCGACATGCCGACGGCGTCGGCGCCCAGGCCGCGCAGCATGCGAATCTCGGCCGGCGTCTCGTAGCTGGGCCCCGACAGGCTCGCGTACACACCCTCGCGCAGGAGCACGCCCTCGCTCGAGGCCGACGAGCGCAGGGTGGCCAGGAAGCCGGGGTCGTATGCGTGGCTCATGTCGGGGAAGCGGGGCCCGAGGGCCTCGTCGTTGGGCCCTACCAGCGGGTTGTAGCCCGCGAGGTTGAGGTGGTCGGTGATGGCCATGAGGTCGCCTACGGCGAAGCCGGTGTTGATGCCGCCGGCAGCGTTCGTCACCACGAGCGCCTCGATGCCCAGGCGGCACAGCACCCGCGTCGGGAAGCCCACCTGCCAGGGCTGGTAGCCCTCGTAGAAGTGCACGCGCCCCTGCATCGCCACCACCGGCAGCGTGCCCCGGTGGTAGCCCAGCACCAGGCGCCCGGCGTGGCCCACCACCGAGGAGCGGGGGAAGTCGCGCAGCTCGGCGTAGTCGATGGCGACGGCGCGCTCGAGCGTGTCCGCGAAGGCGCCCAGGCCGCTGCCGAGGATGAGGCCCACGCGGGGCGAGAACCCCGGGGCCCGGCGACGAATCGTCTGCTCGCAGGCATCGAGGCGCGAAACGAGGTCGGAAGAGGCCATGGTTTCGGGGCAGACTAGCCGCGTTTTCGCCCCTGAATGAGTTTTCGACCGCTTCGTCGAACCTGCCGTCGCTCCGGCTACACCGGCCGCCCGTCGAACCCGCCGCCCCACCAGGTCCACACCCCATGAGACTGCTGACCCTCGTCGCGACGCTCCTCGCCTTCACCGCGCTGGCCCAGGCCCCGGCGCCAGCCCCCGCCCCGGCGCCAGCGCCCGGGAACGCCGCGCCGCCGCCCGGCGCCGCCGTCACCACCACCGCCGCTCCGAGCGGGAAGAAGAAGGCGAAGCCGACGCCGGAGGCCGAGGCCGAGGCACCCGCCGCCGCCCCGGCGCCCGTGACGAAGGAGGCGCCTCGTCGGGGGACACGATGAACGCCACGCTGCGCGCGGCCTCACCGGCCGGCCTGCACCGCCAGGAGGGCCCGCACCCGCGCCTGCACCACCTCACGGTGGGAGGAAAAGCGGAAGTGGTCGGCCGAAGGTTCGGCGACGACGCTCTCCGATGCGCCAGCCTCCCGCAGTGAGCGCACCGCCAGGTCGAACCCCTCGGCGGTGACGCGGTCTTCCGTCAACCCGTGCACGGGCAGCACCGGGCAGTCGCGCCAGGCGTCGGGCGAGGGGTCGACGTCGACGACCGCCGAGGAGCGCATCACCGCCGAGAGGCGAGGCCCACATCGGCCTCGACGGCCCGCATCACGTCGTGCCCACCATTCGACAAGTCGTCGAGCGCCACGCGACGAGGGCCGACGCGAAGCGCCTCGACGCCGCCGGCGTGGCCCCAGTGCCCGAAGCCAGAGCCCGGCGCGACGACGATGAAGAGCCCCGCGTCGGTGAGGCGCTTCCACACCCTGAGGTACCCCTGGAAGTTGCCGCCGCTGCCGCAGAGGAAGGCGACGAAGGACAGCCGCTCTCCGGGCGCGTGGCGCGGCGCAGAGACGCAGCCCTGGACTGACGCCTCGTCGGCGCACGCCTCTCCGAGCGGCGTCGGCCGCGCGGCGAACGCCGGGGGCCTCGAGCATGGGCTGGTAGACCGACAGGACTTGCCCGCGGAGGGGCCGCGCGTCGGCGAGGATGATGAGTTGGCCGACCGCGTGGACGAGGGAGCTCACCAGCACGCGCTGGTCGACCTCGTGCAGCAGCGTCGAGGGCAGCAGCGCCCACGGACGGCTGGAGACGGAGGCCCAGGCGCCGCTCCCCTCGGGCCCAGGCGGCCCCGGCGGGGGAGGCGAGAGCGCGGCCGGCGCCAGGAGAACCCGCGTCCATGAGGCCCACCACCGCGCCCAGCGCACCCGCGGCGCCCTCAGCAGCCCGTTGACGAGAGCCGACCGGGCCCGAACGTCGAGCCTCGAGCCGCACAAGGAAGAGGCCGGCGGGAATACTCGTCTGTCATTGGAGGGCCGCCGACGCTGCACGGCGAAGGAGCTAGGCGTGCTGGCGACCAGCGCTCGTTCTTCAACGGGCTGAGAGCCCCAGCGCCATGAGGGCGAACGGGAGGCCGCGCCACGTCACCGCGACGAGTGCATATTCCGGGCGAAGCCGAACGCCGAAACCGTTCGACGACGCTGGTGGTGACTACTTCGTCGGCTTCTTTCCGTTCGTCAAGCCGGTGTGCTTGCGGATGGACTCGCCCTTCAACGTCAGCCGGTGGGCGTTGTGCACCAGCCGGTCGCAGATGAAGTCCGCCACCGTCGCGTCGCCGATGGCTCCGTGCCACTGCTCCGTGGCGAGCTGACTGGTGATGACGGTCGAGCTGACCTGGTACCGGTCCTCAATCACCTCGAGCAGGTCGCGCCGCTGAGCGGCCGCCAGGGGTTCGATGGCGAAGTCGTCGAGGATGAGGACCTGCACCTTCGCGAGCCGGCGCAGCAGGTGTGGGTAGGTCCCATCCGCGCGAGCCTGAGCCAGCTCATCGAAGAGACGCGACGCCCGCCGGTAGGCGACCGTGAATCCGTCTCGGCAGGCCTTGTTGCCGAGCGCGCAGGCGAGCCAGCTCTTCCCGATACCGGTGGGCCCGACGAGGATGACGTTCTGGTGGCTCTGCACCCAGCGCGAGCTGGCGAGGTCGAGCATCACCGCCTTCGTCAGCCCCCTTGGGTGCACGTAGTCGATGTCCTCGACGCACGCTGACTGCTTGAGCTTCGCGGTCTGCAGCCGCAGCTCGAGGCGACGGTTCTCCCGGTACACCCACTCGGCGTCGGCCAACAGGCCGAGCAACTCGAGCGGCGTGAGGGCCTTGTCCTTCGGCAACTCGAGCCACTCCCGAAGGTACTTCGCCATCCCAAACAGCTTCATCGCGTTCAATTTCTCCACCGTTGGTTCCATCAACATGTTCGTCCTCTCGTTGTTGGCCTCTGTTGTCGGGCGCCGAGCACGGCGAAGCCGCGCGCAGGCCCCCTGGAGCCGTCGAGGCCCGGCACGGCCGCAGGCCCTCAGTGCAGCTTCTCGGCGTAGTAGTCGGCACCGCGCACGTTCTCGTGCAGCGGCAGCGCGGCCTGCAGCCCTTCATCCTCAAAGTCCTGCTGGTCGAGGTTGTTTCGCAGGATGGCCTTCACGCTCTTGAGCGTGCAGGCCCGAAGCTTCAGTGCACGCGCGCAGGCCGCCTCGATGCGCGGCGGCTTGTTGTGCCGGTCGAGGTGCAGAATGCCCAGGCATGCACGAAAGCCCTGCTGCGGGTGCGCCCTGCGCTTCATGAGTTCCTCCACCAGCGCCGCCGTGCAGGGCCCCGTCTTCTTCGCCCAGTCGATGAGCTGCTGCGGCGTGAAGCCCGCCTGCGCCTGGTGCGCCTTCGGCATGTGCTCGGCCTTCGTCGTGTAGCCGCCCTTCTTGTAGCTGCGCGCATGCGAGGTGATGCGCTTGAGCCCGCGCATCACCTCGATGACGTGCTCGGTCGCGCGCAGGGCGAGCCGCTGGCTCACCAACTGGTACGGCACGCTGTAGAAGTGGTCGTCGTACTCGACGTGGTACGCCGGGTTGACCTTCGGCTGGGCCCACCGCGCAAACTCCCACGAAGCTCGCGGCAGCGGCTTCAGTGACGAGCGCTCGACTTCCTCGGAGAGCTCTCGCCGCGACTTCTTCAGCTTCCGCATCGGCCGGTTGTTCAGCTTCTCAACCAGTGGCTTCACCGCCTCATGCAGCTCCTCCATCGAGAAGAAGGTGCGGTTGCGCAGCGCCGCCAGAATCCACCGCTCGGCGAGCAGGACTCCCTGTTCCACCTTCGCCTTGTCTCGAGGCTTGCGCACCCGCGCAGGGATGACAGCCGCCCCGTAGTGCCGCGCGAGCTCCGCGTAGGTGGGGTTGAGGTCGGGCTCGTACCTGTCCGGCTTCGTCACGCCGCTCTTCAGGTTGTCGGGCACCCAGAGCTCCGTGACGCCGCCCATGTACTCGAGCGCGCGCACATGGCCGCCGGTACAGCTCGGCAAGTCTTCGCTCGCCACGGGCTCGGCGTAGGTGAGGTTGCTCGCGCCCAGCACCGCGACGAAGAGCTTGGCCACCAACATCACCTCTCCCGTGTCTGGGTCGATGATGTCGATGCCGTCGCCGCTGAAGGCGAGGAACAGCTTCTCGCCGGCGCGGTGCTCCGGCCGCATCACCACGTTCACCGTCGCGGCGAAGCGCGCGTACCGCTCGCAGAACTGGCTGTACTGGTGCCCGGCCGGCTGCTCGCTCTTGTACTCCTCCCACAGCAACTGCTTCGTGACGTGCTTCTTCCTCAGCTCGACGTGTACTCGCGCCCAGTCCGGCCCAGTCCGGCTCAGGCCGGTTGGCCCGCGGCCGGCGCTCGTCGGGGAACAACAACCGCGTCAGCGCGGCGTCGTCGTCAAGCTCCGGCGAAAATGGCCACGTCAGGCCCGCGACCCGCGCACGGCCGATGTCCCCATTCACCGTCGACGTCGACACGCTCAAGCTGCGTGCAATGGCGCGCTGGCTCACGCCCGCTGCACGGAACAGCCTCAACACCTCCCCCAACATCCGCATGGACAGCCTCTGTGCCGACATCCACCACCTCCGGTTTGGGGTGGCTCGCGTCGGCCGTCTGGCCAGCGTCGTCAACCGCTCCTGCTCAGCCTCCGGGGCGTTCCCCTTGCCCCGGAATGCCGTTCGCCTTGGCCCGGAATGGGCGTTCGGCTTGCTCCGGAATCGCCGTTCGGCCTCGCCCGGAATGGGTGTTCGGCTTGAGGCGGTACACGCACCCGAAGCCTCTGGCCCCCCTCCACGGTTTCGCGCTTTATTCACCTTGTCCGTACAGCGTCGGAGACGGATTGGGCTCAAATCGTGGGGCTCTACGATCGGCTGATGGCAACCACCCCGTCGCCCATCGTCGCGATCAATCGAGCGGCGGCGCTCGCGATGGCAGAGGGCGCCGAGCGCGGCCTCGCGCAGATCGACGAGTTCGCGTCCAGTGGAGTGCTTCGCGGCTACCACTTGCTGCCCGCTTCTCGAGCAGACTTGCTACGTCGACTGGGCAGGTTCGCGGAAGCCGCTGCGGCTTATCGCGAAGCATTGTCTCTCACGCAGAATGAGGCCGAGCGCCGCTTCCTCGAAGCCCGGCTCGGCGAGGTCTCACGGGGCGCCCAGTGAGCAATCGGTGACGAGCAGACTGCGCGCGCCCGTTTATCGCCACAGTAGTGAACGACGGGAACCCGATCCTCGGCGCCCGGTGGCCTTCATCATCTCGCGCTGGCCCGCTTGTGCCCCGAGACCACGCGCGCCTGCTCGCTCTTCGGCATGCGCTCCACCACGTAGCGCACGGCCTCGCGGGACATCTCCCCGAGGTGCTCTTCGGTGAACGCAAGCACTCGAGCGCGGTCTGCGGCAGCGAGTTCGCGCAGGAGCCACCCGACGCCGGTCTGCGCGAAGCGCTCTTCGGAGCGAATGGTCACGGCGCAGGTGTCGAGCATCAGCGTGGTGAAACCTTCGAAATTCGCCTCTCCCTGCTTCGCGAGGTTCACGAACGCGACGTTGGCTGCGCGGCGCTGCCACAACGTCCGTGCTGTTGTTGACCGCGCACGTTCGTGATCAACCGGCGTTCGCTGACCTGGCTCCGTGAACGCCGTCGTACCGACGTTGCTGGTTGAGCGTGGTGAGCACGGCAGGTTGG
>JADCJJ010000282.1 GCA_020247085.1 Myxococcaceae bacterium | reverse complement strand
TCGAGGGTCACCATCGCGAGCCCCGTGCCGATGCGCGCTTCGCCCGTATCGGGCGCCAAGGCGCCGGTCAGCAAATTGAGCAGCGTCGTCTTGCCCGCGCCGTTGGGGCCGACGATGCCGACGCGATCGCCGCGCAGAATGCGCGCCGAAAAATCGGCGACAACCTTGCGGTCGCCGTAGCTTTTGGAAACGCCGTCGGCGGCAATCACGAGCGTGCCCGAACCGTCGGCGGCAAAGCTCGACATTTTTAGCGTGCCAGGGGCGGCCACGCGCGCGCGGCGCTGGGCGCGCAGGGCTTGCAATTCCCCCACGCGGCGGACATTGCGCTTGCGCCGGGCGGTGACGCCGTAACGCAGCCAATCTTCCTCGCGCGCGATCTGGCGCGACAGCTTGTGCGCTTCGAGTTCTTCTTGCGCCAGAATCTCGTCGCGCCACGTTTCGAAATGCGCGAAGCCGCGGCCCAAGCGCCGCGTGCGGCCGCGATCGAGCCACACCATGTCGCGCGACAACGATTCGAGAAAGCGCCGGTCGTGGCTGATCAGCACGAGCGCCCCGCGCGTCGCCGCAAGTTCGCGCTCGAGCCAGGCGATCGCCGGCAGATCGAGATGGTTGGTCGGTTCGTCGAGCAGCAGAATATCAGGCGAAGGGGCCAAGAGGCGCGCTAGGGCCGCGCGGCGCGCCTCCCCACCCGACAGGCGTTCGGGGTCTTCCGCCCCCGACAGCCCCAGAGACTCCAGCAGATAGCGCGCACGATGGATGTCGCGGTCGGCGCCGAGCCCGGCCGTGGCAAAGTCGAAAACCGTGGCAAAGCCGCTCAGATCGGGCTCCTGCGCCAAATAGGCGCAGGTCGTGCCGGGCTGCAGAAAGCGCGAACCGCTGTCCGGCTCAAGCAGATCTGCCGCTATCTTGAGCAAAGTCGACTTCCCGGAGCCGTTGCGCCCAACCAACGCAAGGCGTTCGCCCGCGCCAACGGCGAGCTCGGCGCCGTCGAGCAGGGCCGGCCCACCAAAAGAGAGGCAGATGTCCTGTAAAATGAGCAGCGGCGACGCCATCGCAAAAAGTCCGATTCGAGGCCAGAAGAACGAGAGGGCGGAAGACTTATCCCAAGTGCTCGTTTGTTGCGAAGGTTTCCGGATGTTAATTTTTTCGAAATATCTGACCGTGCACTATTGCGCGTTTACGAGCCTCCCCCCGAGCCGCCGCCGAGCAAAAGATGCAAGAGCTTATCCGCAAATACCATTCGGGCGCCTATGTGTTCCGCGAGAACGAAGACGGCGACTACGCATTCATCGTGCGCACGGGCAAAATCCGCCTATGCTGCCAGCGCGGCTACGATCTCAACACGCTCGAAGATCTGCATGAAGGCCGCCTGTTCGGCGAACAAGCTTTCGTCGAGCGCACGCCGCGCCCCTCGGCGGCCGTGGCGATCGCCGAAAGCGAATGCTACGCGATCAATCGCCGCGAGTTTTTGACGAAGCTGCAGCAGCTCGACGGCGAGCGCATGCGCGCCTTGCGCAATCTTTTGCTGTTCGCCGTGCGCGTGCCGATGTTCGACGCGCGCGGCGTGCGCGTGAAGCCGGAACTTGCGGCCGACATTCTGAAGCAGATCGCGGCTTTGTGCGTGTCGGACCTCGCTTTGTCGCTGACGCGCACCAAAGAGCCACTGATCAACCTCGTGGCCGAACAGCTGCGCTTCGAGGTCGAACGGCGCTTGCCGCGCGAATTGCGCGCCGAACCCCCGCCCCCACCGCCCTCGCCGCTGCGCGACAAGCTAGCCGCCAAAAACGCCGCACCGGCAGCGCGGGCTGCGCCGGCAGCTGCGGCAGCACCCGGGGCGCGCGTACCGGTTCCGTCGGCAGCCCCGTCATCGGCCGCCAAAGCGACAAGTGCCTATCCCAGCTTCGACATGCGCAAGATCTAGGGTGCACGCCAGCGCGCTTGGCGCGTGCCGCCGACTTGCGTGAACAGAATCCGACGATGGCCCTCGGCACGCAGATAGAGCCATTCGATCGACGCGACCGCGATTTCGACCACGACAAATCGCGCGAACGCGGCCGCCGGATCGGCCGAAAAAACCGCATCGTCGGGCTGATCCAGAAAAATGCCCGGCCCCGGTTCGATCGTATAGGTACGGCGTGCACTCAAACCCGCCGCCTGCCACGCCGCTTCGGCCGTCGCGTCCGCGCAATGCAGCGCGGCATGGCCTTCGATGCGCAGCTGCAGCTTGGCCTCGGCATCGTAGAAATGCAGCGACGCCCGGCCGTCGGCGCCAAGCTCCGCGCATTTGGCCGAGCGCATGTCGCTGTGGAAGCGCACGCGCGCGCAGGCTGCATCGGCGCCGCGCAGCACGACCGTGCGCGCGCGGGGCGCGCCGTCGAGGCCGATCGTCGCAAGCGTCGGCGTGCGCCAGGCGTGACGGCGATCGCCGACGGCAGCGACCAGCCTTACCGCGATATCGGAAAAAATTTCGTCGGGGTCGGCGGAATTCACGCGCGGTTCCTCTGGCTTGATACATCCGGATGAGTATAACCATGTGGCGCTACGCAAGACATCGGGAGATCGTGCAATGAAATGGGTCCGTGCTCTGCAAGCCTCACGCGAAATCTTCGGCACGCTGGAGGGCGAGCGGGTGCTGGTGCACGCGGGCGACATGCTCGCTGATGCGACGCCTACCGGCGAAAGCCTCGCCCTCGCCGACCTTGTATTTCTGCCGCCGGTGCGGCCGGGCAAATTCATCGGTTTGTGGAACAATTTCCACGCCGCAGCGGCAAAAAACGGCTGGGCGATCCCGGCCGAACCGCTCTATTTTCTCAAAGGGCCGAACGCGCT
>JADCJJ010000281.1 GCA_020247085.1 Myxococcaceae bacterium | reverse complement strand
GTCGAGCCCTTCCGGTACCTCGTCGCGCTCATGCGGCACGCCGACGCCGTTGCGAAGAAGCCGGCCGCCTGGCTTCCGTGGAATTATCCGCGGGACGACGCCGGCGAGCAGTGGCTCGCGCCTGACGCGCGCGCGCGCGACGACTCGACCGCTCCGCCGTGAACCTCGCCGTCGCATCGGCCCATTCTCCGCCAGGCCGCCGCCCCCGCCCCAGCATGGGATTGCGGCCCCTGTCACGCACCCCTACCGGAAGGACACGCTTCTTCGGAGGTGAGGCGAGGGGCGGGCTCCGCTGGCGCTGCGGCCACCGGAGCCGCTCGAGCAGCGCGCATGTGCCCGAGGGGCTTCCCGTCTCCGCTCGGGGTTCACCTTTCCGTTCAGGCGGTGAGAAACGAGCCAGGCACCTGCAGCCGCGCGCTCACGGCCCGACTCTATGGCTGGTGGCGGTTCCACGCTCCTTGCTCGGGTGCCCGGGGGGGGGGCGGAGGACGGCCTGGCCCGTCACTTCATTTAGCGAGTCCCGAAGAGCAGGCGGAGCGGCGAACCGAAGCCGTCGTACGGCGCCCCACCCATGACGAGGAGCGGGACGTCACCGGGGGCGAAGTCGATGGCGAGCGAGCTCGCGTAGAAGTCGCTCGTCACTCGCAGGTGTTACCAGGTCGCCCCCCGTTTGATGCTGACGTAGACCGCGCCGAAGCCCACGCCACTGCGCGTGCCGTGGAGAACCCAGAGGTCTCCGTTCGAAGCGTACGCGATGGCGCAGCGGCCCTCTTCGACGACGTTGGCGCGCACGGCGGGCATCGCTTCGCCCGTCCAGGCGCCACCGCTGAGTCGCGCGATGAAGAGCGTCGGCCACGCCGTGGAGGACGTCGAGCGCGAGTAGCACGCCGCGAGCTCACCCTGCGGTGTGAAGACCAGGTCGTGGCCCGCGCCAGCCACACCGGTACCGCCTGGCGCGGGCGCGACCGTCAGCTGCGTCCACCCCGTCGAGGTGCGCGTCGCGTACTTGAGCGAACGCCCGGCCACGTCAGCCCAGAGCACGTGAGGCGCGCCGCTGGTGTCGACCTTCAGGGTCGGTCGGGCGCCACTGCGGAAGGGCGCGACGACCTCTGACTGCCACCCCGTCGCACCACGCGTCGCCCAGCGCAGCGCGTCGGTGACGTTGCCGCCGTCGGTCGAGCCGCCGTACACGAGGTGCGGCGTCGACGAGGGCGTGACGGCGATGGTCGGCTCGTAGCCGGTGTAGCCCGCGTCCTCGACGGTCTCGAGGTTCCAGCCCTGGTTGACCCGGCGGGCGTACACGAGGTCGTAGCCGGTAGTGTCCTGCCAGGCCGCATGGAGCGTCTGCGTGCCGTCGACGGTGAGCGCAGGCTGGCTCGCTGAAGACGTCACGACGGTGATGCTCGCCGTGCCTCCATCGGGCGCGCCCTGCCACAGCCGCAGTTGCTCGGCGCCGCTGAACGACTCGGTGTGCTCGAACAGGGCGGTGCGGCGACCGGCCCCTGCCAGGCAGACGCTGGCTCCACTCTCGGTGTCGAGCATCACCGTCGACGCGCTGAAGCCGCTGCTGCCGCCGGAATACAAGAACACGTCGGGACTGCCACCGAGCAGGTGAATGGTGCCGCCTGCGATCGCCTCTTCATGGGGCAGATCAGCGGTGCCGGCTTGCTCGCATGGAACGGCGCAGGCCTTGCGACGGGTCAGCCGATGCACGACTTCGCGACCACCAACGCCAACGTGTGGGCGCTCGGGCTCTTGAACTCACGGCTGGTGGGCAACGGCTCCTTCGGCGCGGTGACGCTGTCGACCGGCATCGGTTTGTGGAACACGCCGGCGACCTTCTCGACCGCACGCGCGCCAGACGTGATGCTCGCGAGCGCCGCGGGGACCTTCTCGACGAACGACTTCATCGCCGACCTCAGCTGCGATGGCGCGGTGCTGGCCGCGGGTGTGCAGAACCTGTCGAACCACCGCCTGCTCGTCTGGGGCAACGTCGACACCGCGACGGCCGCGTCGGCGCCCTCGTTCTCCGGCGTCCTGCCGGCCTCACCGAAGCGCGTCTTCTCTCTGGGGGGCCTCCACTACACGCTCACGCAGACCGACGTCGTGTTGTTCGCGACGCCGGTCGCCGGCATGACGCTCACCACCATCGCGACCTTGAACGGCTCCGGGTTCACCGACTTCGCCGTCGCCCGATGAGCACCCGTGCACCACGCGACCGAGGAGCGAGCTCAATCTTCGGCAGCTCAAGCCCCAGGGGCGGTTGCAGTACCTCCCGCTGCGCAGCCTCGTGCTCGTCGTCAGGCCATGGAGCTTCCAGGTCCACGAAGTCCTTCTGCGCCACCCGCACCAGAATGCCCTCGACGTCGGCGGTGTCGGGCAACAGCTTCTGCTCACCGTTCATCGCTTTCCGCTTCGCGCGACGGCGATGAGGGCTTGCGCCATCAGCTTGACCAAGAGCGGGGCGAAACCTGGTCGCGTTCGGGACGAACGGCTCTGGCACGGGCCAGTTCGTGCGGCCAGCCGCCATCGTCGTGCGCTGACGTCGAGGAGCGACGCTCGGGGGGCACGAGGGAGAGCGCCTGAAGGACACCAACCAGGCCTCTACAGCGCGGGATGACGAGAGACGTAGTCGTCCATGGCTTTGTCGAGTTCGTGAGAGGCCGTGAGGTCGGAGACGCGCTGGTCGAGCTCGCGGAACAGTCCTGGCTCACTCCACGCGCGAAGCTCGTCGAACCGCTTGTCGGAACGCTGGTGCGGCGTTGACGAAGGAAACGCCGTGAGCGCGCAGTCGTAGACGGCGAGAAGTTCCGGAGGTCCCATGCGGACGATCGCCTCACGGGTCCGAAGTGCCTTGTTACCAAGCGTGTTGGTGAACATGCCGTGAAAGCCATTCACCCCGACTTCCCCAATCAACCGCGAGTACAGCGCAAGGTCGCGCTGGTCCTCGTTGAGTGAATCCTGCAGCTGCACGTTGAGGCGGGCGTCCAGGCGAGCAGCGACCTGCTGCCCCATCTTCGTCGTCGCCACCTTCGGCCGCTCCGCAGGCGCATGCGGGAGCGAACCCACGCACAACAGGCGTCCGGAGCGACTTCCCGGGGCGGGTCCCGTGGCACCCAACAGCGACAGCGCGAGGCCTACCTTCCCGCGAGGTCGGGACGCCTTACTCGGATCGCGCGTCACCGCCACGTACGCGAAGTACCCAATGAGGAGCGCCGCGAAGACGCCGTAGAGGACTCTGGTTCGCATCGATAGATCCTTAGCCCGGATGATTCAGCAGAGTCCGACGGAGAGCGGCACTGCCTCCGCCTCCACCAGCGCCGCCAGCATCGATCGCGGCGCGGTCGACGCAGACGCCATCGAGGCAGCTCCAGCCACGGCCGCACGCTTCATCGGTGGTGCAGGAGAACGTCCGCCGGTCGACGACGACGGG
>JADCJJ010000280.1 GCA_020247085.1 Myxococcaceae bacterium | reverse complement strand
GGGGATCTGGTTCTTGTTCACCGTGATGCCCGCCTTGCCGAGCACCTCCTCGGCCACCTTGCCGGTGAGCTGCTTGGAGCGCAGGTCGACCAGCATGAGGTGGTTGTCGGTGCCGCCCGAGCACACGCGCAGCCCCTGCCCGGCCAGCCCCTCGGCGAGCGCGCGGGCGTTGCGCACCACCTGCTGCGCGTACGCCTTGAACGAGGGCTGCAGCGCCTCGTGGTAGGCGACGGCCTTCGCCGCGATGGTGTGCATCGCCGGGCCGCCCTGAATGCCGGGGAACACCGCGCTGTTGATGGCCTTCGCGTACTGCTCCTTCATCAGGATCATCCCCGAGCGGGGCCCGCGCAGCGTCTTGTGCGTCGTCGAGGTGACGAGGTCGGCGTGCGGCACCGGCGAGGGGTGCTCGCCCGCGGCGATGAGCCCCGCGATGTGGGCCATGTCGACCAGCATCGACGCCCCCACCGAGTCCGCGATGGCCTTGAAGCGTGGGAAGTCGAGCGTGCGGGAATACGCCGACGCACCGACGATGAGGAGCCGGGGCTTGTGCTCCTTCGCGAGCGCCTCGACCTGCGCGAAGTCGATGGTCTCGGTGTCGCGCGTGAGCCCGTAGTGCGCGACCTTGTACGTCTTGCCCGAGAAGTTGAACGTCGAGCCATGCGTGAGGTGCCCGCCCGAGTTGAGCTCGAGCGTCAACATCAGATCGCCCGGCTTCATCAGCACCATGAAGGCCGCCATGTTCGCCTGGCTGCCCGAGTGCGGCTGCACGTTGGCCGCCTCGGCGCCGAAGAGCTGCTTCGCGCGCTCGATCGCCAGCGTCTCGGCCTTGTCCACCTCTTCGCAGCCCCCGTAGTACCGCTTCCCCGGGTAGCCCTCGGCGTACTTGTTCGTCAGCACGCTCCCTGCCGCCTCCATCACGGCGGGCGAGGCGAAGTTCTCGGAGGCGATGAGCTCGAGGCCGTGCTCCTGGCGGCGCGTCTCCGACAGGACGATCTCGGCGATCGCAGGGTCGACCTTCGACAGCGGGGCGGTGTTCTCCATGCCGGGGCAGGTACTTCACGGGGCCCACGGGAGCAACTGGCACGACGGCAGACCGGCAAGCCCAGCTCATCGGGGCGCCCACCTCAGCGGGAGTTCAGCTCAGCGGGAGGTCAGCTCTCCGCGAGTTCAGCTCTCCGCGAGTTCAGCTCTCCGGGAGACACACCTCGATCAGCCCCGCGCCGCCACCGCATGCGCGCCTCTTCGGGAGTTCACCTCTTCGGGAGACACACCTCGTCCAGCCCCGCACCGCCACTGCATGCGCACCTCTCCGGACACTCGCCGCCCGAGCACGTCGCGAGGAGCCCGGCGGCATGTCAGGGCACGTCCCAGGCGTTCGCCTCGAGCTCGATCGGCGGGTCCGCAACGCTGGCGCCGGGAGCGCGGATCCACCGCATCTGCGAGAAGGCGTTGCCGCCGGCCCTGCACACCGCCTCGCGCAGCGCCGAGAAGGTCGCGTCGTCGGTCTCACGGCGCTCGACCTTCACCCAGCCGATGTTCTTCGCGCCCTGAGGTACGTCGGCGCCCGACGGGTAGTCCGCCGCCTCGCACCCCTCGTCCACCAGCCGCACCTTCGGGCCGCTGGGTGCCTGCATCACCAGCGGGGCGATCTCGGTGCGGCAGGCCGCCAGGCAGAACGCCACCGCCAGCCACCACGTCCTCATCGGTGCTCCAGCGCGGTCACCTTGGCGACGCGCGCCTGGTGCCGCCCACCCTCGAAGCCGGTCGAGACGAACGCCCGGGCGATCTCGACCGCCAGGCCCCCGCCCGTCACCCGCTGGCCAAGGCAGAGCACGTTGGCGTCGTTGTGCTGCCGGGTCGCGCGCGCCTCGAACTCCGTGCGACAGACGGCGGCCCGAATGCCCGGCACCTTGTTCGCGGCGATGCTCATGCCGATGCCCGTGCCGCACACCAGGACGCCGAGCGACGCAGCGCCGGAAGTCACCTGCGCCGTCACCTTCGCCGCGAAGTCCGGGTAGTCCACCGACTCGGTCGTCGCCGGCCCCAGGTCGACCACCTCGTGCCCCAGCTTCTTCAACTCAGCGACGAGCTCGGCCTTGAGCGACACCCCGGCGTGATCGGCTGCGATGGCGATGGTGGACACGGCGTGGGTCTCTACCCCAACTGAAGGGGAGCGCGCCTCACCGACGAGGGTACCGGGCGAGGTGCCACTTGCCCTCCTCGAGCCGGTACTCCCGGCTCTGCCCGCAGCCAGACACGAGGACGTTCGGCGCCGACAAGAGCACTTCGACCCTCTCGAACGAGAGTTTCGAGGCCTCGCACGACAGGTCCGTCACCGCGCGCGGCGTCAGCTCGACCCGCACCCGCTCCAGGTCGAGCGCGCACCCGCCAACCGCGAGCCCCACCGCGGCGGCGAGCACCGCGGCACCACGACGCCCCTCGCCCCTCGGTCCACGCTGCCAGTCCGCCATGGGCTCCCTCATGTGGCCGACGAGGCCCGCCCGCCGACCGCGCGAGCAACGGCACCCGGAGGCCGGGCACCACGACTGCTACTCCCGGTATCGCTTCAGCACCAGCACCGCGTTGGTGCCACCGAAGCCGAACGAGTTCGACATCGCCGTGTCCACCCAGACCTCGCGAGCCTTGTTCGGCACGGAGTCGAGGTCGCACTCCGGGTCCGGCGTGAACTGGTTGATGGTCGGCGGAATGATGCCGCGCTGCAGGGCGAGCGCCGTGAACACGGCCTCGGCGCCGCCGGCCGCGCCCAGCATGTGGCCCGTCATCGACTTCGTGCTCGACACCATCAGCTTCTTCGCGTGCTCGCCGAAGACGCGGTGGATCGCCTTCGTCTCGTGCAGATCGTTGAACGGCGTCGAGGTGCCGTGGGCGTTGACGTAGCCGATATCGCTCGGCGAGAGCCCCGCCACCTTCAACGCCAACCGCATGCATCGCTGCGCGCCCTCGTGCTCCGGCGCCGGCGCCGTCTCGTGGTGCGCGTCGCTGTTCGCCGCGTAGCCGACCAGCTCGGCGATGATGGTCGCGCCGCGTCGCCGGGCGGCCTCGAGCTCCTCGAGCACGACGATGCCCGCCCCCTCGCCCATCACGAAGCCGTCGCGGTCCTTGTCGAAGGGGCGGCTCGCCGTCGCCGGCGTCTCGACCCGCGTCGACAGCGCGTGCATCGCCTCGAAGCCGCCGATGCCGAGGGGCGTGATGGCCGCCTCGGCGCCACCCGCCAGCGCCACGTCCATCTCGCCGAAGCGAATCGACTTCCACGCCTCACCGATGGCATGCGCGCTCGTCGAGCACGCCGACACGGGGCTCCAGTTGGCCGCCCGCGCGTTGTGCCGCATCGAGATTCGCCCCGGCGCCATGTTGACGATCATCCGCAAGATGAAGAAGGGCGAGAGCCGGTCGAACCCCTTCTCGAGCGCGCCCCGGTGGCTGTCCTCGAACGACGAGAGCCCGCCGATGCCGCTACCGACGATGACGCCGAAGCGCTCCGGCTCGTACCCGTTGGGCTTGTCGAGGCCGATGGGAACGCCCGACTCCTTCATGGCCATCTCGGCCGCGGCGAGCGCGAAGTGGTTGAAGCGATCCATGCGGCGCGCTTCCTTCCGGTCGAGCCAGTCCTCGACCTGGAAGTCCTTCGCTTCGCCGGCGATCGTCACCTTCAGCTTCGGATCCTCGAAGAGGGTGATTCTCGAGACGCCCGACGTCCCCTGAATGGCCGCCTGCCAGGACTTCTCGGTGCCCGTGCCCAGGGCCGTGATGAGCCCGGTGCCGGTGATGACGACGCGACGTGGAGCGCTCATGGTGAACGAAGACCCGTGGAGGCCAGGCGCAGGCAGCCCGGCCGCCGGCTCACTTCTTGTGGGTGTTGATGTAGTTGATGGCGTCGCCAACGGTCTTGATGTTCTCGGCCTCTTCGTCGGGGATCTCGATCTCGAACTCCTCCTCCATCGCCATCACCAGCTCGACGATGTCGAGGGAGTCGGCGCCCAGGTCCTCGATGAACGAAGACTCCATCTTGATCTCGTCTTCGCTCACGCCGAGTTGGTCGGCGATGATCGCCTTGACCTTGCTTTCGATGTTCTGGGCCGTCATTGCTCTTCCTTGGTTGCGGTGCCCGCGCGTGGTGCCCGGACACGGGTGGTGACTTCTGGTGCTGCCTGCCCCTCGAAACCGGCCCGCGCCCCTAGCAGATGGGTGTGGCCGAACCAACAGCCAAACTACATGTACATGCCGCCGTTCACCTTGAGCGTCTCGCCGGTGATGTACGAGGCGGCGTCCGACGCGAGGAACGCGACGGCCCGGGCGACCTCGTCGGGGTTGCCGATACGCCCGAGCGGAATGGCGTCGGCCATCTTCTGCTTGAGCTCGTCGGTCAGCGCCGCCGTCATGTCGGTGGTGATGAAGCCCGGCGTGACGGCGTTGACGCGAACGTTCCGCGAGGCGAGCTCCTTGGCGACCGCCTTGGTGAGCCCGATGAGGCCAGCCTTCGACGCCGCGTAGGCCGACTGCCCGCCGTTGCCCATCTCACCGACGATCGACGACACGTTCACGATGGCGCCGCCCCGCTGCTTCATCATCGGCCGGCTCACCGCGCGCATGAGCGCGAAGGCGCCTTTGAGGTTGGTGTCGATCGTCTTGTCCCAGTCCTCGTCCTTGAAGCGCATGAGGAGCCCGTCGATGGCCACGCCGGCGTTGTTCACCAGCACGTCGACGCGACCGTGCGCCTTCACCACCTCGTCGACGAAGGCCGAGCAGGCGGCCGGGTCGCTGACGTCGAAGCGCCGGGCCTGGGCCGTGGCGCCCACCGCGCCGAGCAGCGAGAGCGTCTCGGCGGCGGCGGCCTCGTTGCCCGCGTAGCCGATGACGACCGTCGCGCCGCGGCGACCGAACTCCATCGCGATGGCGCGGCCGATGCCGCGGGAGCCGCCGGTGACGACCACGACCTTGTTCTCGAAGTCCTTCATGCCGTCCTCCCAGGGCGCCCGGCGGCGCGCGCGACGCCGGGCCCGCCGCGGGCTTTACGGAGGCTTCAACCCGTTGTCGAGGGTCCCCAGGTGGCGAACTTCGTTCGCACCCGAGGCGAAGTGCACAACCCGTTTCGCACCCCTCGCCCCCCGGCCCCAGCGCGCCACGTCAGGGTACGGCGAGGGCCTTCTCGAGGCTCGCCGGGTCCTCGACGTTCACACACTCGAGGTCCTTCGCGATGCGCCGCGCGAGCCCCGACAGCACCTTCCCGGGGCCGAGTTCGATCAGCTTCGTCACGCCCGCCTGCTGCAGCGCCTGCACGCACTCGACCCACCGCACCGAGCCCGTCACCTGCGACAGCAGCAGCGCCTTCACGCGCCCCGCGTCTGCGTTCGGCGCCGCCTCGACGTTCGTCACCACCGGCACCCGCGGCGCCTGGAAGGCCACCTTCGACAACACCTCGTCGAGCCGAGGCACCACGGGCGCCATCAGCGCGCAGTGGAACGGAGCGCTCACCGGTAGCGGCAGCACCCGCTTGGCGCCCGCCGCCTTCAACAACGCGCCGGCCCGCTCCACCGCCGCCGCGTGGCCGGCGATCACCGTCTGCGCGGGCTCGTTGAAGTTGGCGCACGAGACGACCTCGGCTCCGGCGGCCTGCGCGCAGACGGCGCTCACCGTCTCGGGCGGCAGGCCCAGCACCGCGGCCATCGCGCCGACGCCCGCGGGCACCGCCTCTTGCATGAAGGTCCCGCGCGCGCGCACGCTGCGAAGGGCGTCTGCCAGCGACATCGCCTCGGCGGCGACGAGCGCCGAGTATTCACCGAGCGAGTGCCCCGCCACGAAGGCCGCGCCCACCGGGGAGCGCCTGGCGAACACCGCGTGCGCCGCCACCGACACGGTGAGAATCGCCGGCTGCGTGGTGGCGGTCAGCTTGAGCGCCTCTTCGGGGCCCTCGAAGCACACCGTCGAGAGTTTCTCGCCGAGCGCGTCATCGGCCGCCTCGAACACCGCCCGCGCCTCGGGGAACGCCTCGGCCAGCGCCTTGCCCATGCCCACGTACTGGCTGCCCTGCCCGGGAAACACGAACGCGACGGAACCCATGGGTCCGCTCCTTTCGAACGCGAGGGAGTGCGTGCTGCTACCAGCGCACGATGGCGCTGCCCCACGACATGCCGGCGCCGATGGCCATCATGAGGATCGTGTCGGACGGCGAGAGCCGCCCGGCGCGATTGGCCTCGTCAAGCGTCATCGGCAGCGAGGCCGACGACGTATTGCCGTATTTGTCGATGTTGAGGAAGACCTTCTGCTTCGACAGGCCGACGCGCTCGAGCACCGCGTCGATGATGCGCACGTTCGCCTGGTGCGCCACGACGTGGGTGACGTCGGCAGGGGTGAGGCCGTTGGCCTCGAACGCCTCGTTCACCGCGTCCGAGAGCGCGCGCACCGCGAACCTGTACACCTCGCGGCCGTTCATCGAGACGTACTGAAGCCGCTGGTCGACCATCTCGTGCGTGACGGGCGTCTTCGACCCGCCCCCGGGGATGCAGAGGATGCCGGTCTGCGACCCGTCGGTGTGCAGGTGCGTCGACACCACACCGCGCCCCCCGTCGCTCGAGGGGCCAAGCACCATCGCGCCGGCAGCGTCTCCGAAGAGGACGCAGGTGTTCCGGTCCTTCCAGTCGACGATTCGGGTGAGCAGCTCGACGCCGATGACGAGGGCGCGCCGCACCCGGCCGGTCTCGATGAATTGCGCCGCCACCGCCATGCCGAAGAGCGAGCCCGCGCAGGCGGCCGACAGATCGAAGGCAAACGCCCTCGTGGCGCCGAGCTTGTGGGCGACGAAGGCCGCGCAGGCGGGCATCGGCATGTCGGGCGTCACCGTGCCGACGATGATGAGGTCGAGCTCGTCGGGCCGCGTGCCGGCCAGCTCGAGCGCCCGCACCGCGGCCTTCACCGCCATGTCCGAGGTGTTCTCGCCTGGCGCGGCCATGTGCCGCTGCCGAATGCCCGTGCGCTCGACGATCCACTCGTCGCTCGTCTCGACGAGCTGCTCGAGATCGCGGTTCGTCAACACCTTCTCGGGAACGTAGCTCCCGGTGCCGATGATCTGAGCGCGCATGGTGGCGGGCTCAATACCCGCAAAACCTCTCCCATGTCACTGCGTCGGTTCCGCGACCTGCGGCCAACCCACGGCGCGCCTGACGGGCCTGGGCTGGCCCCACACGCCGGCGCGTGGGGCCCGCGCGACGGGGCGCCTGCCCCCTGACTTGCGCAGAGACCGGCGCTGCCTGAGGGTGACCAGCAGCTCCGCGGCAGACTGCCTCGCGAAGGGCCCCTGCGTTACGGGTCCCCCCGACGAGCACGTCCACGACAGGCCGCCGAGCGCTCGAGGCCACGGCAGCGGGCGGCGCGAACAGCTGAACATGACGCCGGTTGGACCCTGGCGAGAGCTGGGCGAGCCGTCGAGGGCCCCAGAGACGCGGCAAGGTGAGGCCGGCGTGCGGCCGCGCACTGGCGCTTGACTGGCCCCGACGCTGCCGAACCGCCTGCGACCGGGCGCACCTCGACATGGCCCCACACGCAGCGCGCCGCGCGCCCAGGAGGGCTCGACGAGAATTCTCAGCCGACCGCGCTGCCTCCCCCTGCACGAGCCCGGAAACGACGAGGCCCGGGAGAACCGGGCCTCGAGCGACGACACCTTCGACGGTCACGCTACCAGCGGTAGTGCGAGAAGGCCTTGTTGGCCTCGGCCATCTTGTGCGTGTCTTCCTTCTTCTTCACCGCGTTCCCGCGGTTGTTCGCGGCGTCCATGATCTCGCCGGCGAGCTTCTCCATCATCGTCTTCTCGCCGCGATCCGAGCCGTACTCGATGATCCACCGCATCGCGAGGGCGACCCGGCGGTCCTGTCGGACCTCGACCGGCACTTGGTACGTCGCGCCACCGACGCGCCGGCTCTTCACCTCAAGTACCGGCTTGACGTTGTCGAGCGCGCGCTTGAAGACCTTGAGGGGCTCTTCCTTGGCGCGCTCCTCGATGAGCGCGAAGGCGCGGTAGGCGATCTGCTCCGCGGTGGACTTCTTGCCCTTCCGCATCAGGTCGTTGATGAACTTGGCGACGAGCCGGTCCTGGAACTTCGGGTCCGGCAGGATCTTGCGCTTATTGGGGACGCGACGACGAGGCATTGAAGACTCTCCTGATTACTGGGGCCGCTTGGCGCCGTACTTGGAGCGGCTCTGCTTGCGCCCCTGCACACCGACCGAGTCGAGGGTGCCGCGAATGATGTGGTAGCGAACGCCCGGCAGGTCCTTCACGCGGCCGCCACGGATGAGCACCACCGAGTGCTCCTGCAGGTTGTGCCCGACGCCGGGGATGTACGACGTCACCTCGATGCCGTTCGTGAGGCGCACACGCGCCACCTTGCGCAGCGCCGAGTTCGGCTTCTTCGGGGTCGTCGTGTACACGCGGGTGCAGACGCCACGCTTCTGCGGGCTCTGCTTGAGGGCCGGGCTCTTGCTCTTGAAGCGGAGCTTCTCGCGCCCCTTGCGGATGAGTTGACTGATCGTAGGCATTCGGAAACGGTTCCTTCAGCGAGGAAAGGGCGGTCCGCCTACATGGCTTGCCCGAGGGTGTCAAGCCGCGTTCGTCGTCCCGCGGCCGGCGTCGCGCTCACAGGTCCATGATCATCACCGCCGCGTCCTCACGGTTGTCGCTGTAATAGCTGGGCCGCATACCCACGACGCGGAACCCCAGGGACTCGTAGAGCGCGATGGCCGCGGCGTTGCTCCGGCGCACCTCGAGCGTCGCCAGCATGCACGCCCTGGCCCGCCCCGTCGCCAGGACCTCGTCCATGAGCCGCCGCCCGAACCCGCGCCGGCGGCTCGCCACGTGGGTGGCGACGTTGAGCACGTGCACCTCGTCGGCGACGACCCAGAAGATGGCGAAGGCCCTCAGCTCCCACCCCCAGGGCATCGACTCTTCCAGCAGCAGTACCGTCGACCACTCCTGCGTCAGCTCCTTCTTGACCATCTCGAGCGACCAAGGGTTGGTGAAGGCCTCTTTCTCGATCTCCATGACGCCCGGAAGGTCGGCGGCCGTCATGCGGCGGGTGCGCAGGGCCGGCGCGAGCTGCCTCACGGCGTGCCCCCGTCGACGAGCGCGAACAGCACCCGCACATCGACGGCCTTCCGGGCCGCGCTGAGCTCCCGCTGCACCAGCTTCTCGAAGCGCTCGCGCATCAGGAGCTGGCGAACGCTCTCGAGCGGCAGTTCACGCCAGGCGGCGACGTCGACCTTCGCCCGCGCGACCTCGGCGTCGCTCACCTGCGCCTTGAGCTTGAGCCGCCCTTCGAGGGCCCGCGCGGCCCGAACGTTCCGCCGCAGCACCGCGCCGACGTCTTGCAGGTCGGCCTCCTGCCAGGCGAGGAAGGCCTGCAGCCGCGCCTCGCCGCCGATGCGGTCGCGGAACTCGCCCAGCGCCCGCTCCAGCTCGCCCGGCTCGAGCGGGTAGGCGTCGAAGCGGTCGGCCTCGAGCGTCGCCAGGCGGTTGGCGATGGCCAGCTGCAGGCCCTGCTGCAGATCCTCCCCGTCAAGCGGAGCGAAGGCCGCCTCGGTGCCGCCGCGGCTGACGAGCTGCACCCGCGTCTCGAACTCGAGCTGGGTCAACGTGATGACGCGGCCCTCGATCGACGCCACCGCCCGGTCGACGAGGCGGCGCTGCGCGGGCGGGCCCGCCTCACCCGCCTGGGCCCACGCAACCACCGGGACCAACGCCACCAGCAGCCACTGGCATCGGCCGTGGCGCTGGTTAGTGTGGCTCGCGGGTGAGGCCATTGGTGACCGACTACTACCAGCGACTCGGGGTGTCTCGGAAGGCGTCGGCCGAAGAGATCAAGAAGGCCTACCGCAAGCTCGCGCGCCAGTTCCACCCCGACGTCAACCCGGGAGACAAGGGCGCCGAAGAGAAGTTCAAGCAGGTGACCGAGGCCTTCGAAGTGCTGTCTGACGACGGCAAGCGCAAGCTCTACGACGAGTTCGGCGACGACGCCGCGAAGCTCGGGTGGGACGAAAAGAAGGCCGCGCAGTACCGCGCGTACCGCTCCGGCGGCTTCGGCCCGTCGGGCGGCGGCGGGCCGGCGGGGTACTCGTTCGACGTCGAGGGCGGGCCCGTCGACTTCGAGAGCATCTTCGGAGAGATGTTCGGCGCCGCGTCCGGGCGACGGGGTGCGCGCCGGGGCGGCCCGAGGGCCGGCGGCGACCTGGTGGCCGCGATGCAGGTGACCCTCGAAGACGCGGTGCTCGGCGCCACGCGCTCCATCACGCTGCAGGGTCGACGGCTCGAGGTGAAGATCCCCGCTGGGGTCGAGACCGGCTCGCGCATTCGCCTCGCCGGGCAGGGGGAGCCGGGCGACCGGGGCGGCCCGCCCGGCGATTTCTTCGTCGACCTCGAGGTGCTCGAGCACCCGCTCGTTCGCGTCGAGGGGCGAGACCTGTCGATGGAGCTGCCGGTGACGCTGCGGGAGGCGATGTACGGCGCGCAGATCAACGTTCCCATCTTCGGGGGCTCTGGCACGGTGTCGCTCAAGCCGGGCACGCAGTCGGGCACCCGGCTTCGGCTGCGGGGCAAGGGCATTCCCGGCCTCAAGGGCGCGCCGGGCGGCGACTTCTACCTCGTGGTGCAGGTGAAGTTGCCGCAGCGCGAGACGCCGGCGCTCAAGCACGCCGTCGAGGCCGTCGAGGCGCACTACGACGGGAGCGTACGCAGCGGCCTCAAGCTCTGATGGCCCCGGCACGCGCGGCGCCCGCCGCCCTGGCGTCGACCTTCTTTCCTTTCTCGGGCGGGTATGCAAGGCGCCGACTTCCCATGGGCCTGTTCGACATCTTCAAGGGCAGCACGCCGGCCGAGAAGGCGCAGAAGCTGAAGAAGAAGGTCACCGAGAAGTACGGCGAGGCGGCGGCGCGCCAGAAGGCCATCGAAGAGCTCGTGCAGACCGGCTCGCCCGACGTGGTGCCGGTGCTGATGCAGCGCTTCACGCTCCTGGTCGACCCGCAGACGACGGACGCCGACGAGAAGCGCATGGTCTTCGACGCCATCGTCGCGCAGGGTGCGCCAGCGGTGCCCAACGTCGTCGAGTTCCTCAAGAAGAACGACGCGGCGTCGAGCTGGGCCGTGAAGATCCTCTCCGACATCCTGCCCGAGGGCGAGGTGGTGGGCATCGTCACCCAGGAGCTGCGCCGCCTCGGCGTCGAGTACACGCGCGACCCCGAGAAGAAGGAGGTGCTCCTGCACTTCCTCGACGGCAAGCAGGACCCGCAGATCGGCGACGTGGCCCTCGCGCTCCTCAAGGACATGTCAGACGACGTGAAGATCGCCGCCCTGCGAACGCTGGCCTCGGTGAAAGACCCTCGCGCCCGCGAGCCGGTGCTCGAGCTCCTCGCCCACGACGAGACGGCCAGGCGCGTTCAGACCCGGTGCGTCGAGTTCCTCCAAGAGACGGCGCTCGAGGTGCAGGGCTTCCGCGAGAAGGTCGCCGCGCGCGTCTCCGAACCCTTCTTCATCGACAAGAGCGGCGTCGTGAAGAAGCGCGGCAGCTGACATCGCCCCCCCCCCGGGGCCCCACGGGCGAGGCAGGCCCGTCGACGCGAGGCGAGCGAGCCGCCGGGGCCAAAGGGTGTGCCGCCGTCCCGATGCCTTGACGCTGGCCCCCGGGGCCCCCAGCCGCGCCACCGGATTTGCGGTCGTGAAGGCGGTCGCCGCAGCCCTCGACGTCTCGCCGCCAGCGACGGGGAACGCGGGTGGGCGGGGCGATCACACCGGCGCCTCGTACGTCGGGACGAAGGTCGACTCGGGGCGCCTGGCCGACGAGCTGCCCGACGGGCGCCCCGGTG
>JADCJJ010000028.1 GCA_020247085.1 Myxococcaceae bacterium | reverse complement strand
TGCGGTCCAGCCGCTCCTGCAGCATCAGCACCAGCTGGGTCAGGTCCTCGACCTGCTTCTCGAGCTCAGCGATGCGCGCCCTGACCGCCGCGTTCTCGGCCTCGAGCTCGGCGATGCGCTGGTCACGCGGGTCGGACACCTCGCCCGTAGATCACGCCTGCGCAGCTCACGCGAGCCGAGTCAGTGCGGGAACTGATCGCCGGGATGTGCGCGGCTGATCGAGGCCCGGCCTCCTGAACGGTTACGACTGCGTTGGCTTCACGTTCGCAGCGAACGAGAAGAGGCCTGCTCTAATCGTCATCATGACGACCTTCGGCTCTCCACCATTGGAGCAGCATGAAGACACGCTCAACACGGCACTGAAGGTCGCGCGCATGGAGAGCGAGAGCGAGTTCGGAAGGCTGGTGGACGTTGAGGTGCGGCGCATCGCCGACGGGAAGGTATTGGAGTCCCCAGAGTACGAGCGGAAGTAGGTCGAGCCGTGTGCCCCCAGTGTGCCCCAAACCTGCTCCGCAGGACGGCACCAGACGGCACGAGACGGCGCGAGGCGGCAGGACGAAGCGAGTGACGTCGCGAGGTTGTGCGGGAAGCACTCGACCTCATTGGGGTTGTTCTCCGACGTCACTCGTCTTCGATTCCCACCGCCTCCACAGTCAACCGGCTGACTCCGCTCGAGGTTCGGGCGGGTCAGCCGGCTTGTCTTCGCAGGGGCCGCACGCCGGGGGCCGTCAGGCGCTCGAGCGCCGGCCAGCCTCGGCGCCGGTCGACCGAGTCGCTCCGCAGTCCGGGCAGAGGCCACGCGACGTCGCCCGCGGCGCTCCGACGGCTCCGCGCTCAGCTGAGGACGCCCGCGAGCGGCCCGCCGTTGTCCTGGCCCCAGCCCTGCACCGGCGCCCCCATGGCGTGGGCGATGGCGGCGAGCAGCGCGCCGTGGCGCGTCCACGACGGCTGGAGCAGCCGCCCGGGGTTGAGGCGTCCGCCCGCCCGCCCGGCCAGCACGAAGGGCATGTCGTCGTGAAGGTGCGTGTTGCCGTCGCAGACCTCGGTGCACAGCAGCACCACCGAGGTGTCCAGCATCGTCTGCCCGTTGCCGTCGGGCCGCTTCTTCAGCTCGGACAAGAGGTAGGCGAACTGCTCGACGAACCATCGCCGCTGCTGGAAGTACGCGCGCACCTCGCGCCGGGCAAAGTCGTGCGCGTCGCCGTAGTGCGAGGCCTGGTGGCTGCGCATGTCGAACGCCGGCTCGTACATCTCGGTGCCCGGCATGCGGCTCATGATGAGCTCGCTGGTGTGCATCGAGGCCTGCAGCGTTCCAACCCGCGTCAGCCCGCACGCCATCGCCGTCACCATGACGTCGATCTGCGCGCGCAGCAGGTGGCCGAACTTCGACGCGTCGTACGGCCCCTGCGAGGGCACGCTCGTCAGGTCGACGACCGGGCTCTGACACGACGTCGACGGCGGCGGCTGGCCCATCGGGCCGATGCGGCGCTCCACCTCGCGCAGCGCCTCGAGGTGCAGCGACAGCTTCGTCGCCTCGCGCCCGCCCAGACGTGCGCGCAGCGCGTCGAGCTCGGCCTTCGCGCCGTCGATGACCGAGCGGCGGGGGTCGACGACAGCCGGGTTGGGGCTCCCGCCTGGCGTCGCGGTGGCGAACAGCTGCTGGAACACCTGCCGCGGGTCGTCGCGGGGCGCCACCGTCTGGCCGGCCGTCGGGTAGACGATGAACTTGTCGCCGCCGGCGTTGTTCGTCGTGGCCATCGCCCCGAGATACAGGTGGCGCCACGGCGCCTGGGCCCCCACGGTGCGCGAGAGGTAGTGGTCGACGCTCTCTCCGTTGCCGCCGTCGACGCCCGTCAGCAGCTTCTTCGCGCCGCCCGGGTGGCTGCCCGAGTCCGTCGGCCCCATCGAGAGGTTGCGGAAGAACAGGCACTCGCTCTTCCAGGCCCGCAGCGCCTCGGCCTGGTCGGGAATGGCGAAGGCCGTCTCGCTCCCGGTGCAGTGCCACCGGCTCGCCTCGCCGCGCCCGCTCTGCGCCAGCACCCCGTCGGGGAAGTAGAAGAAGATGGCGCGCTTCGCGGTGAGGGCGCCCTGGGCCCGCGCGGGCCTGGCGGCGAGGGCCTCGAAGAAGGGCAGGGCGAGCGCGGTGTGGCCGAGCGCCTTCAACAGCGCGCGTCGAGGCAGGTTCGTCATCGCATCACCTCGGCGCTTCGGGAGAGGAAGCGCTCGTCGGTCAGGGCCTGCACGAAGGCCTCCTTCACGTCTCCGCCGGACGCGACGAAGCGGTCCGCCAGCGCCTCGACGGTGCAGCGCTCGGCCTCAGCCTCGACGCGGCCGCGCGTGTAGCGGAAGACGGTGGCTGCGAAGCAGGCCTTCGCCCGCCGGCTCGATGCCAGCGCCGAGGCGAGCTCGGGGAGCGTCGTGAACCGCAGCGACGTGCCGGCGCCGAAGCGCTCGACGTCGCGCAGCTCACCCGAGGTGTCGATGGGCCGGCCCGCCTCGACGGCGCGGGCGGCGCCGAGCGCGTCGAAGCCCTCGAAGCCGAAGCCCACCTCGTCGATGTATTGGTGACACCCGCGGCACGACGGGTCGGCCGCGTGCTGGCGGAACCGCTCTCGCGTGGTCGCGGCCGCGTCGACGCGCGGCACGCCACCCGCGTTGGCCGGCGGCGGCGGGAAGTGCTGACACAGTAGTTGCTCGCGCACGAAGACGCCGCGCTTCACCGGCGACGTCTGGTCCGAGTGGGCGTAGGCCGCGAGCAGGCCCGCGTGCGACAGCAGCCCCGCGGCCCGGGCCTCGCCCAGGTCTCTCACGCCCGCGGGCGCCGCCGACAGCCCGTAGAGCGACGCCAGCGGCCCCTCGACGAACGACGTGCGCGCGGTGAGCAGCTCGTCGAAGCGGCCGGTGCCGTCGAAGACGACGTGCTCGACGAAGGCCGGGGTCTCGCGCTGCATCGCCTCGCGCAGCGCGAGGGTGAAGGCCGGGAACGACACCTGGGACTTCTCGAGCGTCGCCAGCCGCTCGAGCCCCAGCCACTGCGACGAGAAGGCGCGCACCGTCTCTCTCGCGCGAGGGTGGGCCAACAGCCGCCTCGCCTCACGCGCGACGTCGTCGGGCGTCGCCAGCCGGCCGGCCTCCGCCGCGTCGAGGAGCGCATCGTCGGGCATGCTGCGCCACAGCGCGTAAGAGAGCGCGCTCGCCACCTCGAAGGGCCCGAGGCGAAAGGTGCCGTCGGGCTGCGCCGTGCCCAGCTCGAAGCGGTAGAGGAAGTGCGGCGACGCCAGCATCGACGTGACGACCGCCCGCACGCCGGCGTCGAAGTCGTCGGCGCTGGCGACGAGGCCGACGAACCGCGCCACCTCGGCCTCGTCGAGCGGCCGCCGGTACGCGCGCCGGCCGAACTGCCGCACGAACTGCGCCGCGCAGGGGCGGCGGTCGGGGCCGGTGGGCCGACACGGCGGCTGCACCTTCGCCGCGAGCGTCGCCCCGTGCGCCAGCCACGCCTCGACGTGCGCGCTGGTGGCCAGGCCGGCCTCGGCGCCGTTGTCGAAGGCGTACCCCGCGGGCCGGCTCTCGAGGGGCAGGCCCCGGGTGAAGTCCTGCGCTCCGCCGGCGCTGCCCCCTGCGCCGCACTGCACCGTCAGCACCGAGTTCTGCCCGCCGTACCCATCGGGCGCGCGGTTGGGGTTCGCCTCGTCCGTCTGCCACTGGCCGTCGACGACGAACTTGTATGCGTGCAGGCCCGGGGGCACGGCGCGCTTGAGCACGAAGACGTCCGACGCGCCGCGGCGCATGGCCCAGCCACCCGCGGCGACGGTGGCCGCCCACCCGTTGAAACTCCCCGCGACGTGCACCGACGCCGGCCGCCTCCCGCCGGCGCGCCAGAGGAACGTCACGGTGCCGCAGGCGTCTTGCGCGCAGCGCTGCGCCACGCAGGACTCGCTCGCCAGGGCGCAGTCCTCGTCGCGCTGACAGGCCTTCGCGGGCGTCGCGCTCAGCAGGTCGGCGAGCGAGTTGGCGTACTCCCGGCGCGTGAGGAGCCGCAGCTGCCGTGGCGCTGGCACGAGCGCGTCGCACACGACGGGGGCCTCTTCGGGCGGCAGCGAGAGCAACCACGCGGCGATGTCGGCGCCGCAGGTCGCGTCACAGGCCGTCGGGTCGTCCGGGGGCATCGTCGTCTCGATGCGCGAGGCCAGCAGCCCAAAGCCCTGCGTCCACGGCACCAGCGCCTTCGCCAGGCTCCCCCGGCCCGTCGGCCCGTGGCAGCCCGCGCACAGCGCGGCGTACCGTGACCGGCCATTCGCGGCGTCTCCGCTCACCGGGGCCGTCGGCGCCGAGGGGGGCTCGGAGCCGGTGGGCGCAGGGCTCGAGGTGCACGCCGCGAGCGCGAGGAGCGACAGGAGGAGGCCGCGCGGCTGCATGCCCCGAGGGCTTACGGCAACCCGGGCGCCGGCGCCAAGCCCCCTTTGGCGGCCGTGATGGTCGTTGCACACCGGCGTGGTGGCGAGGCTGGCCCGCCTCGTCTTGCTCGCTCCACGGCGCGGTGGGGCGACCCGCTCGTCACTCGAACGGAGCCCGCCGGTGCCAGGTCAGGGCCTTCTTCACGCGTCGCTGCACGGCGCGGCACCTCGTTCCTGTACACTCGCAGCGTCATGGAGCCGAACCTCGACGCCCTCGGGCTGGCAGAGCTCATCCGGTTGCAGGAGCGCATCTCGCAGGAACTCGCGCAGCGCTACGGCCGGAAGCTCGCGGTGGCCTTCACGGACGTCGTCGGTTCGACGGCTTACTTCGCCCGCTTCGGTGACGAGGCGGGCCGCCGTCTGCAGCAGCGGCACTTCGACGTCCTCGGGCAGGTGCTGCCGACGCACGGGGGGCGCGTGGTGGACACCGCCGGTGACGGCGCCTTCACCTGCTTCCCCACGGCCGAGGCCGCGTGCGAGGCGATGGTCGCCGTCGCCCGGGCCATTCAGGCCGACAACGCCCGCTACGAGCCCGACCAGCGCCTGCGCCTCCGCATGGGCCTTCACCACGGGCTGGCGCTGACCGACGGCGTCGTGGTGACGGGCGACGCGGTGAACCTCGGCGCGCGGGTCGCCAGCAGCGCGGACGCGGACGAGCTTCGCCTGACGGCCGCGGCCTTTCGTGAGCTGTCCAACAAGGACAGGCTCAGGTGCCGGGCGCTGGGCCCCGTGCAGGTGAAGGGCCTCCCGGCGCCGGTCGAGATGTACTTGCTGCAGTGGCGCGAACAGGGCGCGCTCCCGTCGCACGTGCGGGTCGAGGAGACCCGGCAGCTCTTCACGCTGCCGCTGAGAGACTCCATCAGCTTCGGGCGCCTGCGCCTCCACGACGGCAAGCCCGCCAACGACGTCGTGCTGGAGCTGGCGGACGCCGCGAAGACCCAGGCCATCAGCCGGTGGCACCTCGAGGTCAAGCGCATGCCCGGCGGGCTGACGGCGAAGGCCCTGAGCGAGCGCCCCACCGAGATCGACGGCGTTCGCCTGGCGCGAGGCGAGGAGCGCGCGGTGAAGCCGGGCACGAGCGTGCGCCTCGGCGACGCGGTCTCCCTGACGTTCCTCACCCTGTCCAACGCCACCGACGACGACGACGACGAGACGAAGGTCACGTCACGATGAGCGGTCGTCTCGCCCGGCCCAGAGAGGGCGCGGGTAACCGGGCGGGTGCCGACCTCAGCCGTCGTCACCGGTCGCCGACGGCGGTCGAGGCGGGCCGCCGGGGGCGCCTCGCAGCAGTCGTGTGACGCGAGCCGAGCGGCGGCTACGGCTCGATTCGGAGCCCGTCGAGGTCGGTCAGCGGCTGCGCGGCCTCCCAGGGGACTTCCTCGAGCTCGAGCCCTTCGGTCAGTGGAACGGAGAGCGGACTGCAGACCGGGCCCGGTGAGGAGGACTGGTTCGGGTCTGACTCCGAGCACGAGAGCAAGGTGGCGACGCCCCTCCGGAGCGGGTTGGCGAGGCGAAACAGCACCCCCTCGAACATGGACCCCGTGGCTCTCCGGTAGCCGAGGAAGCAGCGCCCCAGGGCGCTGTATCCACCCTGGTAGGACGACGCCGCTCCGAAACTCACCCGCAGAAAGGCGCTCGGCATCAACGGCGTGCCCGTGCAGCTCGGACCCGTCCAGCAGATCCGGCCAACGGCGGTGGGCCCGACGGCGATGGGCGAGAACCCGTTGAGCCCCACGAAACAGCCGGCCCTCACCGAATAGTAGTCGGAGCCGGTGTGGTACCCGAGCAGCCCTCCGTCGGGCGCGATCACCCGAATTCCGCCCGGTGGACCAGCCTGGCCCGACAGGCCCCGCGGGCCAGCCACGACGACGACGCCCCCATCCACGACGGCCCCCCCGCCGTCAGCGGTGAGGATGAAGAGCGCCTGCCCCGGCTGCCCCTGAAGCCCCTGGGCGCCTTGCGGTCCCGAGGGGCCGTTACAGACGATGGACGTACCCAGGGCGCCGATGAGGCGAACCCCGCCGGCGGCGCAGCTCGCGCCCGGCGGCTCGACGCTGAAGCCCACCGACTGACCGGCTGCGCCCTGCGCTCCGTTGCACACGAAGGCGGCGCCCGACACCGACACGAGCCGGACACCCCCCGCGGCGCAGTTCGCGCCCGGCGGCTCGCTGCTTCCGACGACGGACTGCCCCGGCGCCCCCTGTGGGCCCGGAGCGCCCGACACGACGGCCAGGCCGCCGTCGAACGAGACGCTCCCTCCATCGGCGAGCACGAGGAGCGTCTGCCCCATCGGGCCGGGTGGGCCGGCGGGCCCCTGCGGTCCGGTGACGATGACGAGGCCCCCGTCGACCGCCACTGCCCCACCGTCGGCCGCGGCGATGACGATGAGCGGACCGGGTGCGCCCATCGGCCCCGTTGGGCCGGCCGACCCCTGCGGGCCGGTGACGATGACGAGGCCTCCGTCGACCGCCAAGGCGCCCCCGTCGGCCGCGGCGATGACGATGAGCGGACCCGGTGCGCCGGGCGGCCCGGCGGGGCCCGGCTGTCCCGGGGCTCCCATCGCGCCCACGGCGCCCATCGGCCCCGGGGCACCAGCTGGTCCGGGGTCGCCCCTCGGGCCCGGCTGACAGGCCCCCATCAGCAGCGCCACGCCAGCGACGATCAGCCGACGTCCGCCCGGGCCTGCTCGGCTGCCAAGCCCCGAAGAGCCCGATGCGCCAGTGGCCCGATGGCCCCTTCGGGGATCGCCAGCGCCCGCTGCGCGCCCCGGAGCCCGCTGCCCTGATGTGTCCTCGACCGGTGGTCCCATGCGTCTGCCTCCGTGGCCCGGCACTCGACCCCACGGCCCTGACGGCTCGGGTCAGCCTCGTCCGGCTCGCGGCCGTGACCCCAGCTGTCACGGCCTTCGGGCAGCGCCGGGCGTCGTGCTTCGACCCTGAAAGCGCGCCCCCCGGCTGATGCCGTCGCCGAGCCGGCCGCGCCGCCGCGCAGCGCGTGACAC
>JADCJJ010000279.1 GCA_020247085.1 Myxococcaceae bacterium | reverse complement strand
CGCCGCCCTTGCCGCCGCGCCGGTCGCCCCGCTCACCGTCCCGGCCGCCGCGGCCCCGGCCCCGCCCGCCCTCACGGTCGTCAAACGAGAACCCACCGCCACCGCGCCCCTGCGGCCCTGCGCCCTTCGCCTTATCGTTCACGCCAACCATCGTGCTCTCCTGGAGGCCGTCGGACCCGGCCGGATGCCGGGCGCGAAGGCCTGTCGTCTCGACGCGCCGAGGAGCCTGACTGCAGCCCGCGGCCGTCAAAAACCCGCGTAGCGCACGAAGGGCAGCACTGAAAAGCCCACAGATTGGGTGAGGGCCATGAAGTTGAAGTTGGCGTCGAGCCCGATGCTGAAGTGGCGCAGCCGCGTGAAGTACTCGAGCCCGGGCCCGGCGAAGACGAGCACGTCGCCCGACTGAATGAGCGTCGTCGGCTGGTACAGCATGAAGGCCGCCCCGGCGCGCACGTAGAGCCACGTCCGCGTGACCTCCTGGCTGTCCTTGAGGCCGACCACGCGAATGCGGGCGCCGAGGCCAGGCGCGATGGAGCCGTAGTCGCCCGAGCGCACCGCGCCGCCCGTCATGTCCCGGTAGGTGCCGGTGTAGTCCGACCCCATGCGGTTGCTGGTGGCGAGGAAGAACAGCGCCGGAGAGACGCGCTCGCCGATGTCGTAGCCGAGCTCGAGCAGCGCCGCCTGACCGGGAGAAAAGTACTGAGCGCTCCCCGAGCCCGCCGGCGGGTTGATGGTGCCCCAGAAGCCGCCCGAGACGCCGAAGAAGAGCCCGCGCTCGATCTCGCTGTAGGTGACGGCCTTGCGATCTTCGAGCGGTTTGCCCTGCGCCACGGAGAGAGAGCAGAGGGCCAGCGACCCGACGAGGAAGATGCGCGTCATCATGGGCGCCAAACCCTACCCTACCTCGCCCGAGATGGAAGGCGTCTCGGCAGGCGCCGCCTCGACCCGCTGCCGACGCCTCACTGCCCCGACTGCTTGAAGATGAAGGGGTACGTCACCACGACGACGCCGCCGCCCTTCGGCTTGGGGAAGTTCCAGGTGCGGACGCGGCCGGCGATGCACGACTCGAGCTCGGCGTTGCCGACGGTGGTCTGCGCGACATTCGAGCTGGCGACCGAGCCGGCCGCCGAGATGACGAACTTGATGGCGACCTTGCCCTCGAGCTTGGGGAAGCGGTTGAGCTGGCTCTCGTAGCAGTAGCGGATCTGCCCGCGGTTCGAGTGAATCACCTTGCGGATGAGCTCCTTGTCGAGCGACCCCATCACCGTCGGCTCCGAGGACGTGATGCCGATGTCGACATCTTTCTTCCCGCCGAGCACCCCCGCACCCGAGCCGTAGCCGCCCGTTCCACCGCCGCGGCCACGCGTGCCGATGCCGCCGATGCCGATGGTGTCACCCAGCCCACCGCCGCCCGAGCCCGAGCCTCGCAGGCCAAGCCCACCGAGCCCCGCGGCGTCGCCAGGCGCGGCGCCGAGCATGTTCCCCATCGCGGCCTTCAGCTCACCGCCGATTCCCTGGTGCCCGAAGATGGTGCTGATGCCGCCACCGCTGGCGCCGAACACCTTCGAGACGAGGAGCCTCGCCTGATCCTTGTTGTTGGGGTCTCCCTTGGGCGCCGCGCTGGCCGAGCGCTTCGGCGCGACCTTCGAGCCCATCTGCCCCTCGTCGGCCTTGCGCTTCGCCGAGACCTCGGCCGTGTCCTTCTTCTTCTCGTACTTGTCGAGGATGGGGTTCTTCTGATTCTCGTGCGGCTTGATGAGCAGCTTGGCGATGCGCGCCTGGTTGTCGCTCAGGTCGTCGGCGAACTCGTCGCCCTCGGCGGTCAGGTTCGCGGCGCTGATGACGAACAGGGCCGCGAGGAAGAACGCCAGGAGGAAGATGTTGAGCACCGTGAAGTCGACCGACTCCGCGAAGGGCACGAAGACGCGCCTGGGCACGGGCTGGAAGAACAGCTCGAGGGTGATGCCCCCGCCGAGGTCGACCCAGCAGAAGTCGTCGCTGCCGACCTTGAGCGCCACCGCGTCACCGTCGGCCTGCGCCAGGCCGCGCTTCTTCGCATCGCTGAGCGTCAGCACCTCGTCGCCGAACTTGCGGTGCAGCTCCCCCTCCATGCCCGCGGTGAGGCGCACCTGGGCGCCCTCGCCCGCCAGGCGCACGAGCGCGAAGGTGGGCCCGGCCAGGTCTCCCATCTCGAAGTTGACGCCCGGGGCCGAGCCGACGGTGAACGTGCGCGGCGCCCCCGGAGCGAGGAAGTACTCGCCGACGATCTGATCACCCCACAGGAAGCGCAGCTCGACCCCGAGCGGGCCGGCGCCCTTCCGTCGTCGGGGGCGCATACGGGGGCTGATGCGCGCCTCGGCGAGCGGCGCCGGTGGAGGACGGGCCACGGTGGGCGTGGGGGCGCGCTGGGGTGGGGCGTTCGGCGCAGGCGCAGCCACCGGGCGGACCGCGACGGGCTCGACCGGGGGGCTCACCGCGACCGCCGGCGCCTGCGTGGCCTTCTCGACCCGAATGGTCGTGCCGCCGAGGGTGATGGCGTCTCCGAAGGCGAGCGAGCTCTTCATCACCCGCTTACCGTTGAGCATCGTGCCCTCGACCGTGCCCATGTCGGTGACCGACAGGGTGCCGTCGGGGGCGACGTCGATGACGGCGTGAATGCGCGCGACCTTCTCGTCATCGATGGTGAGGTGCGCCGAGGCGAGCCGCCCGATCTTGATGAGGTCGCGGTCGAAGTCCTTCGTCGAGACGAGCTGGTCGCCCTTGAACACCTTGAGCGTCAACGGAACGGGCACGAGGGCCTCCGGGGCATGGCAAAGCTGGCGGCGTGAACGGGCACGGAGCGGAAGACACCGCTCCCATCGCTGGGTTCCAGGCGCATCGGTTCAGAGCTCACCGACCGACTGCATCACCTTGTCTTTGAACTCCTCGCGGATCTTCACGAGGTTCGAGTGCTTCACCTTCTTGCGGGCCTCGACGTATTCCCCGTCGGGCCGGGTGAGATCACCCTCGATGGTGTCGTCTTCGAAGCTGTACTCCGTCTGCTTCTTGTAACTGACCGCATCGCCTCCCTTCTTGTCCTGCGCCGCCGCGCTGGTCGCCAACGACGCCACGATGAGTCCGAGCCACAGTTGCTTCGACATTGAACCTCCAGACACCCTTCGAACCGCGCTCACCCTAGCACTCTCGAAGTGCCCGCAAACCACTGACGCCGTTGCTGCCATCTTACAAAGTGAGACGAGGTGTGCACTCGAGTGTGCAGGGGCCAGCGGCCTCAGAGGCCGTCGCTGGGCTCGTCGGGAGGGGGAGCCTTCTTCTTTCCGGGCTCGGACGCAGGATCCTCCTTCTTCGGTTCCTCTTTCTTCGGGTCCTCGCGCCGCTGGGCGCCGCGTGGGCTGCCGGTGCCTCGCACCGGTGGGTTCGCCCGGGCGGGCGGCTCGACCTTCGCTGGCGTCTCGGGCTTGGGCGTCGCTTCGGCGGCCGGAGGCTCGGCCTTCTCGTCGGCGACGGCGTCGGCGGCGGCCTTGCCCTTGGCGGCGTCCTGCTGCTTCTTGAACTCTGCCTCCTTGGCCTTGCGCTCCTCCTCCTTCGTGGCCGCCTCCTGCTGCTTCGCCTCTTCCTCCATGCGCCGAGCCTCTTCTTCGGCCTTCTTCGCCTCTTCGCGCGAGGCGATGACGGTCTCCTGCTCCTTGATGAGGTCGAAGACCGCGTGGTTGGCGTTCACCGACATCTCACCACCGGACAGGCTGATGAACTGGCGGTACTGCGCGATGGCCTGCTCGGGGTTGCCCTTGAGGCCGATGATGACGCCGCGGTTCAGCGCGAGGGCCGGGAGGTTGGCGTTGAGCTTCTGGGCGGCGTCGTAGGCCTGCATCGCCTTGTCGAGCTGGCCCATGCCCTTGAACGCGACGCCGAGGTTGACGAGCGCCTCGGCGCTGGCGCCTCCGGCCTGCAGAATGCGCCGCACGTGCTCCTCCGCGCTCCCGTAGTCCTCCT
>JADCJJ010000278.1 GCA_020247085.1 Myxococcaceae bacterium | reverse complement strand
GACCTGCGCGCGCTCCAGTTCGGGCCGCTGGTCGAGACGCCGGTGAAGAACGTCGCGCAGCCGCTGCGGTACTACAAACTGCTCGCGTGATTCAGTTCGAGCAGCAGGCCAGCGGGCGCACGGTGCCGCACGCGGCGTTGGCGCTGGAGCGGACGTAGCTGCCGAACACGTCAATCGCACCGGAGTACGCGCCGGTAGTGACCTTCCACCCCGAGCAGTCGTAGCTGCCCTCGCGGTCGCGAGGCGTGCCCGAGGGTGACGACGAGCTGATGTAGCGGCCGTAGTCGATCCACGCGCCCGCTGGGGGAACGGGCGCCGCCGACCCGGCCTGCTCGTATTCGCGGTCGGTGCAGAGGTGCGCTCCGGGGAACTCGGCCGAGCACTTCGCATGGGCGCCGCGGATGCCTCCGAGATCGCCGGTGTAGGCCTGCGCCGTGAAGCCGCGGAACCACGCCGACTGCGGCGACCGGCAGCAGGCCAGAGAGCGCACGGTGCCGCACGCGGCGTTGGCGCTGCTGTGGATGTACGCGCCGAACGTGTCGAGCGCGCCTGAGTACGCACCGGTGGTGACCTTCCACCCGGCGCAGTCGTAGCTGCCCTCGCGATCACGCGGTGTGCCTGAGGGTGACGACGAGCTGATGTAGCGGGCGTAGTCGATCCACGCGCCTGCGGGAGGAATCGGAGTGGCAGAGCCCACCACCTCGTATTCGCGGTCGGTGCAGAGGTGCGCGCCGCTGAACTCCGCGGCGCACTTCGCGTGCGCACCCTGAATGCCGCCGAGGTTGCCGGTGTAGGTCGCCACCGTGAAGCCGACGAAGCTGTAGCCCTCGCTTCCTGCCGTGCCACCGGGGTTGAAGCTGGAACCTCCATCGCTCGAACCGCCGCCCGTTCCCGGAGGGCCCATCGCGCCCGGCGCGCCGTTGCAGGCGAACGTGGTGCTCGCGCCGACGACGAAGCGAGAGCCACCGTACGGACAGGTGCTGTCACCGGGGTTGAGCGCCGTCACGGTGACCGAGAGCCCCGCGGGTCCCTGAGGTCCAGTCGCGCCCTGAGGACCTGTCGGTCCAGTCGCGCCCTGAGGTCCAACGGCGCCCGTCGCGCCCTGCGGCCCCGCGGATCCCGTTGCGCCTTGCGGTCCCGCGGATCCCGTTGCGCCTTGCGGTCCCGTTGCGCCTTGCGGTCCGGTTGCGCCCTGCGGCCCCGTTGCGCCCTGCGGTCCTGCGGCTCCCGTCGCGCCCTGCGGACCCGCGGCTCCCGTCGCGCCTTGTGGTCCCGTCGCTCCCTGTGGCCCTGTCGCGCCTGGTGCGCCGTTGCACACGAACGTCGGCGTTCCCCCGTCGACCGAGATGCGAACGCCGCCGAAGGCACACGCGCCACCATCGATGGCTGTGACCGAGACCGACGCGCCCGCAGCCCCCGTCGGACCCGCGGGACCCGTTGCCCCCATCGGTCCCGGCGCGCCCGTCGCGCCGTTGCAGACCACCTGCGGCGAGCCGCCGTCTTCCAGCGACAACCGAACACCACCCGTCGCGCACGGCGTGCCGGGCTGAAGCACGGTGACCACCACCGAGGCCCCCCGCGGCCCGGTCGGCCCCACGATGCTGCCACCGTCGATGACAATCACCTCTCCCGGAGGGCCTTGCGGACCTGGAGGCCCCTGCGGCCCGACCGGCCCCGTCGCGCCGTTCTGCCCTGGTTCACCTCGAGGACCCTCCGCACCCGGTTCCCCCGGCTGAGCAGGACACCCGAAGAGCAACACGACGACGGCGAGCGACAGCAGCGAGCGGTACATGGTGCCCGATCGACACCCCACGGCGCCTGCGAGTGCAACGTTGTTTGCTCACACCCAGCCGGTCAGCTCCCGCAGCACGAGGCCGGTGGTGGCGCTGAAGGCGTTGGCGAGGAAGCTCCACAAGAGCGCGCGGGGCACGCAAGAAGAGGAAGAACAAAGCTGCAAACCGGGGAGCGGGTCAAGAGGCGGGAGGCGAGGCTGCGTCGCTGGAAGGCCCTCTGTCGGCCGAGGGGCGCGGGGTTTCCAGCGGCTGGAGGGCCTGGTTTCCGGCCTCGAGGCACACGTCCAGCGCGGTGGCGGTGCGAGGGGGTGAGGGTGTCCTACGCGACGTCCAGCGCCAGCTGCGGTGGCGCCGTCTCCGGCGGGAGTCGCCGGCTGGGGAGGGGGTGCCCCAGCTCCGCCCACCTCGCCTCCGCCTGCTTGCGGCCGAGGTGCAGCCGCCGCACGGTGCGTCTCCCTCCACACGGACACTGCAGCACGTCCGTCCCGAAGGTGCGCCGGTGCAGCGTCGCCCAGTCCAGCCGCGGCCGCTTCGGCTTCGTGTGCTTCGTCGGCGGTACCGGCGGCGGCGGCGGCGCGGCGTCCTCGGAGGGTGCTTGCATCACCACCGGCCGTAGCCTCGCGTTGGGCCCGTACACCCCGTGGAAGCTGGTGAGGTGCCTCCTCGCCGGCGGCGTCAGCGCCACCAGCCGCTTCACCAGCGCCTCCGCCGTCACCACGAAGGCCTCGCCCCGCTTCGGCGTGTACTCGTACCTCCCGTCCTCCAGCCGCCTCAGCCGACTCTCCGCCAGCGGCCCTCTCGCCCCATAGCGCGCCAGCCGCTCCAGCCCTTGTCTGTCATGGCCATGCACCGCCGTGTCCGCGTGCAGGCTGAAGCCCTGCGCCACCGCCACCCGCTTCGCCGGGCGCCGCCGCGTCGGCCCGTCCCCCAGCGCCAGCGGCCGCTGCACCGCCGCCGCCTGCAGCGCCCCGTACTCGTCCTCCTCGTCCCCGAAGGCCGCCTCCGCCGCCTCGAAGTCCCTCCTCGCCAGCGTCACCACCCGCCGCAGCACCGCACACACCTCGTCGTCCGTCGGCGGTGGCACCTCCACCACCTCCCCCGTCGCCGTCCACATCGACTCCGGCACCAGGCAGTGCAGGTGCGGCGTCAGCTGCAGCCGACTCCCGAAGTACTGCCCAAAGCACACCGCCCCGCCCGCCAGCGTGCCTCGCTGTCCCAGCCGCCTCGCCGCCCTCCGCTGGCGCCTCCACACCGACTGCACCAGCCGCACCTCCAGCCGCTTCAGCAGCGCTGGCCTCGACACCACCAGGAAGCGCAGCCCCATCGGCAGGCTGAGCGTCCACTGCCGGTGCGCCACCCGCGGCAACACCGCCTCCGCGTGCGCACCCGCCTCCACTGCCCTCCTCGTCGTGCACGACGGACACCACCCTCGCCCCTTGCACGAGAAGGCCACCAGCCTCGCCTCTCGGCACGCCCCACACGCCACCTCCACGAAGCCGTGCCGCACGTCCCCGCACTCGAGGAAGCGCTCGCCCTCGGCCCACACCCGCCTCGGCACCCTCGACGACACCACCGCCCAGCCTCGCCGGAAGGCCTCCACCACCACCGACGCCTCCGGCGCCCGCCGCCGGCCCTCTCCCGCCCCCGCCACACCTCTCGTCTAGCGCCCACCCCTGACGCTCGCGGCTTGCGGGCGCAGGCCAACGGGGGCGGCTGGGCACACCTTCGGCGTCGATGTCTTGCGCTGCCCCTGTGGTGGGCGCCGCCTCATTCACGCCATCCACTCCACCCGCAAGACGTCCGAGGCGCGCCTGCTTCAGCGCTGTTGAACAAGCTGACTGGGGACGAACTCGACACGCGCTACAAGCTGGGAACGCTCGTCTTGAACGAATCGAAGCACGCGACCTACGGCAGCAAGGCAGTGGCCGCGTTCGCCCAGGAGCTGAACCTGGAATCGAACACGCTACTGGCCCACGCCGCCGTCGCTCGCGTCTGGTCCAAGCAGGAGTTCAAGGACCTCTCGACCAGGCGAGGCGGCGAGGGAGACAGCTACCGGCTCTCCTGGTCACACTTCGTGCTGCTCGCCGGGGTCAAGGACGGTCGCACTCGGAATGGGCTCATCTCCGCCGCGTTCGCCGAGACGCTCTCCGAGAAGGCCCTGCGTGCTCGCAGGGGCGGAGCGTCGCAGCCCGGCAAGAGTCGCTTGTCGGTAGGGACGGCTGACGCGGCAACCGACGTCGCTGACGCAGCCCGCGAACTCGAAGTAGCGGGCCAGCGCCTCAGCACGGTGCTCGATGACTACGTCGTTGAGGATGCGGACAGGAGCCAACTGCTGGCCGCCCAGGAGACACTTGAGCGGCTCGAACACCTCTTGGCCGAAGCCCGCAATCAGATCGCGCAGGCACTCGCCAAGAACGACGACGCGGAGGCCCCAAAGGTCGAACAGGAGCCCGCCCCCGTTCAGTTCTCGCCCCCGGAAGTCGTTCAGGAGCCCGCGCCGTTCAACCCGCGCCCCGTGTCAATCTCTCGGGCGGTCGCAGAGTCCGTGCAAGTGCCCTCAGGCACCCAGGAGCAAGCGCCCTTCTTCGTGCCGTCGGTGAGCACCAGGTAGCCCGATCCGCTTCCGGAGCTCTGCGGGTGGGAGATCTCCCCGACGTCGGGGGGATCTCTTCACCCCGGCGTGAGCGCGACTGCGACCTCACATGTCACCGTGAGGGAGCAGAATCAGGGGGTTGGCTTCACTCGCCGCAAGGACTTCGCGGTCGGCTGAGGTAGATCTGCATCTCGGAGGGGTGCTGATGCCCATCAAGAAGTCGGAACTCTACTCGTCGCTCTGGCGGAGCTGTGACGAGCTGCGCGGGGGCATGGATGCCTCGCAGTACAAGGACTACGTCCTGGTCCTGCTGTTCGTGAAGTACGTCTCCGACAAGTGGGCGGGCCAGAAGGACGCGCTGCTCGACGTGCCGAAGGGCGGGAGCTTCGCCGACATGGTCGCCCTCAAGGGCGACAAAGAGATCGGCGACAAGATGAACAAGATCATCTCGAAGCTCGCCGAGAAGAACGATCTCAAGGGCGTCATCGACGTCGCCGACTGGAAGGGTCGAGATCTCATCCTGAGCACCGGGCTTGTGCGAGCGGGCGGGCTTGAGGCACGACGCGGGCAGGAGGCCCGCGTGGCGAAAGAGAAGAAGGTGCTGATGGAGGTGCCGGAGAGGCTCGCGAAGGTGCTCGAGCGGCTGGTGAAGGCGGATGAGCGTGGCGAGCGGATGGCGAGCGGGAGGGAGCCG
>JADCJJ010000277.1 GCA_020247085.1 Myxococcaceae bacterium | reverse complement strand
TCGGCGAGGTCGTCGTCGGAGGGGAACGGCTGCACGTCGATGATGCAGTTCTCGAGCGCGGGCTTCGCGTGCCCCGGCAACGCCTCGATGGCCTCGGCGACGGCCTGGTCGAAGGCCTCAGGCGACAGGTGCACCGGCGGCGGGAACTCCTCGGGGCTCAGCGCGCGCGCGCGGGCGAGGTACGGCGTCGGGTCTTCGCCGCGCCGCTCGGCCAGCAGCCCCAGCGCGTGGTGGGCCCACGCCTCGTCGGGGAAGTCCCGCACCAGCGCCTGGTACACGCGCCGCGCCTCGCCGAAGCGGCACAGCTCGAACAGCGCCTGCCCGTGCTCGAGCTGCGCCTCGGCCGACGTCGGGTCGACCTCGAGGGCCGCGCGCACGCTGGCCAGCGCCTCGGTGAAGTCTCCCAGCTGGTTGAGCGCCGTCGCCCGCAGCAGCTCGAGCTCGAAGCGCAGCTCCGGGTCGCGCCCCACCAGCCGCTCGGCCTCGTCGAGCACCTCGAGGCCCTGCTCGACGAGGTCGCGGTCGTCCTGCGCCTCGCGCACCAGCAGGTCGGCCTCGGACAACGGCCAGGCCGGGTTCTTCGGCTCGAGCTCGCGGAGCAGCGCGTACGAGTCGCGGGCCCCCTCGACATCACCCAGGTGCCGCTGCGCCACCGCCGCGAGGTCGAGCGCGTCGACGTCATCGGGCGCCTCGCGCAGCATCTGCCGCGCCAGCGCCAGCGCATCGTCGGCGTTGCCCGCCTCAAGCGCGTCTTCGGCGCGTTCGAGCAGCGGCGCGAAGCGGGGGTTGGGCATGCCGTGCCTTCTCGATGCGACCCCCCGCAATGTCAACCGCACCGCCGCCGACGGCTGATCCACCCCAGCGCGCCAGTTGACAACGCGCGCGTTCTCCTTAATTTGGCGCTCGCCTTGCGCGAGTGCTAACGCGCCCGCGCAGCGACAACGACGTCATTTCAGGAGGTTACATCGATGGCAGCCAAGGAAATCTTCTTCCACCAGGGTGCGCGCGAGGCGATTTTGCGCGGCGTTCGCATTCTCTCCGACGCGGTGGCGGTGACGCTGGGCCCCAAGGGCCGCAACGTCGTCATCGAGAAGTCGTTCGGCTCGCCGACGGTGACGAAGGACGGCGTGACGGTCGCCAAGGAGATCGAGCTCGAGAACAGGTTCGAGAACATGGGCGCGCAGATGGTGAAGGAGGTCGCCTCGAAGACGTCGGACACGGCCGGTGACGGCACGACGACGGCGACGGTGCTGGCGCGGGCCATCTACGAAGAGGGTCTGAAGCTGGTGGCCGCCGGGCACAACCCGATGGACCTCAAGCGCGGCATCGACAAGGCGGTCGAGGTCGTCATCGCCGAGCTGAAGAAGCTCGCGAAGCCGGTCAACGGCAAGAAGGACATCGCGCAGGTCGGCACCATCTCGGCCAACGGCGACGACACCATCGGTACCATCATCGCCGAGGCGATGGAGAAGGTGGGCAAGGAGGGCGTCATCACCGTCGAAGAGGCGAAGGGCCTCGAGACGGAGCTCGAGGTGGTCGAGGGCATGCAGTTCGACCGCGGCTACATCTCGCCCTACTTCGTCACCAACCGCGAGCGCATGCTGGTCGAGCTCGACGACCCCTACCTGCTCATCTCGGAGAAGAAGATCTCGGCGATGGCCGACCTCATCCCCGTGCTGGAGCAGGTGGCGCGCTCGGGCAAGCCGCTGCTGATGATCGCCGAGGAGGTCGAGGGCGAGGCACTGGCGACGCTGGTGGTCAACAAGCTGCGCGGCGTGCTGAACGTGGCCGCCGTGAAGGCGCCGGGCTTCGGCGACCGCCGCAAGGAGCTGCTGAAGGACCTCGCGGTGCTCACCGGCGGCACGGTGGTGAGCGAGGAGCTCGGGACGAAGTTCGAGAGCCTCACCCTCTCGGACCTCGGCCGCGCGAAGAAGGTGACCATCGACAAGGACAACACCACCATCGTCGACGGCGCTGGCAAGAAGGCGGACATCGACGGGCGCATCAAGCTCATCCGCACGCAGATTGACGAGACGACGAGCGACTACGACCGCGAGAAGCTCCAGGAGCGCCTGGCCAAGCTCGTGGGCGGCGTCGCCGTCATCCACGTGGGCGCGGCGACCGAGACCGAGATGAAGGAGAAGAAGGCCCGCGTCGAGGACGCGATGCACGCGACCCGCGCGGCCGTCGAAGAGGGCATCGTCCCCGGCGGCGGCGTGGCCTTCGTCCGCACCCTCAAGGCGCTCGAGACCTTGAAGCTCGGCGGCGAGCAGGACTTCGGCGTCGAGATCATCCGCAAGGCCATCACGCAGCCGCTGTGGAAGATCGCCACCAACGCCGGCCACGAGGGCGCGGTCGTCGTCAACAAGGTGAAGGAGGGCACGGGCGCCTTCGGGTTCAACGCCCGCACCGAGGCGTGGGAAGACCTCGAGAAGGCCGGCGTCATCGACCCGGCGAAGGTGTCGCGCTGCGCGCTGCAGAACGCGGCGTCGGTGGCGTCGCTGCTGCTCACCACCGAGGCGATGGTCGCCGAGAAGCCGAAGAAGGCCAAGGCTGGCAAGGCCGGCGCGGGTGGCCCCGACTACGGCGGCGACGACATGGACATGTGACGTCTCCTCGCTGAGGTGACGCACCCCAGAGGCCCCGGCGCTCCATGGTGGAGGCCGGGGCTTCGTCGTTAGGAGGCCCGGCCGTGGCCGTGGGCACGGTTCGACTGGCGGGCCCCGGGCGCGAGCGGTACAGACGGCCGTCATGCTGCGCCTCGTCTTCGTCGCTCCTCTCCTCGCGCTCGCCGGCTGTGGCCCGACGGCGCCGTCGGCCGATGCCGGCGTTCCACTCCTCACGTGCGACGCGATGGCCGCCGAGGTGACGCTCTCGGGCCGCCTCCAGGCCGAGCTCTTCGACCGGCAGTGCCGGAGCTGCCACAACGCCGCGAGCGCCTCGAACGGCGACTACAGCGCCGCCGACCGCACCGCCGCGGCCGTGGCTCGCCCGACGAGAATCGCGGCCCCCCTGCTGCCGGTGCGCCCCGGCGTGCTCTCGGAGAGCGTGCTGTGGCTGAAGATGAACGGCCGGACGGCAGGGCCGAAGGGCGAGGCGCTGGGCGGCGTGATGCCTCCGGGCGGCAAGCTCGACGACGCGACGCTGAAGCTGGTGAAGGACTGGATTTGCACCGGCGCGAAGTGACGCCCATGCGCTATTGGTTGATGAAGAGCGAGCCCGACGTCTTCTCCATCGACGACCTCGAGCGCGACGGCACCACCGGCTGGGAGGGCGTGCGCAACTACCAGGCGCGCAACTTCATGCGCGACGAGATGGCCGTCGGCGACCTGGTGCTCTACTACCACTCGAACGCCGAGCCCTCGGGCGTCGCCGGCGTCGCGCGGGTGGCGGGGCCGGTCGTCGCCGACCCGACGCAGTTCGACGCGAAGAGCGAGTACTACGACGCCGCTTCGAAGCCGGCCGAGCCGACGTGGCAGATGGTGACTGTCGGCTTCGTCGAGCGCTTCCCTCGCGTCGTCTCCCTCGCCGAGCTCAAGGCGCAGAAGGGCCTGGCGGGCCTGGGCGTGCTCCAGAAGGGGCAGCGCCTGTCGGTGATGCCGGTGTCGAAGCCGCACTTCGCGACGGTGCTGAAGCTGGCGAAGGCGAAGACGCGGGGGTGACCCCGGAGCGCCCAGACGCCGCGGAGGCGGCTGCGAGGCGCGAGGTGCCGGCATTCGGCGGCAGCTCATGAAGCCCGTCGCTCGTGCCCCCTCAGCGCTCGTCGTTTCCCCGACCTGACGAGACTTCCTCGAGCTGGGCGGGCACCCCGTTCAGCTCGCCCCGCTCTCCCCGCGCCCGTCGTCACCACCACCCGGAGGCCGGCATCAGCGCGAGCCCCAACCCCGTCTCGAGGGCGAGGGCCCCGAAGCTGCGGGGCTCCTTTGCGCCGCCGTCGAACACGATGGAGACCAACCGCCCCACCCCCGTGCAGAGCCACGCCGCCGCCACCACCCCGTTCGCCGTCGGAGCGCCCGTCACCAGTGGCGCCAGGCCGAGCCCCACGAAGAGCCCGCCGTACGTCGACCGGAACTCACCGAAGCCCGTGCGGTGCAGCGCCGACAGCCCCGTGAAGCGCGCCGCCCGGGCCGGCCACAGCAACCCCATCACGCCCAACCCCAGCGTCACCACCGCCGCGGCCTGCGCGAGTGCCTCGGTCACCCTCACCCGGCCTCCGATGGCGTGGGTTTGAACATCGGGCCCGACGCCGGGAAGACCGCCCGCCCCGCCGCCGGGTTCACCAGCAGCGCGAACGAGATGTAGAGCGCAATCGCCATCAGCAGCAGCGTCGCCACGCCGATGACCGTCGACAGCGCTCCGAAGCCGGCCGTGCCCGGCGGCGTGAAGTGCCGGCCGATGCGCGCGACGTAGAGCAGGTCGATGTCCAGCAGGAAGAAGAAGAGCAGCTTCGAGAAGAAGCCGAACGCGTACGTCAACACCACGAAGATGATGAGGAAGGTGACGTCGACCGAGAGCACCACGCTGGCGTCGACGCCGCGCCCCTGGCTCGCCTCGTCCAGCACGTACCAGTTGAAGACCCAGTTGAACGAGAACGTCGTCAACAGCGTGCCGCCCAGCGTGTTCTTGTTCGCCAGCGACATCAGCCCCGCGAGGAACTGACAGCCCGCGCCGAACAGCAGGCAGAACCACGAGGCCGTCTTCATCATCGTCGCCACCTTCACCGGCTCGGTCGGCAGCCAGCCGAAGGCGATGGGCACCAGCGCCGCGCAGCCGATGGACAGACCGAGCAGCCCCAGCGGCGTCGGCTCTCCGAAGGGCATCGGTGGGGCGTTCGGCGAGGCGGGGGCGGACATGGCGTGACTCCCGAAGAGAAAAACCGCCGGGCGCATATGGGAATTCGCGGGCGCCCACAACCGGCGCCCCCTCTGGAGTGGCCAGCGGGGCAGCGGCTCGCAATTGGCGGGGGGGCTGGTTACGCACCGCGCATGTCGCCCGTGTTGCCACCGCAGCTCGCCGAGCGGGTCCAACCGGGGGCGCCGCCACCGCGCGAGGGCCGGTACGTCGTGTACTGGACCCGCATCGCCGCGCGCGCCACCGAGAACCCCGCGCTCGACGTCGCCCTTTCGATGGCAAAGCACCTGCGGCTGCCCTGCTTCGTCTACCACGCGCTGTCGGAGCGCTACCGCTACGCATCCGACCGGCTGCACACCTTCATCCTCGAGGGGGCGCGCGACCTGCAGCGGGACCTGGCGGCGCGGGGGGTGGGCACCGTGTTCCACCTGCAGCGCGCCGCCGACCGGCGGCCGCACCTGGTGACGCTGGCCCGTGACGCGGCGCTCGTCGTCACCGACTTCATGCCGGTGCAGCCGCTGCTGCGCTGGGACGACGAGGTGGCCCGCGCGGCGCCCCTGTGGCGCGTCGACGCCTCGTGCCTCGCGCCGCTGTGGGCCTTCCCGCGGCCGCTGACGCGGGCCTTCGAGTTCCGCAAGGCCGCCCAGCCCCTGTGGAACACGCGCCTCACCGCGCCGTGGGTCGACGTCGAGCCCGAGGCGCCGCCCTTCGTGCCAGACCTCGAGTCGCTCGACCTCTCGACGGCGGACGTGCCGGCGCTGGTGGCGGGCTGCGACATCGACCACTCGGTGGCGCCCGTCTTCCACACCCGCGGCGGCGCCGGGGCCGGCCTCGCGCGCTGGGCGCACTTCCACGACGCGGGCCTGGGGCGCTACGCGAAGGACCGCAACGACCCGCTGCGCGAGGGCACCAGCCGCATCTCGGCATACCTGCACTTCGGGCACCTCTCACCCTTCCGCGTCGCCCGCGACTGCGCCACGCACCGCACCGAGGGGGCCGAGAAGTTCCTCGACGAGCTGCTGACGTGGCGGGAGCTGGCGTGGCACTTCTGCTGGCACCACCCGGCGCACGAGCAGGTCGAGGTGCTGCCGGCGTGGGCGCGCGAGACGCTGCACGCACACGAACGTGACGGCCGCGAGTTCCTGCCCTCGTACGAGCAGCTCGCGCGCGCGCAGACGGGGCACCCGCTGTGGGACGCCTGCCAGCGGTCGCTCCTCACCCACGGAGAGCTGCACAACAACGTGCGCATGACGTGGGGCAAGGCGCTGCTCCCATGGACGCGCAGCGCGAGAGAGGCGCTGGCCTGGCTCATCGACCTGAACCACCGCTACGCGCTCGACGGACGGGACCCGGCGTCGTACGGCGGCATCCTCTGGTGCCTGGGGGCGCTCGACCGGCCCTTCACGCCCGAGACGAAGTACTTCGGCAGCGTGCGGCCGCGGTGGCCCGACGAGCAGGCCCGGCGCTTCGACGTGGCCGAGTACGAGCGGCGCATGCACCGCCCCTCGCGCGGCCAGCCGCTGGTGGTGGCGGTGGTGGGCGCTGGGGTGGCGGGGGCCGCGGCGGCGCGGACGCTCGCCGACGCCGGCCACGCGGTGACGGTGTTCGACAAGGGGCGCGGGCCGGGCGGGCGGGCGTCGACGCGGCGCGAGGGCGAGGCCACGTTCGACCACGGCGCGCCGTGCTTCCAGGTGACGGACGAGCGCTTCGCGCGCTGGGCGCGGGCCTGGTGGCAGGAGCGGGTGCTCGCCGAGTGGAGGCCCCGCGTGGTGACGCTGGGCGGCACCGGCACGACGGGCGAGGCGCAGCGCCCGAGCCCCGAGGGGGGCGGCGAGAAGCCACCGGTGCGGCTGGTGGCGACGCCGGGCATGAACGCGCTGCTCGAGCGCATGCTCCGGGGCCTCGACGTGCGCTTCCAGACGCGCGTCGACGGGCTGTCGCGCCGCGAGGAGCGCTTCGGGCTGACGGGCGAGGGGGGCCACCCGCTGGGCGAGTACGACGCGGTGGTGGTGGCGCTGCCGGGGCCGCAGGCGGCGGCGCTGGTGGACCCGCTCTCGTATGCCTACGCGTCGCGGCTGCGCGAGGCGGTGCTGGCCCCGACGTGGGCGGTGATGCTGGGCTTCGCCGGGTCGCTGGGGCTCGACTTCGACGAGGCACAGGTGACGGTGGGCCCGCTGGGGTGGCTCGGGCGCGAGGCGTCGAAGCCGGAGCGCCGGCCCGGCGAGCGCTGGGTGCTGCACGCCTCGACGGCCTGGAGCCAGCGGCACGTCGACGAGGCGCCCGAGGTGGTGCTGCCGCAGCTCGTCGACGCGTTCTTCGCCACCACGGGGGCCGCGCGGGTGAGCCCCACGACGGCGATGGCGCACCGCTGGCGCTACGCGCAGGTGGCGACCCCGCTCGGCGAGCCCTGCGCCCTTCACGAGTCGGGGCGCGTGGTGGCGTGCGGAGACTGGTGCCTGGGCCCCGGCCTCGAGGCGGCGTGGCTCAGCGGGCTCGCGGCGGCGGGGCGGCTCAACGGGCTGGGGCCGTCGACGCCCGAGGCGCCAGCGCCGGCCTCGACGCGGCACCCTTCGCAGCTCCGGCTGGTCTGAGCCAGCCTCGCACCATGGTGACGGCCGTGAAGCGGTCCCCGGGCGGCTCGTCAGAGCGCCACACCTCCCGCGGCGAAGGCGTCGGCCATGCGGTTGCTCCTCGGCACCACCCGGTCTACGGTGCTGCCGGCGCGGCGGGAGGCCTCTTCTTCGTGGTGTGACCGCTCAGCCGGCGGGCGCGACGACTGCGCGCGGTGCCGCTCGCCGTCAACGCGCTCAACGGCGGCGTTCCGGCGCTGGAATTCGAGGTTGCATCGCGGCTGCTCATTCACGAAGAGGAGGCCTGAGATGCGTTGCCTGAGGTTGTGGGTCGTCGTGGGGCTGATGCCCGGGTGTCTGTCCATTCCGACGTCGGCCGACGCGGAGGTCTCGTACGCCGCCGTGGAGTCGCCATGGCCCGCCTCGCCGGTGTGCCTCAACCAGCCCGGCGTCGCGGTGGCGAAAGAGGTGCTCTTCGGCCGCACGCGCACGGTCGTCATCGCCGGTGGCTCCAACCCGATTCCAGACGAGCGGTGGCCCTCGTACACGCCGAGCCTCGGGAACCAGAAGAACAGCGACCGCTTCCTGCTGTTCACCCGCTCGTGCTTCTCACGCTCTCCCGGGAAGTCGGCGAGCTGCGAGGGCGAGGCCTGCCGCGACGTCATCGAGCTCGATGGATACACCTGGGTGGGCCTTTCGAAGGTCGAGGCGGCGGACTGCGTGGGGGTGGGTGGCTGCACCAACATGGGCGCCAACCCCGGCGCGCTCTTCGTCGTCGTCACCCGCAAGTGCCACGAGCTGGTGTTCGAGAACGAGGGCTGGTTCCTCGATGGCCCCAACGGAGAGCGCGCCATCATGCACGCGACGGCCACCGGCACGGTGAACGAGAACGTCACGCTGCCGGCCGGGTGGACCTTGAAGAAGGAGGCCCTCGCCACACCGCTGGTGCTTCGACCCTTCGGTGGTGGCGACGCGTGTTTCTACAACATCATCCGCGACCACACGCTGCAGGCGTACCACCAGTTCAAGTACGCGACGCCGCGGTACCCCTGACAGACAGGAAGGACACGCACGATGCCAGGGTGAGGGGGACGAGGCGCGCGGACGACGGACGCGCGCGAGCCGCGGCTGCGAGGCGCAGTCCTCCGTGCACGATGTCGCTCGTGGCCCAGTGAGACACACGGGACCGAGGCGTGGCGAGGCCGTGAGACGACGAGGCTGTCCGGCAGGCGCCGAGGAAGGGCTGGCTGGGCGGTGGCGGGCGGGAGTCTTCAGCCGGTAGGAGGCACGGCGACGCCGAACTCGGCGAGTCTGGCCTCGGCGGCGGCGCGGGGCGAGAGTACGGCGTGGATGTGGCGCTGGCCTCCACAGCGGCAGCGCCACACGTCGGTTCCGAAGGTGCTCTGGTCGAGGGAAATCTAGCGCGACGTGGCGAGCCGGACACGCCAGCGCCTCCACGGGGCGGTTCGGCCCGCTGCTGCGTGATGCGACGCAGAGCCGACAGGGCGGCGCGGCGTCGATGGCTCACCAGGCGACCCGGGCCTTCATCGGGCGACGCGTGTTCAGCGAGCGCACTCGAGCTGCGCCGCGGTGGTGGTCATGCGGAGCGGCACCGTCAGCGTCGGGAACGCCGGGTCGGAGAGCTCGAGGGTCGTGTCACCGGCGCTGGAGCGCACGGGCTGAACGGAGAGGACATTGGGCGTGCCACCCTCGACGAAGAGCGGCGTATCGAAGGTGACGCCTCCGGCCGGCGCGCTCGCGGTCAGCTGCAACATCCCGAGCATCGGCTGGCCCGCGGCGTCGAGGGGAACGACGGTGAAATCGACCGTCTGGTTGGGCGCGAGGACGACGTCGGCGAGGGCGACGCTCGACACCTGGGAGCACCCTCCGCCCGTGACCGGCGCGCTCGTCTTCACCCGGGCGCTGCCGTGAAGGCGGAGCGCCGCGCCTCGTCGGGCCTTGACGCTCATGGCGTCGACGGTGCGGGTGCCCTCTTTCGCGACGAAGCGATAGTCCACCGGGTCGTCGAGCCGCACCGCGTACTGCGCGAAGCCCAGCGGGAGCACCTGCGCCGCCCCGCCGGTGACCTCGAGCGCGAGCTCTGCGTAGGCGCGCCCCCTGGGCAGCGGGCCGTTGTCGAGCGTCGCGGGCGTCGTCCGCTCCAGGCGGATGAGCACCGTGCGGCCAGCCACCAGCGGCGCGGAGAAGTCATCGGTCTCGATGAAGTTGACGACCTGCGAGAAGCGAACGGCGCGGTTCTCTCCGACGGCGCCGTCAGCACAGCCGACGAGCACGACCATGAGCAGGACCGAGATGACGACGTGACGGGTGAGGCGCATGCGCTCGACTCCCTGGTGGACCCCCGGCGGGCGACGGGCGCGCGAGCAAGCACGGGGCCAGCGGCAACCGCCCGTCACCATTTGCGCGGAGCCGGCGAGGCACGGGTGGCCGTGACGTGGGCGCCACGGCGGGGCCGTCAGGGTCGAGGGGCGTGACGGACGGCTGAGCGGACGACGCTTCGTCTGCAGCGGGTCGCCCGACCCGGCACCGACGCTCACGCGCGCCGCCCGTCGCTCCGAGGCACGACGACGAGGAGCCACTCGCGCGACACGGGCTCGGCGCCGGCGCGCCATCACCGGGGCCTGCTTCGCCGCGCCTCACCCCAATCGACGAGGAGTCCCCGGCTGCCAGCTCACCGGCATTGCGAGGCCCGCCGCCATTCCGTCGCTCCCCAGGTCATGGTCGAGCCGTCACCTCCGAGCGGACGTTCGACGATGCCACCTGGCGCTGCGAGGCGCGCGGCAGCTCTTCGCGCGCACCACCCCTGCGACGAAGGGCCTCCTCCTCGACGTCGGCCCGTCGATGCCATGAGGCGCGAACCTCTCACCTCCATGAGCCCGCGACGGCCCCCACCCGGGGACGACTCTCAGCGTGCGTACACGACGTACTCGCCCTGCGGCGGCAGCGCCTTGAACCCGTGCCGGCGCGCGGCCTCGGCCACGCTCCTCGTGCACTCGGGGCCGTGCAGCTCGACCAGCATGGCGCCCACGCGCGAGAGCCACGCGTCCTCTTCCGAAAAGAGCTGCCGCTCCCCGCCCTCGATGTCGACCTTCAGCAGGTCGATGGGCGCCCCCTTCGACAGCTCGTCGATGGTGAGCGCGCGCATGCCCCCGGCGCCAGCCTCGCGAGGCCGCTCCTTCATGCGGAAGGCCCAGCTCTCGTCGTTCGGGTTCTCGATTTCGAGCATCACCGGCCGGGGCCAGACGGCGGCCTCGACGACCTCGACGCCGGCGTGCGCCGCGCAGTTCTTCCTCGCGAGCGCCGCGTTCTCGCGGTCGGGCTCGACGGCGATGATTCGCGCGCCAGGGTACGCCTGAGCGAGGAACACCGCCGTGCAGCCGATGTTCGCGCCCGCGTCGACGATGAGCGCCGGCGCCTTCGGCAGCGGCACCGCGCACTGCCGCAGGCCGAAGGTCTGCCACAGCACGAGCACGTCGGGCTTCGTGGGCCTGATGGTGAGCGCGTGCGAGACGCCAGGCAGGCGGACCTCGAGGGTGGCGCCGGCCGGCGCCCTGAGGACCCGCAGCAACTGCGGCACCCCGAAGTCGACGAGGAAGAAGCGAAGGGTTCCCACGACGTAGCGCCACACGTTCGCCAGCATGCGGCGGCAGATAGCGTGAATCGCTCGCCACTTGGAGCGCCGCCCGACCCCCGACGGACAGCGCCGCGAGCCTGCGTCGATGCCATGATGCCCGCGTGGAGCACGCCACCATCGTCGCCATCGTGACGGGCCCGGCCCGTGGAGGGGTGGGCATCGTCCGGGTCAGCGGCCCGCGGGCGCTCGAGGCCGCGCGGCGCGTCGTCCCGACCCTGCCCCAGCGCCCGCCCCCACGGCAGCTGGCCCTGCATCGCTTCGTGCTCGAGGCGCGCACCGCCGACGAGGGGCTGGTGGTGTACTTCCCCGCGCCGCGCTCGTTCACCGGCGAGGACGTCGTCGAGCTCCACGCGCACGGCTCGCCACGGCTGCTCCAGGCACTCGTCGAGCGCTGCGTCGCTTCACCCGGAGCGCGCCTCGCCGAGCCGGGCGAGTTCACCCGGCGAGCCCTCATGAGTGGCCGCATCGACCTCACGCAGGCCGAGGCGGTGCTCGACCTCGTCGAGGCCGACACCGAGGCCCAGGTGCTGGACGCGGCGCAGCGGCTCGAGGGCGCCCTCTCGACCGCGCTCGACGAGCTGCACGCGCCCCTGCTGGCGCTGTCCACGGTGCTCGAGGGCCTGCTCGACTTCCCCGACGAGGCCGACGACGCCACCGGCGAGGTCGCGCCACGCCTTTCCGCAGTGCTGGCGCGCGCGCAACGACTCGAGGACGACGCCAGGCGCGGCGCGCGTCGCTCCACGGGCGCGCGGGTGGTGCTGTACGGCCCTCCGAATGCCGGCAAGTCGACGCTCTTCAACCGGCTCGTCGGCGCCGAGCGCGCCCTCGTCGACCCTGACCCCGGCACGACGCGCGACGCGCTCGAGGCGCGCCTCGAGGTCCGGGGCGCGCCACTGCTGCTGGTCGACACGGCGGGCCTGCGCGACAGCCCGCACCGCGTCGAGCAGCTCGGCATCGCCAGGAGCCGCGCCCTCCTCGCCGGCGCGGACCTCGGCGTACTGCTCGCGCCCGCCTCGGCGCCCGACGACGTCGTCGAGGCGTGGCGCCGGGAGCTGCCGCCGGAGCGCCGGCTCGACGTCGGCACCCGCGGCGACCTCGAAGCCCCTGCGTGGCGCAGCGCGCTCGTCGTCAGCGGCCTCACCGGCGAAGGCGTTCGCTCCCTGCTCGACGCCATCGCCGACCGGGCGCTCGGCGCGTGGACCGGCCTCTCGCCGCTGGCGACGGAGCGCCACCTCGAGGCCCTCACCCGCGTCCGCGAGCGCCTCGAGCTCGCCGCCGCCCGCCTCTCCCACGACACCCTCGACCTTGTCGCCGAAGAGGTCTCAATGGCTCTTTCAGAGTCGGAACGACTCCTTGGCCTCGATGGAGACCAGGCGAGGCTCGACGCGCTGTTCGCGCGGTTCTGCATCGGCAAGTGAGGCCCGGGCCGCGAGGGGGTGCGGCGCTCAAGGAGCGGGGCGGCGGCGCAGGCGCACGCGCCGGCTCCGCAAGACGAGGTACCAGCCTCGCGCGAGGCTGAGCGCGACGAGCGAGAAGCCCACCGGCGGCAGCACCTCGTCGACGATGACGAGGAAGCCCTCGCTCGGGCCGGCCTCACCGAAGAGCTCGGGCATCGGCAGGAACAGCACGACCGAGACGACGACGGCGAGGGCGAGGCCGAACGTCAACCAGTACGCGCCGACGACGACGTCGTCGCCCGAGAGGCCCAGCTCGGAGAGCGAGAAAAGGCCAGGCGCGAGCGGGTTCGTCGTCAGCGAGACGTTCGCCTCCGGCAGCTGCGAGGGCACGCGCGCGCCGGGGAGCGAGTTGACGAGCACGCGCGCCGACTCGTCGTCCAGCCCGCGCGACCGCAGCGCCGCGGCGATGGCGTCGGGCCTTTCCCCCGCTGCCTGCCTCCGGCGCGCCTCTTCGAAGGGCGTCTCGGGGGCGGGCGGCGGCAGCTCCATGGCGCGACGAAACGTCGGGGGCCTCCCGCTTGTCAACCGGCCTGCGCGGGCGGCCGCCCATGTTCCCCGGGGAACGTCCGCGCTAGGAGGCCGCCCATGGGCGCCTTCGAAGTCGTCGTCGTCGGGCTCGGGCACGCCGGCTGCGAGGCGGCGCTGGCGTGCGCGCGCATGGGGTTGAACGTCGCCGCCGTCACGCTCGACCCCTCGCGCGCGGGCGTCATGTCGTGCAACCCGGCCATCGGGGGCACGGCGAAGGGGCACCTGGTGCGCGAGCTCGACGCGCTCGGCGGGCAGATGGCGCGCACGGCCGACGCGGCGGGCACGCACTTCGTGACGCTGAACGCGTCGAAGGGGCCGGCGGTGCAGGCGACGCGGGTGCTGTGCGACCGCGACGGCTACGCGCAGGCGGCCCAGGCGGCGCTCGCGCGCGAGCCGCGGGTGACGGTGGTGCGCGGCGAGGTGCGCGAGGTGCTGGTGGACGGTGCGGGCGGGCGGCGGCGGTGCCGGGGCGTGCGGCTCTCGGACGGCGCCGAGGTCGAGGGCCGCTGCGTCGTCGTCACCACCGGCACTTTCCTGCAGGCGGTGCTGCACCGGGGCGAGCAGCAGGAGGTCGGCGGGCGGCTCGGCGACGCGGCGGCGGTGGGGCTGTCTGCGGCGCTGCGGGCGCTGGGCTTCGAGCTGGCGCGCTTCAAGACGGGCACCCCGGCCCGGCTGCTCCGCGCGTCCATCGACGTGTCCCGGTGTCAGCGCCAGCCCTCGGAGGCGCCGCGGCCCTTCTCGGCGCGCACCCCGCCGGGCGTCGTGGAGCACCGGCCGCGGGTCGACTGCTACGTCACGCACACCACCGAGCGCACGCACGCCCTGGTGCGAGCGGGGCTGCCCCGCTCTCCCCTCTTCCAGGGCCGCATCGAGGGCCGGGGCCCCCGGTACTGCCCGAGCCTCGAGGACAAGGTGCACCGGTTCTCGCACCGGCCGCGACACACGGTGTTCCTCGAGCCCGAGGGGCCTTCGTCACCGCTGGTGTACCCGGCGGGGCTCAGCACCAGCCTCCCTGAGGACGTGCAGGTGGACTTCCTGCGAACGATTCCGGGCCTCGAGCAGGTCGAGGTGGAGCGGTTTGGCTACGCGGTGGAGTACGACTACGCGCCGCCGACGCAACTGGCGCCGACACTCGAGACGCGGGCCATCGAGGGGCTGTTCTTCGCGGGGCAGCTCAACGGCACCTCGGGCTACGAAGAGGCGGCGGTGCAGGGGCTGCTGGCGGGCATCAACGCGGGCCTGCAGGCGCAAGGGGCGCCGGCGCTGGTACTCGGGCGCGACGAGGCGCACGCGGCGGTGCTGGTGGACGACCTGGTGACGCTCGGCGTGGACGAGCCGCTGCGGATGATGACGAGCCGCTCGGAGCACCGCCTGAAGCTGCGCGAGGCGACGGCCCGGTGGCGGCTGGCGCGGCACGGGCACCGGGTGGGGCTGGTCGACGGCCGGGAGCTCGAGGCGGTGCAGGCCGAGGTCGAGGCGGTGCAGGGCGAGCTCGCGCGGCTGCGGCGCGGCGGCCGGCTGCCCAGGCTGTTGGTGCCCGGCGCCCGGTGGGACGAGGTGACGCGGGGCGACGACGAGCGCCCTGCCCTGCCGCCGCACCTGGTCGAGGCCGTCGAGGTCGAGGCGCGCTACGCGCCGTACATCGCCCAGGCCGACAGCCACCTCGCGCGGCAGGCGGCGCTGTTCGACGACCTGCCGCTCCCAGCGGCGCTGGACTACCGGGCGGTGGTGGGGCTGTCGACCGAGGCCCGGGAGCGACTGACGGCGGCGCGGCCCCGCACCTTCGCGGACCTGCGGCGGTTGCGGGGCGTCACGCCGGCGGCGGCCACGCTGGTGCTGGTGCACGCGCGCCGGCTGGTCGAGGCCAGGGGTGGCGGCGACGCGCCCGGCGGACCCGTGGAGACCGAGGCCGGGCGCTGACGGGGCGCCGACGCCTGGAGCCGCTGGAACAGCCCGCCCGGTGTGAGAGAGTGGCGGTATGCCGTCCGGGGTGGAGCCGGGGTCGGGCCGTCGCACGGGAGCAGGTTGAGCGCGGCGCGACGTGACTGTGGGCAAGCGTGTGGGGTCTCGACATCTGCTGGAAAGCCGAGGTCTTGTGGCGGTCGTCACTGTGGAAAACCTGGAGGGGCTCATCAGGCAGGGGTTGCCGCGGCTCGGGGTCGACGGGCTCGACGAGGGCCTGCCGGGGCGGCTCGCGGCCTACGCCCAGGAGCTGCTGAAGTGGAACGAACGGGTCCACCTGACGGCCATCACCGAGCCGGGCCAGGTGGTCGAGAAGCACCTGCTCGACTCGCTTGCGGCGCTGCCCGAGCTCGACGCGACCGGCGCGCGGCGGGTGCTCGACCTGGGCGCCGGGGCGGGCCTGCCGGGACTGGTCTGGGCGTTGGCCCGGCCAGCGCTCGAGCTCACCCTGGTCGACGCCGTCGCCAAGAAGGTGTCGTTCATGAAGGCGACGGCGGCGCGGCTTGGCCTGGCGCCCCGGGTGCGCGCCGTCCACCTGCACCTGCGCGGCGCGCCTGACGCCGAGGGTCTGCCGCGGGCCGAGCTCGTCGCCTCCCGGGCCTTCATGGACCTCGAGGCCTGGCTGGCCATGGCGTCGCCCTACGTGACCTCGGACGGCGTCATTCTCGCCATGACCGGGCGGCACGCGAGCGAGGCGGAGTACCAGCGGGTGAGCGCCGTGAGCCGGTGTCGCCGCGTCTCAGTCCGCCAGTTTCACCTGCCCCTGTCGGGCGACGAGCGCGGGGTGAGCGTGTGGAGGCGCGAGGCCGGGCTGGGCCCCGGGTGAACTCGGGGTGGGGCCGGGGAACCTGTTCCGTCTCGCGCTCCGCCCCGCCTTCAACGGCAGCACGCGGAACGAGCCGGGGACGAGCTCGGCCATCGCGCGCGCCCTCGCGGATACGGCGACACCCCGGGCGTGCAGGCCAGACAGCAGGCACGCTCCCTCACCGCAGCACGGACGGGTTCAGGCACGCCAGCGCAGATGGGCAGCGCCGCGGCACGCAAGCCTCGCCGCCGCCGTGGCCTGAGGTGACCCGGCCTCGTTGACGCGGCTCTCCGGTGGCGTCAGGCCCCCACGGCGTACGACTCCATCGCCAGACGCTGCGGCGCGAATACGGACGCGTTCCACGTGGAACACCCCGACGCGCCACCTTCCCGCAAGGGGCCAAGACTCCAGCTCGGCCGGCTCGCCCGCGATGACGAAGGCCTTCGACCGTGACGCGGCAACGCTTGTCGCGGCCCCCGAAGCGCGCCCGGGGTCAGCCGCAGCCACCCCTCACACGGAGACCGCACTCGCGATCCGCGCAGCCCTCGGGCCCCGTCGTCACCCCACCCTCCCCTGCCAGCGTGACGCAGCACGCGCAGCGCACGACCCCAGCTCCCGACGCCGCATCGAGAGTCCTAACGCGTTCCGTGTGGAACAGCCCGCTGCGACGCCTGCCTGCAACAGGCCCAGACTCCAGTTCGGCCGGCTCGCCCGCGAGGCCGAAAGCCTTCGACCGCGACGCGGGAACGCCGGTCGCGGCCCCCGGAGCGGGCTCGGGGTCAGCCGCGGCCACCCTCTCGCAAAGAGACGACACCCGCGATCCGCGCAGCCCTCGGTCCCCGTCGTCACCCCACGTTCTGCTGCCCGCATGACGCTGCACGCGCAGCGCACGACCCCAACTCCTGACGCTGCGTCGACAGTCCGAACGCGTTCCACGTGAAACACGCCGCTCGCCGCCAACCCGACATCGGTCCGAATCCCGCCGCGACCGCCTCGCCCGGAACGACCGACCGCTGCCACTCGCGGGACCACGGAGCCACGCCCTACCGGGGTGCCGGGCCTCACTCGCCAACTCGGCGCGGCGGCCCGCCCTCTCGCCATGCCAGACATCCAACCCACTCCGCAGCGGGCGCCGCACCCAGCGCACCGCACACCGCCGGCATCACGCGTTGCGCTCGACCGTGCTCCACGTCGACTGCGTCGCGTGCAGCCCCGCTCCTTCCGTGTATTTCGCCCTGCGCGGTCCGCGGACATCGCGTGCCGGACATCGCTCCGCGGCCATCGCGTGCCGTCCATCGCGTGCCGTCCATCGCGTGCCGTCCATCGCGTGCCGTCCATCGCGTGCCGGACATCGCGTGCCGGACATCGCGTGCAGGACATCGCGTGCCGGACATCGCGTGCCGGACATCGCGTGCCGGACATCGCGTGCCGTCCATCGCGTGCCGTCCATCGCGTGCCGTCCATCGCGTGCCGGACATCGCGTGCCGGACATCGCGTGCAGGACATCGCGTGCAGGACATCG
>JADCJJ010000276.1 GCA_020247085.1 Myxococcaceae bacterium | reverse complement strand
CCGGCCGAGCCACCCGCGCTGCCGCCGGCCGAGCCACCCGCGCTGCCGCCGGCCGAGCCACCCGCGCTGCCGCCGGCCGAGCCCCCCGCGCTGCCGCCGGCCGAGCCACCGTCTGGCGTGGTGGGCGCCGGACCGCAAGCGGCTGCGAGAGTGATGGTGACGACGGCGGCGAGGAGCGAACGGTTGACGAGCAGGTTCATGGAAGGAGGAAGTACCCCACCCGACGCGCCAGTCAAAGCGCGCGCCGGCCGAGGAGCACCCGCGCGCGTCCCTCCATCGGCAGCGTGACGAGCTCGGTCGACAGCCCGAGGGACTGCGCGAGCCCCTCGAGGTGCCGCATCCACGGGTTGTAGGGCATCGAGTTGTCGGAGCAGCACGGCACCACCGCGAAGGGCACGCCGTGCCGGCCCGAGTACTCGATGATGACCCGCGTCGCGCCGTCCGCGTGCAGCCCCACCACCACGTCGGCGGCGCACGGCTCGTCGAGGGTGAAGTCGCGCAGCGCGTACTCGACCGGCAGGTGCTTGTGGCGCCGGTCGAACGTGAGGCACGAGCGCCCCCGCGCCACGAGCGCCTCGTTGAGCCGGCCCATGCCGCCGGCGACGTCGAAGACGCGCCGCGCGTCTGGAAACCGGGTGGCGATGAGGTCGGCGAAGAGGTCGAAGCGTCGCTTGTCGGCCATGGGCGTCAGTCCACCGAGACCAGGCGCACCTTCTTGTAGATGCGACGGTCGAGCGGCAAGCGCGCGTCGATGAACCCGAGCGCCTCGTCGAACTCGAAGGTGAAGGTGGGGATGGGCGGGCTGATGCTGACGACGAGCTCGAAGGCCCAGACGCTGACCAGGCGCTGCTTGCCGTCGACGGCCTCGGGCGGCGGCGGCGGCAGCTTCTCGGCGGCGGCCCGCACGTCGGCCATGGCCTCCCGGTCGACGGTGGCGTCGTTCGAGGGGCTGAGCAGCTCGATCTTGATCAACCGCCCACTGGGGTCCTGCGTCACGCGAATGGTGGCCCGCCGCGTCGTCTTGAACTGCTCGCGCATCTGCCGCGAGACCTCCTTGCGCGCCTCGAGGTCGACCCCCTGGATGCCCTGAATGCCGTTGCTCACCAGCGCCGTGCGGCGCGAGGCGTTGTCGTTCGCCACTGGCGCGTCGATGGGCGCTCCGGTGGCGCCGAACTGCGCCGCCTTGTCGAGCCAGATCTCGTTGAAGAGCTTCGAGTTCTGCACGAACTGCTCGCCGTAGCCGGCGAGGCCGCCCTTCTGGTTCATCGCGCGGTCGGCGTCCCAGCTCTTGATGAGCGCCTTGCCCAGCTGCGTGTAGTACGGGTGCACCAGCCCCCGGTCGACCTTGCCTCGGCCGATGGTCTCGCGCGTCAGATCGCCCACCAGGTCCCTGCTCACGGTCGGCGCGCGCAGCCCCGTCGGTGCGTCGTCGTCGGCGAAGGCGCCGGCGTCGAGCGCCAGGGCAAAGGCACCCCCGGGGACGAGGGTCGGGCGCTCGGGGCGAGGCGCCTCGAGCGGCGCGTCAGCCGGCGTGTCGGCCTGGGGGCGGTCGGCGGCGAGCGGGCGCTCCGCGACCTTGGCTGTCGCGGGCGCGGGCTGCCGCCGCGCCGGTGGGGCCTGGCGGGCCGGGGGCTTCGGGGGCTCGGGCACCTCGGGCGGGGCTGGCGGTGGTGGCGCCGGCGGCGGCAGCTCGAACTCGACCAGGCTGATGCGGGTCCCCGTGGGCGTCGGCACCTGGCGGTCGGGCTGGCGCACGACGGCGACGAGCCCGGCGACGTGCAGCCCGAGGCTGACGGCGACCGCCACGTACGTCCACCTGTCGTTTCGGGGGCTCACGCAGAACGCTCTCGGCCAACACTACCCGCGCACCGCGGAGCGCGCCGGTTCCCTGAACGAACGGCGGAGGCGCCGCTCGCCCTCCCGCCTGCTGCGCCCACCCGCGCCCAGGGCAGCGCCCGCGCGCTTCAGGCCTTGAGCCCGTCGAGGATGAGCGTCGTCAGCGCCTCGGGCACCTCGAGCGGGTTGCCAATGTCCTCCTCCTGCAGCACCGCCAGGAGCAGCCGCTCCGCGGCGCCGACCACCGTGAGCGCGCTCACCGGCACGGGGATCGGCTTCAAGATGCGGTGCGCCTGGGCCTGCGCGGTGATCGAGATGGCATAGCGCGACACCACCTTCGACAACTCGACGATGGGCACCCGCGGCCCGGTGGCTGGTGCGCGGCACTCCTGCAGGTACAGCCGCACCTCACCGGGGTGCTCCATCAGCAGCGTCGCAACCACGTCGCCCACCTTTCGGTACGCAGCGAACTGCGCGTCGCGCGTCGCGGCGGTCCGCAGGTCGACGCTGCAGGCCTCGAGCGCCTGCACCATCAGCTGGCGGGCCCCTTCGATGAGGTCCGCCACCAGCGCCGTCTGGGTCTCGAAGTACCGATAGAAGCCACCCTTCGCCATGCCCGCGCGCTTCATGATGTCGTCCACGCTGACGGCGTCGATGCCGCGCTCGAGGAACAGCGTGAGCGCCGCTTCCTTGATGGCCGCCGCCTTCTCCCGACGGTTCGTGTCCCGCACCCCGCCCGGAGGCCCCGGCCGGCGCACCTCGAGCGACGGGTCGGCGCCCGGCCGTGAGGGGGGGGGGTTGATGTATGGTGACCGTTTGGTCATTATTCTTCTCGTCATCGAGGCAGAAAGCTTACGCGAGGAGACGTTCCATGCTTGGCATTCCCGTCGGACTGGCGCTGTCGAACGCGGGCGAGTGGTTCATTCACCGGTACTGGCTGCATGGGCTGGGGAAGAACAAGAAGAGCTTCTGGTCGTTCCACTGGCACGAGCACCACCGCGAGTCGCGCAAGCACGAGATGTTCGACGCCCAATACGTGCGGCCGCTCTTCACCTGGTCGCCGCAGGGGAAAGAGGCCCTCGCTCTCGGGTTGGGTGCGCTGGCGATGACGCCGATGTTCCCGGTGGCGCCGTTCTTCACCGGCACCGTCTGGTACCGCATGTACCGGTACTATGTGATTCACAAGCGGGCGCACCTCGACCGCGACTGGGCGAAGACGAACCTGCCGTGGCACTACGATCACCACATGGGCAAGGACCAAAACGCGAACTGGTGCGTCACCCACCCGTGGTTTGACCACGTGATGGGCACGCGCAAGCTGTACACCTACGGCGAGCGCGGCCCGTCGGACGAAGCCGCGCCGGCGGCGCGGGCGAGATCGCTGCTCGGCCGGGCGCTCGACGGGCTGAAGGAGGCCTGGGCGGTTCGCAAGACCGTCAAGGCCCGCCCCGAGGCCACCCCGCTGCGCGCCGCGGCCTGACGCCCCGGCTCCGCTCAGCCCTTCTTCTTCAGCGCCAGGGAGCGCTCGTGGCGCTCGAGTCGGTCGAGCGGGTCGCGGTGACCCACGAAGTTGGCGGCCCGCGCGGCGACCTCGACCGCCCGTTTCTGCAGGGCCGAGCCGTCGTACTGGTACTCGGGCGCGTGTGACGTGCCGAAGGCCGCCAGGAAGCTCCGGGCGAGGTCCTGCTCGTCGTCACTGGCCAGCGGCGCGAGCACCGCGACGACCTGCGCGTGCCCGTTGGCGGCGGCCTTGAGGAGCGCGGTCTCCTGCTCGTCGTCGCGCCACTCCGGCTCGGCGCCGGCGGCCAGCAGGCGCTTCACGGCGTCGACGAGCCCCCGCCGCGCGGCCTCGATGAGCGGCGTGGTGCGCCCAGGCCCGAGTTCGTTCACGTCACGGGCGGCCGTCACCGCGGCCGCGATGGCCTGGGGCTCCTCCGAGGCGATGGCGTCGAAGAGCGACATTCAGACAGCATACTCCAGCGTGCCCCATGCGGCGCTCCGCCCGATGCAAAGCCGGTTGGCGACACCTCTCATTCGCCGAGAGGCGTCACGGGCCCGTGATGTGACTTTCGCTGCGCACCTGTGAGAGAGAGTTTGGCCATGAGCCGGAGCCTCGTCGTCGCGTTGCTGCTGTCGGCCGGTGGCTGCACCTGCGGCGGTGACCGGCTGCAGGCGCTGCGCGAGGAGCCGGACGCCGGCCCGCCGATGGCCTCCTGCGCGCCCGCGAGCGAGGTGTGCAACGGCGTCGACGACGACTGCGACGGAGCGGTCGACGAAGAGCAGCCCTTCGCCGAGTGTGGCGTGGGCGCCTGCCGTCGCCGGGTGGCCACCTGCGTGAGCGGCGCGCCGCAGGGGTGCACGCCGGGCGCTCCGACGGCCGAGACGTGCAACGGGCTCGACGACGACTGCAACGGGGCCACCGACGAGAACCTGCTGCCGGCCAGCTGCGGCGTCGGCGAGTGCGCCGTCGTGGCGCCGACGTGCGCGCAGGGGCGCCCGATGGCCTGCATGCCGGGGGCGCCGGGGGCCGAGGTCTGCAACCGGAAGGACGACGACTGCGACGGCACCGTCGACGAGGGGCTGCTCCAGAACGTCTCGGGAGACCTGCGCCTGACGTCGAACGACGCGGCGAGCGACTTCGTCTACCTGGGCGCATCGCCTCAGGGCTTCGGCGTCGTCTGGCAGGACAAGCGCGACCCCGCGGGCGCATCCGGTGACGTCTACTTCCTCGCCCTCGACAAGCAGGGCCGCCGCCAGGGCGGTGACGTGCGCGTCAGCGCGACGCCCGGCGTCAGCACGCACCCGGCCGTCGCCTTCGGCAGCGGCGCCTGGGGCCTCGTCTATGCCGACGACTCAATCGACAACCTCGAGCTCTACTTCCGGCCGTTGTCGCCGTCGGGCCAGCCGTCGGGCGCTCCGGTTCGGCTCACCACCGCGCCTGGCGCCTCGGACTGGCCCGACGTGGTGTGGACCGGCAGCGAGTTCGCCGTCGCCTGGGAGGACGAGCGCGCCGGCAGCAACCGCCAGGACGTGTACTTCATGCGCGTCGACGCCAGCGGGGCCCGCCTCGGCCCCGAGGTGCGCGTCACCACCGACCCGAGCCGGCAGAGCTACCCCATCCTCAAGTACAGCGGGCAGGGGTACGGCCTGGCGTGGACCGACTGGCGAGATGGCAACCGCGAGATCTACTTCCGCCGCCTGGGCCTCGACGGCGCGCTCATCGGCGGCGAGGTGCGCATCACCTCGAACCCCGCCGACTCGGCGTGGGTCGACCTCGCGTGGAACGGCACCCGCCGCGAGTGGGCGCTCGTCTGGCACGACCAGCGCGACGGCAACGCCGAGGTGTACCTGCAGCGGCTCGACGAGACGGGAGGCCGGCTCGGCGCCGAGGTGCGCCTCACCTCCGCCGTCGGCTTCTCGGGGTACCCCAGCATCGACTGGAACGGGTTCGAGTACGGCGTCTCGTGGCAGGACGACCGCGGCGCGACGGGCCGCCCGTCGATTTACTTCATGCAGGTGACGGGCGTGGGCGTGAAAAACGGGGCCGACCTGAAGCTCTCGAGCGGGTCCGCGGCGGCCACCTTCACGACCGCGCTGTGGAACGGCTCGACCTTCGCCTTCGTCTGGCGGGACGAGCGGAACGCGCCTACGGGCAACACCGAGCTCTACTTCGCCTACGTCGGCTGCCCCTGACGGGCCGCGCGTCGCCGCGCGCCTGCAGCACCTCACATGGGGTCGGCTGACGTGAGGTGCTGCGTCGCGCTGGCGGCTCCGTCAGGCGGGAACGAGCGGGGCGAGCAGCGCCCGCAGCGCCTCGTCACGCCGGGCCTCGTTGCGCAGGAAGGGCACGGGTCCGAGGAAGGGCACGTCGGGGTAGCGCCGCTCGAGCTCGCCGCGGTTGTGGGGCTCCGACGCGTCGTGCCCGGGGCTCGACTTCGACAGCACCACCGCGCGCACCGGCAGGCCCCGGGCCGCCAGCGCCTCGAGGGTGAGCGCGGTGTGG
>JADCJJ010000275.1 GCA_020247085.1 Myxococcaceae bacterium | reverse complement strand
GACCGCCCGTCGCTGCTCGCCTCGCCCCGCGCGCGGCTCGCCATCGAGCAGCGCGTCGAGAAAGAGGGCTCGTCGATGGGCGTGCTGCAGGCCCGCGTCTCGACCCTGGACAGGGGGCGCGCCGCGACGACGTGGACGCTCGACGCCGACGCCGCCGGCGCCGTCGTCAGCCTGCTCAAGGGCCGCATCGGCCACCAGCGCCCCTTCGTCGTCCGGTCGAGCGGCCTCGAGGTCGAGCTGACCCCGGGCGACCAGCCCGCGCTCTCGCTCGACGGCGCCCGGGCGACCCTCAAGTTGAACCAGGTGACCGCGCGGCAACTGCGTGCGACGCTCAAGGACCGCCCCGGCACCTACGCGTGGGAGGCGCTGCCGAACTTCACCGTCGAGGTGGTGCAGTGAGGCATTCGGCGCCCGGCTGGGGTACACGCCGGGCATGAAGCTCAAGCAGCGGCCGGAAGACTTCTCGGTGAAGGAGTCGTTCCGCTTCGACGAGGACGTCGACGGGCGCTACCGCGTCTACCTGATGGACAAGCAGAAGCTGTCGACCTTCGACGCGGTCGCCCGCATCGCCAAAGCCTTCGGCCTCAAGCCCGGCGCCGTCAGCTTCTGCGGCCTCAAGGACAAACAGGGCCGCACCGAGCAGCTCATCGCCGTCGAGGGTGTCGACGTCGACATGCAGGAGCCCGACCTGCGCCTGAAGTTCCTCGGTCGCACCGCCGCGCCTCTGACGGCCGCCAACACCACCTCGAACCGCTTCGCCGTCACCGTGCGGCAGCTCCGCGAGCAGGAGCTGCAGGACGTCACCCTCGCCGTCGCCGAGGTCGGCCGCCTGGGCGTGGTGAACTACTTCGACAACCAGCGCTTCGGGTCGCTCAAGCACGGCCAGGGCTTCATCGCGAAGGACCTCATCAAGGGCGACTTCGAGCGGGCGCTGCGGAACTACATGGCCGTGCCCTCGCCGCTCGACCGCACCGACGACGCGAAGGTGAAGGCCTTCTGGGCCGAGCACTGGGGCGACTGGCGCGCGAGCTGCCCCTACCAGACCGCGAACACCCGGTACGCCCGCATCCTCCACGTGCTGCGCCGCGCTCCCCGCAACTTCCTCGAGGCCTTCCTCACCATCGACGCGAAGTACCGCGCGCTGATGCTGTTCGAGTTCCAGTCGTACCTCTGGAACGAGTCGGCGCGCCGGCTGCTCCAGCTGCTGCTGCCCCGCGAGGCCCTCTTCGTCATGCCGTACCAGGCGGGCTCGCTGCTGCACCACCGCGAGGCCCCACCCGAACTCCTCGCGTGGATGCGCCAGGCCACCGTGCCCCTTCTGGGCCCCACGACGACCTTCACCCACCCCTCGGTGAAAGAGGCCGTCGAGTGGGCCCTGGGCAAAGAGAAGCTCACCCTCGAGCAACTCACCGTCAAAGAGGCCCCCCGCCTGCTCTTCTTCAAGCACGAGGAGCGCCCGCTGCTCGTCCAACCCCAGAAGCTCGTCATCGGCCGGGCCGGGCGCGACGAGATCAACCGCGGCTTCCTCAAGGTGAACGTCGCCTTCACCCTGCCGCCCGGCAGCTACGCCACCCTCGTCGTCAAGCGCCTCTTCCACTTCGGCGTCGAGCAGCTCGAGCGCGAGGCCGCCACCCGCCCGGCCCCCCGCGCCGCCGACGCCGCCACGGCCACCCCGGACGCCGGCCGCCCCGACGCCGGCCGTCCTGACTCACGCCCGGGTCGCACCGCACCCACGCCTCGCCCCACCGACGCGCCCGTCGGCTTTCGGGCCCGGCAGCGCCAGAAGAAGCAGGCGAAGGCCGCGGCGCGCGCCGCGCAGCCCTCCAGGTAGCTGACTTCACTGGCGTCATGGCCTCCGGTGCGGCAGGAAATGGGGTGGGTGGCAGGCCGTACGGAGCAGCGTGCGAACGCTGGCGCTCGAGGCCCCCTCGCTGTCGATGTCTCTGCTGGGGATGACGGCCGAAACGGCCCTTCCGTACGCCGATGAGGTGCGCCGGGCCCGGCAGGGTGACTCATCGGCCTTCGCGGCGCTGGTGCGCGGGCTCCAGCGGCCGGTTTACGGGCTGTGCCTGCGCCTGCTCCGCTCCGACGCCGAGGCCACCGAGCTGGCGCAGGAGACGTTCCTGCGCGCGTACCAGCACCTCGGGCGCTTCGACGAGACACGCCCGTTCGACCTCTGGGTGCTCACCATCGCCCGAAACCTCTGCCTCGATCTCTTGCGGAGACGCCAGAAGGTGCAGACGGAGGACGTCGAGCCGCACACGCCCACGCTGGCTTCGCACGAGCCGAACAGCGAGGAGCTGGCGATGGAGCGCCAGCAGCGGCGCTCGCTGGAGGAAGCGATGGCGACGCTCTCGGACGACGATCGCGAGGTGCTCGCGCTCTATTACGTGCAGAAGCGCACCACGAAGGAGATCGCCGTCATCATGGGCGTCGCCCCAGGCACCATCATGGCGCGGCTCTTCCGGGCCCGTGAAAAGCTGCGCACCCGCATGACGCAGCCTGAGCAGGGGGTCGCGTGACGACGCCGATGAGCGACGATGAGCGCGAGCTCGCGCGGCTGCTGCTCGAGGCCGCTGCCGACCCGGGCGAGCGCGAGGCCCTCGCCGAGGCGCACCGGCAGCTCGAGAAGGACCTGCTGCGGCTGGCCGACCCGCTGCCTCCACCCGGCTTCGTCGCCGCAGTGATGGAGAAGGTCAGCGCAGCGCCCAGGCCCGTCTCTGCCGTCGAGGTGCGCAGCGCGGTGGCCATCGTGGCGGTGGCGCTGGCGGCGTCGGCGGTGGCCTTCGTCCGCGCGGGTGCCTCGGCCGAGGGCCTGGCGCTGCAGCTGGCGCGGGCCCTCGTCTCGGCGCGCGAGGTGCTGGTGGGGGGCGGCTCGGGCCTGGCGGCGGTGTGGCGCACGGGTGGGCTGCCGCTGTCGGTGGTGCTCGCGGTGGTGACGATGGTGACGCTGGTGGGGCTGCGGCGGCTGGTCGCGCCCGAGAACGCGAAGGTGGTGACGTGATGCTCTCGATGTGTCTCGTCGCGGCGCTGGCCGCGACCCCCACGGTGTCGGTGCAGTTCGACGGGCCCCTCAAGCAGGGGCTCACCACCATCGCCCAGCAGGGCGGCCTCAACGTCATCGTGGTGGGCGCCCTCGACGAGCCGGCGCAGATCCACCTCACCGACGCGTCTCCGAGCGACGCCCTCGAGGCCGTGGCGCGGGCATACGGGCTCGAGGTGACGCGGCAGGGCTCGCTGTACGTGCTGCGGCGCGCCAACGAGGCGCCGCGCGCGCCGACGCCCGGAGGCGCCCCTGCCGAGGGGACGTCACCCGGGAGCGCCGGCGAGCCCGCGGCGCCCACCGCCCCCACCCCGGCGGGCCCCGCGCAGGCCGGCGGCGAAGCCGATGGCGCTGGGCCCGACGACGACGAGCGGCCCGCGCCAGGCGAGGCTCGGGAGGCGCGAGCTCACGGCGCGGAGCGCATCTCGGCCGGCGGCCCGGTGGTGGTGCGGTCGGGCGAGACGGTGAAGCACGCGGTGGCCTACGGCGGGCCGGTGGTGGTCGAGCCCGGCGCCCGGGTGGTGGGTGACGCGGTCGCGTTCGGCGGCGACGTGGTGCTGAAGGACGCCTCGGAGGTGGGCGGCGACGCCGTGTCGTTCGGCGGGCGCGTGGTGCGCGAGGGAGCGGCCACGGTGAAGGGCGAAGAGGTGTCGTTCGGCGGCGCCGGCCTCGCCTCGACCATGGCGGCCCACGCCGTGAAGGCGAACCAGGCCGTCGCGCCGGCTGACGACGACGAGGGCTCGGGCCTGTCGCTGGCGAGCTTCCTGGTGCAGTTCGTCGTCTTCTTCGTCTTCGGCTTCGTGCTGATGGTGCTGGCCCCGCAGCGCATGAAGGGCCTCGAGGCGGCGGTGCGCGAGCAGCCGGTGGTGTCGGGCGTGGTGGGCTTTCTGGCGCTGCTGCTGGCGGTGCCCTTGACGCTCTTCCTCCTCGTCACCGTCATCGGCATACCCGTCGCGGCGGTCCTGTGGTTGGTGCTGGCGCTGGTGGTGCCGATGGGGCTGGCGGCCATCGCCAACGCGCTGGGCACGTCGCTGCCGCTGGGCAGCCTGCGCCGCACCCAGGCGATGGTGCTGGCGCTGGGCGTGCTGGCGTTGCTGGTGGTGACGCAGGTGCCGGTGCTGGGGCCGCTGGCGATGTCGCTCGCCGTCTGCGTCTCGCTCGGCGCCGTGTTGCGCACCCGCCTGGGCACCACCCCGAAGGGCCTCCCGGTGCCCGAGCGACTGCAGCACCTCGAGGCGCGCTGACGGGCCCGGTTCGGCGCCTCGACGCGCGCCGCCGTCAGCCAGGAGCGACAGCGCCCAGGCGCCGCCTCGAAGGCAGCTCGACGCCCCGCCCCGTCACACCGAACGGACGTAGTCGCGCTCCATGAGGCTCAGGACCGCCGTACTGACGACCAGGTCGTCGGACGGCGAGTGGTCGAGCGCGCCCTGCAGGGTGCCCCAGTTGATGACGAGCTGCAGCACGTCGAGCTCGTCCGGCGTCAGGTCCCGCAGGGCCGGCGTCATCGGCACCGCCAGCGCGAGCGTCGCGCTCGGGTCGGGCAGGTTCGGCTGAATGCGGCGCAGCTCGTCGAGCTGCCGCAGCGAGTCCATCAGCAGCGCCTCGGTGGTCGAGTCGAGCTCGACCATGAAGGATTGGTCGTCGGGCGGGCGCAGCTCGAACTCGCCGGACTCCCACATCACGATGCGGTTGAAGCTCTTCTGAGGCCCCAGATCGTGGTTCTCGTCGATGACCGCGTAGTAGACCTTGCCCTGCCGCAGGTAGAGCTTGGCCTCGTGGTTGGCGTTCACCACCAGCACGCCGTTCTTCTTCGACGTGTAGAACATCTGCAGCAGGTCGGGCAGCGGGATCTCTTCGAGCTTGCCCGTCATCGCCGTCTTCGTCTGCTTCGCCGACTGCTGCGCAGCCACCTGCTCGAGGTTCTGCTTCACCTGCGCGTCGGTCATGTCGGCGCTCGAGCCCGCCTTCACGAGCTTGAGAATCGACGTGCCGATGAGAATGCGGTCGCCCTCCTTGATGCGCGACGGCTTCAGAATCTTCTCGCCGTTGACAAAGGTGCCGTTCGTCGAGCCGAGGTCCTCGATGTTCAGCTTGCCCTGCACCCAGGTGATCTTCGCGTGCTTGCGCGAGACCATGTCCTCGACGAGCACCATGTCGAGCTCGCTCGAGCGGCCGATCACACAGGGCTTGGTCACCTTGAGCGGAAACTCGCCGCCCTGGTACTTCCCTGAGATGAACTTGAGCGCGTACTGATCACCCACGTTGGGAGCTCCTGCCGTCTGGGGTCGCGGGGCGAAGCATCACCCAACCTGAGCGTCGTGCACAGCGTCTTGACCGATGTCTCGAACCAGCCCGAGGTACATCTCGGCGCTCTTGTTGCCGGGGCTGCGCGCGAGCACGTCCTCCCACATCTTCACGGCGTCGGCCTTGCGGCCCGCCGAGTACAGCGCGATGCCGAAGTGAACGCGGCCCGGCAGGTAGTTCGGGTTGACCTGGAGAATCGCCTCGAACTCGGCGATGGCGCCGGGCAGGTCGCCCAGGTCTCTCAGGCAGTCGGCGAGCTTGAGCCTGATGTCGACGAAGTTGGGGCCCAGCGCCAGGGCCCGCCGGTACTCGGCGACGGCCTCGTCGAGCAGGCCCGCCGAGGCGAACACGGTGGCGATGTCGGCGTACATGTTGGCAATCTTGCCCTGCACGTACGGGTCCATCTTGGTCGGGCTGGCGCGCTGCCGGCCGATGGCGGCCTGGTAGACCTCCCTGGCCTCCCGGTACTTCCCCATGTCGTTGTAGATGACGGCGAGGTTCAGCGCGGCGTCGGTGTACGCGGGGTTGAGGCGCAGGGCCGCCTCGAAGGCCCGCTGGGCCCGGGCGAACTGACCCTGATCGTGAAAGATGATGCCGAGCATGTTGTACACGTCGGCGAAGGACTGGTTCTGCTCGACGACCTGGGTGAGGTGCTTCTCGGCCTCGGCGTACTGCCTCTTCTCGAAGTAGCTCCGCCCCAGGGTGAGCGTCTGTTTGAGCGCGTCGTCCATCGAAGGCCTCGCCGAAGGAGCAAGCTGCGTAGCCTACAAGAGCCCATGCGGAAAGGAGAACTCGCCCCGGGCGTCTTCGACCAGCGTCAGCCGGCGGGTCGACCGCTCATCGACGGGCCGCTCGGGCAGCACGCCGACCAGCCGTGAGTCTTCGGCGACCTCGGCGCCCTCGCGCTCGGAGCGGATGTACCAGGCCTCGACGGTGAACTCGCGGCGTGAGAGCCGGCGGAAGAGCGTGGCGCGCTCGACGTCGAGCCCCGGCGCCTCGGGAATGGCCCCGGCCGAGAGCGCCACCCGCCGCCGCTCGAGCGCCCGCACGATGGCCGCCAGCCTCGGCGCCGGGCCATCGACGAAGCGCCAGCCGTCGTCGCGCCGCTCGAAGCGCACCCGCTCGAGCCCCAGGGAGCCGACCTTCACCCCGCCGCCGAGGGTGCCGGTGAAGTCGAGGGTGCCGGTGACGACTGCGCGCTGGCCCGAGGCGTCGAGCGACACCGAGAGCCGCTGGTAGCTCACCCGGTCGCCGACGAGCTGGGCGCGAGGGTCGAACACCTGGCCGGGCTGCTCGAAGCGCTTGAGCTGGGTGATGAGCTCGCTCTCGGGGCCCGCGGCGACCCCGAGCACGCGCTGGCCACAGACCGCCACGACGAGCCCCAGGGCCACCGTGGCCACGAGGAAGCCGGCGAGCTTCTGGCCCTCGGCGCTCACCGCGAGGGCGGCGGCGCCACGAGCCGCGCCAACATCCGCTTCGCCTTCGGCACTGCCTCGTCCTGCGGGAAGGCCTCGACGAAGGCCACGAGCACCTCGCGGGCCGCCTCGACCTGATTCAGGGCGAGGTGCGCGTCGGAGAGGCCGAAGGCGACCTCGGCGTCGAAGCCGATGCCGGCGAAGTTCTTCCGCACCAGCGAGAGGCGGTTGATGACGGCCGGCCACTTCTCGCGGCGGGCGTAGAACTCGGCGACGTACAGCTCGTGCTTGGCGAGCCGGCGGCGCACGTCAGCGGTGATCTTCTGGGCGCGCTCGATGAACTCCGACTTCGGGTACAGCCGGATGAACTCGTTGAGCGCGACGAGCGCGCCCTTCAGCTCGACCTGGTCCTTCTCGTTCGCCGGGGGCAGCAGGAAGAAGTCCGAGGGAATGTCCTTGAAGTGGGTCTCGGCGGCGCGGAACGCCGCGTAGTCCACCTTCGGGTGGGTGGGGTGCAGCCGCACGAAGCCCTGGTAGCGGTCGCGCGCCTCGACGTACTTCTCCTGCTCGTAGGCGCAGTCGGCCAGCTTCAGCTCGGCCTCCTTCGAGGCCTCGAGGAACGGGAACTTCGTGCGGGTGAACTCGAAGTACTTCGCGGCCTCGACGTAGTTCTTGCCCTCGAGGGCCTCGGCACCCTTCTTGAGGTTCTCGTCGGCCTCGCTCGCGTACACGGGGTCGTCGTTGCCCGAAAAGAACGAGCTGACCGACGCGCAGCCACCAAGAGAGACGGCGAAGACGATTGAGAGCCGACGGAGCACGGACACGGTGCCTAGCAGAACGGAAGGCCCACGGGGCGATTGTGGCCCTCAGTCGAGCGCGACGGCGAGGCCCAGCAGCGCGCGGGTGTTCTTCGCGCACGCCAGCGCCACCTCGTCGGGGTCGAGCCCCTTGAGCCCGGCCACCTTCCGGGCCGTCTCGACGACGAAGCCCGGCTCGTTCTTCTTCCCGCGCCAGGGTACCGGGGCGAGGAAGGGGCTGTCGGTCTCGACCATCAGCCGGTCGAGCGGCGCGAAGCGCACCGCCTCCTGCAGGGCCTCGTTCTTCTTGTACGTCACCACGCCCGAGATGCTGAGGAAGAGCCCCAGGTCGAGGTAGCGGCGGGCGGCGGCGGTGTCTCCGGTGAAACAGTGAATCATGCCCTCGCGCACCCCCTCGCCGGCCAGCACCTCGGCGCAGTCGTCGTGGGCGTCGCGCACGTGCACCACGACGGGCTTCTTCAGCGCGCGCGCCAGCTGGCAGTGCCGGTGGAAGGCCTCGAGCTGCTCCGCCTTCGGGCTGTGATTGTAGAAGTAGTCGAGGCCCGTCTCGCCGACGGCCTTCACGACGGGCTGCGCGCACAGGCGCTCGAGGGTGAGCCAGTCGTCGGCCATGGCCGCGGCGGCGTCGTGCGGGTGAATGCCCATGGTGGGCGTGAGGAAGTCGGGGTGGGCTCGGGCCACCTCGAGGGCCAGGCCGAAATCGCCCGGGCGCTGGAACTGCCCCACCACGACGGCGTGCACCACCGACTGGGCCTTCGCGCGGCCGATGACGTCGGCCACGGCGGGGAAGTCCTTCGGCTCGAGGTGGCAGTGGGCGTCGATGAGCTTCATGGTGAGAAGGCCTCGAGAAGCTCGGCGAGCTCGGCGCGCGCGTCGTCGCCTTCGAGCGCGACGGCCGCCAGCGCCGGGCGGGCCCGGGCGGCGTCGAGACGGAGCAGCCCCTCGGCGACGTCGAGGCGCACGTCGTCGGGCACCCCGGGCTCGGCCAGCACGCGCTCGAGCGCCGACAGCGCGTCGGCGTCGCCGAGGCGCCCCAGCCCCCGCGCCGCCGCTCCGCGGCATGGGTCGCGCTTCTCGTCGAGCAGCTCGAGCAGCCGCGCCTTCGCGCCCGGCGCCTTCACCTCACCGAGCAGCTCGATGGCCATGGCGCGGTCCATCGACCAGCCCTTCGCCGCCCGCTTGAAGAGGTGCGCGACGCCGTCCGCGTCTCCGAGGCGGGCGAGCGCGCCGGCGAGCTGCGTCTTGTCGAAGGCGGGCAGGAACCAGCTCCTGAAGGCACGCCGCAGGGCCGGCAGGGCGTCGGTGTGCCCGAGGGCCGCCAGGGCCGCCGCCGCCCGGAAACGCAGCTCGCCGTCGTCGAGCGCCTGGATCAACGTCTCGAGCCCGGCCGGGTGCTGCAGGGCCACCATGCCGCGGGCGGCCTCGAAGCGCACCGGGAACAGCTCGTCTTCGAGGGCCATGGCGAGGGCGCCGCGGGCCTCGGGGAGCGCGAGGTCGGCCAGCCGCCCGACGGCCTCGACGCGCACGCGGTGGGCTCGGTCGCCCATGTTGCGCACCAGCACCTCGCGCGCCTCGGCCGGGGGCAGCACCTCGGCGGCGAGCGCCAGCCCCGCGCAGCGCACCTCGACCTGCCGGTCGGACACCAGGCGGACGACATCGGGGGCGAAGTCGGGCAGCGCCTCGTCGGGCGCGTCGGCCGCGGCGTCACAGATGGCCTCGGCCGCCTCGGCCCGGCGCGCGGGGGAGGACTCGCGCTCGAGCGCCAGGAGCGCCTGCTCCCGGTCGCTCCGCCAGCGGCTGGGCGGCGCCCGCGTCACTTCACCTCCGCGCCGGGCGGAACGTCGCCGGGGTCGAGCAGCACCAGGTCCTTCCCGCCGCGGCCCGCGGTGAGGATCATGCCCCGCGACTCGATGCCCTTGAGCGCCCGGGGCTTCAGGTTGGCCACCACGACGACGGCGCGGCCGGTGACGGCCTCGGGCGCATAGGCCTCGGCGATGCCCGAGACGATGGTGCGCGGCGCGGCCTCGCCCAGGTCAACGGTGAGCTTGAGCAGCTTGTCGGCCTTCGGCACGCGCTCGCAGGCCAGCACCCGGCCCGCCTTCAGCGACACCTTCGTGAAGTCGGAGAACTCGAGCTCGGCCGCGGCCGCCGGCGGGGGCTTCGGCGCCTCGGCAGAGGCCCGCTCGGGCGCCTTCGGGACCACCGGGGCGGTCACCACGAGGGCGTCGACCTGCTCCGCCTCGAGGCGCGCGATGAGCGGGGCCGGCACGCCCAGCGCCGGGCCCCGGTCGAGCACCGGGTACGTCGCCTGCTCCAGTGCCCGGAAGGTGAGGCCGGGGCGGGCGAGCTGGCCCGCGAGCCGCTCTGCGAGCTGCGGCACGATGGGCTCGAGCAGCGCGGTGAGCAGGTAGACGACCTCGGCGGCCTCGGAGAGCGCCTGGTGGGCATGCTCCCGCGACTCAGGCACCTTGAGCTTCTTCCAGGGCTCGTGCGCCGTCAGGAACTGGTTCGCCGCGTACCCGAGCTCGAGCACCAGCTTCACCGCGGTGCGCGGGTCGAAGTCGAGGAAGGCCGCCCTGATCGCCGGCACCTTCGCCAGCGCGCCCTCGACGAGCGGCCGCCCCAGCGCCGGGCTCGGCGCCGCGAGCCGGCCCGAGAACTCCTTCACCAGCAGCGACAGGGTGCGGTTCGCGAGGTTGCCCAGGTTGTTGACCAGCTCGGCGTTGGTGCGCTCACGGAACTCCTTGAGCGACAGGTCGAGGTCCTCGGGCCCGTTGCCGAGCAGCGAGGCGAAGTAGAAGCGCAGGTAGTTCGGGTCGAGCCGGTCGAGGTACGCGCGCGCGTTGATGAAGGTGCCGCGCGACTTCGACATCTTCTCGCCGTTCACCGTCAGGTGCCCGTGAATGTTGACGCGCGCGGGCCGCTTCAGCTGCGCCACCTTGAGCACCGCCGGCCAGAAGAGACAGTGGAAATAGACGATGTCCTTTCCGATGGAGTGGACGATGCACGCGTCGGAGGACTCGGCCCAGAAATCGAGGGCGCTCGACGCCCTGCCCGTCTTCTTCGCCCACTGCTCGGTCGCGGCGATGTAACCGATGGGCGCGTCGAGCCAGACGTAGAAGAACTGGTTCGTCTCTCCGGGAATGGGGAAGCCGAAGTACGGCCCGTCGCGGGTGATGTCCCAGTCGGCGAGGCCCTTCTCGAAGAACTGCCCGAGCTGCGCCGCAGGGCCCGGGTTCATGAAGGCCGGGTCACGGATGGTCTGCGTCAAGAACTCGCCGTGCTTGGACAGCAGGAAGAACGCGTGCGACGACTTCTTCCACTCGAGCGGCTCACCCGAGATGGCGCTGCGGGCGTCCTTCAGCTCCCGCGGCGTGTACGCGGCGTTGCAGACCTCGCAGGCGTCGCCGTACTGGTCCTTCGCGCCGCAGTTGGGGCACGTGCCACGGATGAAGCGGTCGGACAGCCAGCGGCCGGCCTTCGCGTCGTACGGCTGCTCGACGTCCTTCTTGCCGATCGACCCCGCCGCCTTCGCGCGCTCGTAGATGAGGTTCGCGTAGTGCTGGTTCTCGGGTGAGTTCGTCGACCCGTAGTGGTCGTGGCTGACGTGGAAGTCGCGGAACACCGCGGTGTGCTCGTCGAACCACGTCGCGACGAAGGCCTCGGGAGACAGGCCCTGCTTGAGGGCGTTGAGTTCGATGGGCGCGCCGTGGGTGTCGTCGGCGCAGACGAAGACGACGTCGGCGCCGGTCGAGCGCAGCGCGCGCACGTAGATGTCGGTCTGCACGTGCTCGACGAGGTGGCCGAGGTGCACCGGGCCGTTCGCGTACGGCAGGGCGCAGCTGACGAGGGTGGGGGCGGTCATGGGTCAACGCTCCTGCTCACGGCGGATGACGTGCATCTGTGAATCCCACGCCGCCGCCTTGCCGCAGAGGGTCCACACGAGGCGCTCGAGCACCAGCTCCTGCCCGCCGAGCTTGAGCGCCAGGTCGGCCTCGGCGCAGAAGACGAGCGCGCGGAGCAACTCCTGACGGCCCCACTGGGCGGCCGCCTGCATGCCCATGAACGCGGCGTAGGGGTGCGGCACCTTCACCTTCGCCGCCTTCGCGTCGGCCTCGATTCTCGGCCACAAGCGGGCCTGGAAGTCGTTGTAGTTGCGCGGCGGCTTGCCGCCCGACAGCTGCATCATGTTCTCGAAGGACGACAGCAGCCGGCGCACGATGCCGGTGACCGCGCCGTGAACGGCGAGCGGCGCAGTGCCCTGGGCGAGGGCCTCGTCGAGGTACTTCATGACCGCGTCGAGGTTGCGCTTCTGCAGGGCGTCGGACAACTCGAAGTAGTCCTCCTCGCGGGCGTGGCCGACGAGCAGCTCGACGTCGCGCTGGGAGATGGTGGGGTTGGCCGAGTGGAGCGCGAGCTTCTCGAGCTCGCTGGCCAGCAGGCGGAAATTGGCGCCGACGCGGTCCTTCAGGGCGTCGAGCGCTCCGGGGCCCAGCTTCTTCTTGTGCGGGCCCAGCGCCTCGGCGACGAACTGGTCGAGGTCGAGCTTGTCGAGCTTCGACGCCACCTTGAACTCGAAGAAGGCGCCGTGCGCCTTCACCAGCTTGACGAAGGCCCCCTTCGTCTCGAGCTCGGTGGTGGCGATGACCAGCACCTGCCCCTTGCCGGGCTTCTTCGAGAGCCAGTCGTTCAGCACCGTGTCGTCGGCCGACGGAGCGGTGACGTTCTCGGCGACGCAGAAGGCCTGCACGTCCTTGAGGAACTGCACGTCGACGTCGGCGAGCACGACGCCCAGCTCACGCTCCCAGTCGTCGGCGCGCGGGGCGCCCTCGGCCGAGAGGTCGAGCTCACCGACGCCCCAGCCGGCCCGCGCGGCGATGGCCAGCACGCGCCGGGCGGCGTCCTTCTTGCGGTTGGCCTTCCACGCCTCGCGCGCGCGCCCGAGCGCGTCGGCGCGGCCCTTCTTCGGCGCGAGGAACTCGGGGTCGCGCAGGAAGACCACCTTCCGCCCGCCGAACATGGGAAAGGTGGCGAGCTCGGCGGCGACGTCGCGCGGCGACGCGGTGTCGAGCGTGACGCAGTTGAGGTCGGCCGCGCCGCCTGGCACCAGCTTGCCGAGGAGCTTCTCGGCGGCCTTGCGCACCAGGAACTCCTCGCCCCACAGCAGGTACGCGGGGGCTTCATGCCCCGCGTCGAGGTCGGTCAACGCATTGTCGAGATCGTCGCTCACGGCCCCGTCGTTCTTGTCATGGACGTGGCGCCTTGTCTTCGACCGCAAGCGGCCCGGCAGGCCCGGGCGCACCGCGACGGGCGCCACCTCACGCGGGCGCCGCCGTCACGCCCTCGGGTACCGCCTGGCCCGCCGCCAGGCCGGCGCCGTCAGAACTGCGCCCATCCGGGCACGCGCGGGTACGGAATGGCATCGCGAATGTTCTGCAGCCCGCACAGGTAGACGATGAGCCGCTCGAAGCCGAGGCCGAAGCCGGCGTGCGGCACCGAGCCGTAGCGGCGCAGGTCGCGGTACCAGCCGTAGTGCTCGGGCTCGAGGCCCATCTTCCGCATGCGCGCGTCGAGGCGGTCCAGGCGTTCTTCACGCTGGCTACCGCCGATGATCTCGCCGATGCCGGGCGCCAGCACGTCCATCGCGGCGACCGTCTTCTCGTCGTCGTTCATGCGCATGTAGAAGGCCTTGATCTGCTCGGGGTAGTTCATCACCACCACCGGGCGGCCGACGTGCTCCTCGGTGAGGTAGCGCTCGTGCTCGGTCTGCAGGTCCTTGCCCCACTGCGGCGCGTACTCGAACTTCTTCCCCGAGCGCTGGAGGATCTCGATCGCCTTCGTGTAATCGAGGCGCTCGAAGGACGACGCGATGAACTTCTCGAGCCGCTCGATGACGCCCTTCTGCACGCGGTCCTCGAAGAACCGCAGGTCGTCCATGCGCTCGGAGAGGACCGCCTTGAACACGTACTTGAGGAACCGCTCGGCGAGGTTGGCGTCGTCGTTCAGGTCGGCGAAGGCCAGCTCGGGCTCGATCATCCAGAACTCGGCGAGGTGCCGGGTGGTGTTCGAGTTCTCGGCGCGGAACGTGGGCCCGAAGGTGTACACCTTCGACAGCGCCAGGCAGTAGGCCTCGACGTTCAGCTGGCCCGAGACGGTGAGGTAGGCCTCTTTGCCGAAGAAGTCCTTCGTGAAGTCGACCTTCCCCGCGTCGGTGCGCGGCAGGTTCGCGAGGTCGAGCGTCGACACGCGGAACATCTGGCCGGCCCCCTCGGCGTCGCTGGCGGTGATGATGGGGGTGTTGACCCAGAAGAACCCCTCTTCGTGAAAGAAGCGGTGAATGGCCTGCGCCGCGTGGTGCCGCACGCGCGCGACCGCGCCGAAGGTGTTGGTGCGCACCCGCAGGTGCGCCTGCTCGCGCAGATACTCGAGCGAGTGCTGCTTGGGAGTGATGGGGTAGTGGTCAGGGTCGTCGACGAGCCCGACGACCTGCAGCTCGTCGGCCTGGATCTCCATCGACTGGCCCTTGCCCTGGCTCTGCACCAGGGTGCCCCGGGCGACGACGCTGGCGCCGGCGGTGAGCTTGAGCACGCCGTCCTGGTAGTTGGGGAGCGAGCTCGGCGCGACGACCTGCACCGGGTCCTGGCTCGAGCCGTCGTGCACGTTCACGAACGAGATGCCGGCCTTCGAGTCGCGGCGGGTCCGGACCCAGCCGCGGATCTCGACCTTCGTGCCCGCCGGCACCGAGCCGTCGAGGGCCTTCTTCACGCTGATGAGGGACATGGTGCGCGCGAGTTACCGCTCGCCCGCAGCGCTCACAAGCGCGACGTCACCGCGGCGCCTCGGCCAGCAGCGCCTTGAGCCGGGGCACCAGCTCGTCGACGGCGCCGGGACCCTTCACCGAGCCCTCGATCTTCCTGCCCGTCGCCTTGCCGTCCGGGCCGACGGCCGCGAACAGCGGAATGAACTGCGACTCGTACCCCGACAGCAGCATGCGCTCGGCGTCGACCTGGGAGTCGAACGCCACCAGGTCGAGCGCCCCGACCTTCCCGGTGAGCTCGCCGCGGTCGACGGCCTCATGGAAGTACCGGCACGGCTCACACCACGTCGCCCCGCAGTACAGCAGCACCTGCCGGCCCTCGGCCTTCGACTTCGCGAGCTGCGCCGACATGATCGACGACACCTCGCCCGCCATCGGCGGAGTGATGAAGCGCACGGTCGCGGCCGGGTCGGCCGTCGGCGGCGAGACCTTCGTGCAGGACAGGAGCAGCAGGCTGAGGCACGCGACACGCATCGGCGGCACCCTAGCAGCAGGCCGCCCGGCCCGGCGCGCACCGCCGCGACGGAGCCTGGCGCGCCGCCCCTCGCCTCAGCCCCCCCGCTCCCAGCCCTTGAGGCTCCCGGGGGGGAACGTCCACTCGGGGGTGACGTAGGCCTCGCCGTGTGCCGGCGCCGGGAACCAGGGGTCGCCGTCGGCCTGCCGCAACACGTGCACGCTCTGCGCCGGCATGTACGACTGGCCGAGCAGCACCCGCGCCGTCCCCGAGGCGTCCTTCGCCACGTCGAGGACGAGCACCGCGTGCCCGGGGAAGCCGCCCGCGATGACGACGTCTCCAGGCGCCACGTCGGCCGCGGCCCGGCGGCTGAGCTGCCGCTCGAGCGAGTGGGTGCCCGCCCAGGTGAAGACGGCGTCGAGGTACTGGCGGAAGCTCGCCCGGGAGCCGTCGGCGGGCCTCGCCGCGCGCCACACCAGCGCCGAGCCTTTGGCGAACGGCCGCTCCCCCTTCGCCCAGCGGGAGAAGGGCATCGGCGCGCCCCGGCCGGTGTCGTTGAACGACACCTCGGCGGCCCGCCCTGCGCCGAAGAGCCACTCGGCGCGCAGCCGCATCACCGCGTCGGCGCACTGCTGCAGGTCCCTCCCGCCCACGTCGAGATCGATCACCGCCGCGTGCACGTCCTGCCTGGCCTTGAGCCGGCCCGTGTACAGGCGCACCGGCGTGCCCGGGGGCAGCAACGGCAGCCCGCGCAGGAAGGCCCCGAAGCCGCCCCGCGACACCTCGACCCTGACGAAGCCCCGAGGGGGCGCAAAGCGCTCGTCGAGCCGCGCCCCACCGTCGGCGCCCCAGCCGTACTGCGCCACCACCGCCATCAGCACGAACGTCGAGCCCATGCCGCGCCCTCCCTCACCGCGTCGCGCCCGGGAAGGCGCGCTCGAGGATCGTCTCCTGGTCGGCGCCGCCGCGGCGCGAGGCCTCGACGTCGAGCCCCAACCCGTGCCCCTGCCCCACGCCGTCGAACACCACCGTCGTCTCCGACCAGGTGGCGCTCGACGGACACGACGGGAGTTTGAGCGGCCCGCGCAGCCGCTCGCACGGCATGCCCTCGGCCTCTTCGTAGGGCGCGCCCTCGTCGGTCACCGTCTGCACGACGCGGAGCCTCCCGCCCGCCGACTCGAGGCGCTGCACCAGGGCGAGCGAGCGCCCCAGCGCCCGCTCGACGTCCTTGCGCGGCCGGGCCTCACGCCACGGCTCGTCGCCACCACGAGAGAAGGGCAGCCACCCGGCGGTCTTGAGCCTCGGCCGCGCCAGGGTGTCGGCGTCGCTCGCCGCGCTGCGCGTCGTGCCCTGGAACACCTGGCAGTGCGTCGTGTCGCACACCGGCCGTGAGCCGTGCCGCTCCCGTGTGTCGACGTTGTGCGAGACGACCCGCGCCAGCGCCGCCCGCGGCTCGCCGACGATCGACGCGTCCTCCGACGAGAGCACCCCCGACACGTAGGCCAGCCGCGTGGTCCGGAAGACGATCTCGCTGCCGGTGCGGGCCCGCCGCTCCCGCTCCGTCGCGCTCAGCCCGGGCCCGGGCACCCACGGCGCCGGCGCGTCACGGCGGAAGACGCCCGCGTAGAGCCGCCCCACGGGAGCCCGGGGCAGGCGCACCTCGAAGGGCGCGCCGAGGCACAAGAGCCGCCCGGTGAGCACCTCGGCGAAGGGGCGCCAGGCGGGGCTCAGCGGAGCAGGCGCGCCCTCGGCGAGCACGACGCCGGCCCGCTCGCAGCGCACGTCGACCTGCGCGGGCGTCAAGAGCGAGAAGACCTGCACCTCGACGGCGTCTCGCGCCGCCAGAGCGTTCGCCTGCTCGACGAGGGCCAGAAAGCGGGCCGTCACCTGGCGGGGCGCCCGGCCCGGCGAGGCGAGCACCACCACGGCGTCGCGCGTCACCCCGACGAGCCACCCCACCAGGGGCCGCGAGGCGCCGTCCCGCACCGTGCCCGTCTTCGTGGCGAGGCGGCCCAGCTCGGTCGAGTCCGGCAGGCGCGCGAGCGTGCCCTCGGAGGCGTTCCGCGCCAGCAGCGCCACCACGTCGGGGCGGGCCTCGGCGAGCGCCCGGTACGCCGCCGCCAGCCCGAGCGGCGACAACCCGAGCGTCGAGCGAAGGCCGATGGCCTCGCTCATGTGCTCCGGCAGCCGGGCGAGCCCCACCGCCTGCAGCACCGGGCCCCAGGGGCCGAAGCGCTCGACGCCAGGCTGCTGCTCGGCCCAGTCGAGAAACCAGCCGTTGCACGACGACAGCACGGCCGCCGGGGCGCGCATCGTCTCGGGAAGCACGTCGCCGCACGCCCACTCGGGGTCGCCCACGCGCGGCCGCAGGCCCGGCGTCTGCGCAGCGCCGGCCACCAGGAAGGGCTTGAGCGTCGAGCCGAACGGCCGCGGCTGGCCGACGTCGCCGCCCGACGCCAGCACCTCGCCCGAGTGCCGGCTCATCACCACGAAGGCCTCGTCGCCGGCGCTCGCCTCGAGCCTGCCCAGGGCCTCGGCCGTCAGCGGGGCCCAGCGCGCCGCGCCCTCACACCGCTCGAGCCGCCGGCCCAGGGCGCGGGGGAACGTCTCGCCCGGCCCGACCGACTCGACGAGCAGCCTCGCCAGCGCCCGCCTGGCGTCGGGCGAGTCGAGCGACCGCGCCCGCCCCACGGCCTTCGCGGCCTCGGAGAGCGACTGGTAGTCGCCCTCGCGCCACGCGCCCAGCTCGCCCGACGTCGCCACCGCGAAGGCCTCGTGGAACAGCGCGTCGGCCGTCGCCGGGGGGCAGGCCTGCAACAGGAACTGGTGCGCCAACTCGTGCGAGAGCGCCTGCCGCTCGGCGGCGGTGAAGACGCCCTCGCGCCCCTGCCGCAGCGACACGCGCCCCAGCTCGCTCAGCCCCGCGACGCCCGGCGCGAGGCGCGCGCGCTCGACGACGATGGCGACGCGGGGCGTCGGCGCCGGCCGGCCCCGCTCCCGCTGCCAGACGCCGTCGAGCGCCTCCCACGCCTCGACCGCCGCGCGCTGCACCTCGAAGGCCGGCTCCAGCCCCGGCGCGACCGTCACGCGCGGTACGGCTGCGAGGACGAGGAGCAGCGCCCCCACGGCTCACTTCACGATGGAGAGGCGCGCGCTCGCCGTGCGCGCGCTCACCTGGCTCGAGTACATGTCCTCGAGGGTGGCCGGCGGCGCGACGAAGGTGCCCGGGAAGTTCGCCCGTAGCACGTAGCCCAGCACCCGCGGGCTCGCCGACCAGAAAGCCTTCTCCTCGAGGTACCAGGTGATGCGCTCGGGCGTGAAGGCGCGCTTCTTCACGGCCTCGTGGGTGAGCGGCAGCGCGAGCGGCGCGCCGCGATAGGCCTTGTCCTCCTGCAGCACGGTGAAGCCGGCGGGAATGGCGTCTTCGAGCACCGTGTAGGCGCTGCGCACCGAGCGCCAGCGGTCATCCGGGCGCGCGTCGAGGGTCAGCTCGACGTACACGTCTGCGCCCTGCTTCACCGGGCCCGTGAGCGGCACCTTCTTGTCGCCCTCGAGGGTGAAGTACGCACGCGCGAGCGCGAGGCCCGCCCCGCGCGCCTGCACATCCTCGAGCGGCGTGCGCACCTTCGCCCGCCAGGTGGCCACGCCGTCGAAGGCGCCGACCGTCACGCGGGCGGCGCTCGGCTCGAGGGTGGCGGCCAGGCCGAAGCCCGACGGCGCCAGCGCGGCGGTGGTGCCCTCGAGCGACGGGGGCGTCAGCCGCTTCATCGCCTTGATGTCGCGCTCGACGAGCCACTGGCTGTGGAGCAGCGCCGTGCTGCGCTCGAACGTCGACAGCGAGGGGTCCGCCAGGAGCTGAAGCACCCGCGCGCGCGTGCGGTCGACGTCGACATCCTTGCGGCTCGCCGCGTGCGCGAGGATGGCGGTGAACCCGACGGTGCGCAGCGGGTAGCGGAAGAACGAGTCGTCAGCGCGCAGGATGGCGTTCGAGATGACGCCCTTGCGCGACTCGTCGGCGAGGGCGGCGATGCGCTCCTTCACGCCGGCCTCCTCGGCGACCCCGGCGTGCTCGGCGGCCAGCACCGCGAGGGCGAGGCCGTAGAGATCCTCGGGCGTGGCGGCCTCGACGAGCTGGCGCACCTTCGCCGCCTGCCGGGCCCCCTGGAGCCGCGCCAGCACGTAGGTGCGCGTGGCCTCGAGCGCCGGGGGAACGTCGGCGCGGGCCTCGAGCCAGGCGGCGCTGGCGGTGAGGCGCCCGTCGCTCCGATCGAGCAGCCCGGCCTCGACGGCGTAGGCGAGCCCGTCGAGCGCGATGAGCGTCATCTCGAGCGAGGGCTCCTGGTAGCCCGAGAACCAGGTGAAGCCGCCGCCCTTCACCGCCATGTCGAGGATGCGCCCGGTGCCCTGCACGGCCCGGCTCCTCGCCTCGGCCAGCAGCGTCAGGCTCTCCTTGTCGAGCCCGTCGAGCGCCTCGAGGCGCTGGAGCGTGCGGTGCAGCGCCACGTTCGGCACCGTGGTGGCGACGAGCTGCTCGACGCAGCCGTGCGGGTACGTCAGCAGCTCGCGGGCGTTGCCGAGCGCCACGTCGACGAGCGACGGCGCGAGCGACAGCCGGCTCGACAGCACCTGCGCGCCCTTCGGCAGCGGCAGCTCGAGGGCCCCGCCGCCCACCACCGACACGGCCACCTCCTCGTCGAGGGCCGCCGGCAGCACCGGTAGGCGCTTGACGTCGGACACGGGGTCGCCGAGCCCCTTCGCCGTGAGGCCCAGCGAGACCTCGCCGGCCCGCTTCGCCTCGAGCGTGACGGGCACGAGGGCCTCGCCGCCCTTCGCCAGCGTGAGCGTCTCGCGCCGGGCGTCGAAGGCCGCGGCGCCGGTGCCCTGGAACTCGAGCGTCACGGTGCCCTGCCCCGGGCCCTGCTGCCCGGGCGTCACCCGGATGGAGCCGGTCGCCACGTCGCCCTGCCTGAGGAACTGCGGCAGATTCGCCGCCACCACCAGCGCGCCGCGGGTGGCGAACTCGGCGCCGGCCTCGCCGAAGCGCCCCGACGCGTCGACGGCAACGGCCGTCACCGTCCACAGCGTCTGCATCGAGTTGAGCTTGAACGAGACCGCCGCGCGGCCGTCGCGGTCGGTGACGACCGCCGGGTTCCAGTACACGGTGTCGTCCTCTTTCTGGGGTTTGGTGGGGGGCTTCACGGCGGCGAACTGGCTCTTCGGCAGGCCGGCCAGCGCCTGGGCGATGCGGTCGCCGTAGCCGTAGCCCTGGAACTCGCTCGAGAAGAACGTCGACACGTTGTCGCGGCCCACCGGGTAGAAGAAGTCGACGATGCCGGGGCGGAACTCGCTCTGCAGGGCGTACACCGCCTTGTCCACCACGCCGACCGACACCTGGGCCTGCACCGGGCGGCCCTCGTGGTCGGTCACCCGGAGCGTCAGCGTCTGCGTCGTCAAGGGCGAGGCCTCGGTGCGCTCGGCCTCGACGGAGACGGCCAGGGTGCGCTCCTTCGGCACGATGCGGAAGCCGGCGATGCGCTCCTCCCAGCGCCCGCTGGCCGACGGGTAGGCCAGCGCCGCGTACACCGCGCTACCGAACCGGCGCTCGACGGGGAAGCGGTAGACCACCGTCTGGCCCTTCACGGCGAGCTTCTCGGTCTTGAACAGGCCGGCGCCGGTGAGGGTGACCCACACGCTGCCCTCGTTCGCCTCGCGCACGCCCCAGCCCGCGGGGAGCAACCCGACGATCTCGGCGGTGTCGCCCGGCTGCAGCGCGCCACCGAGCGCCTCGAGCGTCAGCGTCGGCACCTGCATCACCGCCTCGCCGCCGCCGCCCAGCACCAGCGCCGTCGCCGTTCCCGTCCACGACAGGCCCTTCTTGTCCTTCAGCGTCACCTGCGCCTCGACGACGCCGGGCCGCTCCCCCTTCACGTCGAGCCGCGCCACGCCGTCGTCCGCCGTGGTGAAGGCCTGCTTCGTCAGCGCGGTCGAGCTGCCGTCCGCCGCCAGCAGCACGAACTGCACCTCGCCCGCCGTCGCCCCATACGGTCTGCCCGAGAGCGTCGTGGCGCGCACCGAGAAGCGCGCGACGTCGCCCGGCCGCACCACGCGCTGCCGCGCCAACACGGCGCCGAGCAGGTCGCTCTCGGCGAGGAAGGAGGCCTTCGACGCGTTGGCGAACGTGCCCTGGTCGTCCTTCGCGCGCACCGACAGCGAGTAGCGCCACGGCTTGCGCGCGTCGTCGGCCTCGAGCGCGGGCACCGGCACCGTCACCTCGGCCTCGCCGGCGTCGTCGAAGGTGGCCGCCCGCTCCCACACGTCGCCTCCGCCCTCGACCGAGCCGTACAGCTTCTGGGGCACCGACAACGTGCCCTCGGTCGTCGACGGCGTGCCGTACGTCACCACG
>JADCJJ010000274.1 GCA_020247085.1 Myxococcaceae bacterium | reverse complement strand
GCCGTCGCCGACGTCGCGGTAGGCCAGGACCCGCCCATTGAGCGTGAGGTGCTTCATCAGAACCAGCCCTTTCGTTGGAACCACGCCACCATGCCGGCCGGCACGAGCACCATCGAGGCCAGCATCACCACGAAGAACGGCGGGCGGCTCAAGGCGTCGAAGTTCTGGCCGAAGAAGCCGGCGATGAACGACAGGGGCAGGAAGATGCTCGCCAGCACCGTCAGCTGGCGGGTGATGTCGTTGGTGCGGTTGGCCACCACCGAGAGCCACGCCTCGCGCACGTTCGCCACCAGCTCCCGGTTGGTGTCCACCTGCTCGAGGATCCGCACCAGGTGGTCACACACGTCGCGGAAGTAGAGCGTGGTGCGTTCGCTCACGCCGGGCAGGCCCCGGCGGGCCAGCGTCGTCAACACCTCGCGCTGGGGAGACAGCACCTTGCGCACCAGCACGAGCTGGCGCTTGAGGGCGAAGATGCGCTCCATCGGCTTGTGCGCCTGCTGCTGAAAAATCGAGTCTTCGAGTTCGTCGAGCGCCTCGGTGAAGTGGTCCATCAGCGGGAACCCGAGGTCGACCTGGGCGTCGGCGAGCAGGTAGGCCACGAAGTCGACGCCGCGGCCGAGCGTCTGCGACGGGTCGGCGTCGAGGCGCTTGTGCACCTGGTCGATGGCCCGGTGGGAGCGCTCGTGCACAGTGATGAGCCAGTCGGGCCCCAGGAAGAAGTGCAGCTCGTGCAGGGTGACGTCCGCGAGCGACTTGTCGGTGCACGAGAAGGCCTGGAGCACGATGAAGAGGTGCCCGGGGAACTCCTCGAGCTTCGGCCGCTGGTCGAGGTGCAGGCAGTCTTCGATGGCGAGGCGGTGCAGGCCGAAGCGCTCGGCGAGCCGGCCGAGGGTGGCCTCGTCGGGCTGCTGCACGTCGATCCACCGGGCGCCCGGGCGGTCGAGGAACTCCTCACCCCCGTCGAAGGCCTGCCCCTCGTGGAGGCCGCGGATTCGCATCATGACGCCCGGAAGCTCAGCACGTTTCTCAAGGGTTTTGGGCGTTTCGCGGTAAGGTGCCGCAGGCGTGAACCTGGTGCTCCCGCCCCGCCTCAGCGAGCTGCTCGCCGCCGAACCCGACCCGTCGTTCGTGGGCCGGCTGGGGCCGGTGCTCGAGGGCGCCGCGCGCGCCATCGCCCGGCTCGGCGACCTCGACCTGGTGCGCTACGAGGACGCGCCCATCGACGAGTCGGCGGACCTGTCGCTGTGGGAGGAGCTGGCGCCGGTGGTGGGGTCGACCATCGCCGACGTCAACGCGCTGCTGACGGAGCTGTCGACGCAGTTCCCCGAGGGCGAGGCGCACTTCGAGCCGAAGCCGCTGGCCGTCGAGGCGACGCTGCGGCAGGGCGCGCAGGAGCTGCGCAGCGGCGTGATGGCTTTCGGTATGCGGGTGCGCGACCCGTCGGTGGTGGGCGACCGGTGGAACCTCATCGGCGAGCTGCAGGCGTTCCGGCTGCGCTTCCGCGACCGCATCGGGGCGCTGGTGTTCGAGGTGGCCAGCCACCTGGGCGAGTGCCGGAGGCGCGACGTCGACCCCGGCTACGTCGAGGAGCTGAGCGCCGCGCTGCTGGTGCGCAGCACCTCGGCCGATCTGCGACGGCTGATGCGGGCCCGGGTGCAGCAGGTCGCCGAGGCACCGCAGATGGACGTCGCGTGGCACGCGCGGCAGATCGAGAAGGAGCTCAACGCCTTCGGCCGCACCGCCGCCTGGCGCGCCTTCCGCGCCCAGGACAAGCGCGCGGTGCTCGAGTTCCGCACCCGGGTCAAGGCGCTCGAGACCCCCGCGCTCGAGCACCGCGAGCTCGACCACGCCGAGCTCCTCGCGCTCCTCGAGCCCTTCGCGGCGTTCTGTGACGAGCTCGAGGCGGCGAACCGGCGCGAGGTGCTGGTGGCGCACGACCTCGAAGTGCTCGCGGCCCTGGGCCCCACGCTCGAGCAGGCAGCCTCGGCGGCGTCGCGCGAGCAGGCCCGCGAGGCGCTCCTCGAGGCGCTCGCGCAGGCGCAGGCGCTGTACGGGCGGAGCGCTGACCTCGACGTCGGGCTGCGGCGGCTGAAGAAGACGCCGCCGACGGTCGAGACGGTGCGCGGCGACCTCGAGCAGTTTGTCGTGCTGGTGTCGCGCCTCTCGGCGGTATGAGGGCGCGGTGCAGCCGCTCGCCCAGGCCGACCTCTCGCACGTCCGCGCGGTGTTCACCGACGTCGACGGCACGCTGACCACGCGCGGGCGCCTCTCCGCGCAGACGCTCCTTGCCCTCGAGCGGCTCGTGGCGCAGCGGGTCGAGGTGGTGCTGGTGAGCGGGCGCCCGTCGGGCTGGGGCGAGTGCTGGGCCCGCCAGTTGCCGGTGGGCGGGGTCATCGCCGAGAACGGGGGCGTCACCTTCGAGCGCGTGGGCCGGCAGCTGCGGAAGCACTTCGCCGAGCCAAAGGGCATCAGGCAGCGGAACCGGCGGGCCCTGACGGCCCACGTCGCAGCGGCGCTGAAGCGCGTGCGGGGCGCGCGGCTGTCGATGGACTCGAGCGCGACCGAGGTCGACCTGGCCATCGACTACGCGGAGCAGGCCGCACTGGGGCCGGCCGGCGCGGCGCGCCTCGAGGCGTTCCTCCGCGGGCGCGGCGTCACGGCGGTGCGCTCGTCGGTGCACGTCAACTGCTGGCTGGGGTCCTTCGACAAGCGCACGGCGGTCGAGGCCTTCCTGCGGCGGCGGTGGCGTACCGGCATCGCGCCGGGGGAGCGCCGCTTCGTCTACGTCGGTGACTCGTTCAACGATCAGCCGCTCTTCGAGGCGTTCCCGCTCTCGGTCGGCGTGGCCAACGTGCGCGCCGTGCTGGGGCAGCTCGAGCACCCGCCGAGGTACGTCACCCGCGCGCGTGAGGGGGCGGGCTTCGGCGAGGTCGCCGATGCCGTCACCCGCGCGCGCGACGAGAGGAAGGCCCGTCGATGAGTCACCTCGCCCGCGTCGAGCTGAAGGCTGGCCTCGGCCGGCACCTGCGCGCCGGCCACCCGTGGGTCTTCAAGCGGGGGCTCTCCGAGGTGCCGAGGCTACCGGCGGGCAGCGTCGTCGACCTCGTCGATGGCCACCGCTTCGTCGCGCGCGGCTACTTCGACCCGTACTCGGCCATCGCGGTGCGCGTGCTGACCCTCGACCCGAAGACGACCATCGACGAGGCCTTCTTCGAGGAGCGCGTCGGCCGCTGCGTCCGGGCGCGCGCCGCGCTGATCGACCTCACCGGCACCGACTCGTACCGGCTGGTGCACGGCGAGGGCGACGGGTTGCCGGGCGTCATCGTCGACCTCTACGCAGGGTGGGCGGTGCTGAAGCTCTACTCGGCGGGGTTGACGCCGCACCGGCCGCTCATCGTCGAGGCGCTGGTGAAGGCGGTCCCGGGGCTCAAGGGCATCATCGGCCGCGACGAGGTGGGGCGCGACGACGCCGACACCGACGACGAGCGGGGCAACGGCCGGGTGCTGTGGGGGCAGCCCGCGCCGAACCCGCTCACCATCGAGGAGCGTGGCGCGAAGTTCCTCGTCGACGTGTACGCGGGGCAGAAGACCGGGTTCTTCCTCGACCAGCGTGAGAACCGCCACCTGCTCCGGCGCCTGGGCCGGGGGCGCGACGTGCTCAACTGCTTCTGCTTCTCGGGCGGCTTCTCGGTCAACGCCGCGCTCGGCGGCGCGCGCAGCGTCTTCTCGGTCGATCAAGACGCCGACGCCATCGCGCTCGCGCGCCAGAACTTCCCGCTCAACGGCCTCGAGCCCGCCAGCCACGACTTCCTCGCCGCCGACGTCTTCGAGCTGCTCGAGTCGTTCAAGCGCGAGGGCCGCACGTTCGATCTCGTCGTGCTCGACCCGCCAGCCTTCGCCAAGAGCCAAAAGGCCGTCGAGGGGGCGATCGCCGGCTACGCGTCGCTCAACCGCCAGGCGTTGGCGCTGCTGCGGCCCGGCGGTCTCGTGGCCACCGCCTCGTGCTCGGCCCGCGTCAGCCCGCAGGCCTTCCTCGACGCCGTGCGAGAGGGGGCGTTCAACGCAGGGGTCGATCTGACCCTGGTCGAGGAGCGCTACCAGCCGCCCGATCACCCCGTGCGCCTGCAGTTCCCCGAGGGCCGGTACCTGAAGTTCCTCGTGCTCGAGGCGCGCGCCCTCTGACGCGAACGAGTTTGCACACCGGCCGGGGGTCTCGTGTTTGACGACTGCGAAGGCGTTGACATGGACGTGCACGTAGGACAAACGCGCCCGCCGAAGTACGGGCCACCACTCGAAGGGGAATCGATGAACTCCGTGAAGCTTCTGGGCGCCGTTGCGGCGACCCTCCTCGTCACTGGCTGCAACACCGGCCAGCCTCGCATCTGGCGCGTCGCGTACGACACGAGCCGTTTCGTGTTCGTCGAGAACTCGGCCTGCTACATCGGCAACCGCGTGCCCCAGGCGCGCACGCAGCAGACTGGCTACCGGCGTGACGCCAACTGGGTCCTCTGGGACGGCGTGACGGACGCGCAGGGGCAGCTCAAGCAGTACCTCGACATCGGCAACCCGACCTTCAAGCTCGGTGAGTCGCCGTCGGTCGCCGTCGAGGACGTCATCGAGGGTGACTCGGGCAAGCGCGAGTTCCTCGCCACCCGGCAGACGCAGTCCTTCGGCCCCGTGCCGCGGCGCTCCATCGAGACCCGCGCCGGCACCGTCACGGTGACCTGGGAGAACTACAACCCGGCTGCCATCGGCACGCTGAAGGTGCGCTCGCAGTACAACTGCGTCGACTCCGGCGGCGGCATGCCGCAGGACCTCTGCCCGCGGCCGAACGAGACCCCGGCCAACGACGCCGCGAACTGCGAGGTGTCGGTTGACTTCGTGGCGCGTCGCATCGACGTCACGCAGGGCACCGAGTACGGCAACAACAGCGGCGGCCCGGTGGCTCCCGCGCCGTAAACCGTCCCTTCGGAAGCTCGACAGTCTTGGCGGCGGTCAGGGCGCCTTGCTCTGGCCGCCGTCGGCGTTCTTGGGGAAGAGTCACGCCCATGGTGATGAAGGGCCAGTTCCTCGAGCGGCCGACGCTGATTCAGCTCCGCCAGGGCCTGGTGCTCGAGGGCGTCGCCCACCGGGGCGAGCGGCGGCCCGGCGTGCTGGTGCTTCCGCCCACGCCCGCCGAGGGGAGCGGCATGGACCACGTCGTCGGCGCCGAGGTGGCGTTCGCCGTGGCCCGCGCGGGCCACCCCTGCCTGCGGTTCAACTATCGGGGCGTTGGCGCCAGCCAGGGGCGCCCTTCACCCGCGCCAGAGGCCCTGCTCGAAGACGCCCTCGCCGCGTGGGAACTCGCTCGCGACAACGCCGACGGCGAAGTGCCCCTGGCCGTGTCGCTCGGGGCCTCTGATCGGGTCGCGCTCGCCCTGTGGGCGCGGGTCGGCCTGGCGGGCCTGGCATTGCTCCACCCGACCTGTGCGCCCGAAGACGTGGCGCCGACGTCGACCGCGCCGCTGGCTGTCGTCCTGCCCGAGTTGGACGGGCCCGCGCGAAGGGCCGCCTGGGCGCACCGGCTAGACGAGGGGGCCCTCACCGTCGTTCGGGGAGCCGACCGTAGCTATCACTGCAATCTTCCTGAGGTTGGTCGGGCGGTTGTCGCCCTGCTCCAACAGGTCGGGGCATCGACTGGGGCGGTGTGAGTCGCACTAGGCTCAAGCCGTGCCTGCGAGCTTTGGGGCGCCGGTGGAACAGCCGCAGAGATCCAATCGTTACCTCCTCCGTTCGTAGCTGCACGAGCCCGCCCATGCGCCCCTCTCCAGCCCTCGCCGCCTCGCTGTCGATGCTGTTCCTCCTCGCGGCCTGCGAGCGCCCGGTGCCCGACGGCGAACAGGCCGCGGCCCTCACGCGCCCGGCCATCGACGTGGCGGCGCAGGTCGACGACGAGGCGTTTCACGTGCCCGAGGTGGTGGTCGTCGACTTCCTCGACGGCACCACGAAGACCGAGTTCGACGCCATCGAGCAGGAGTGGAGCATCGACCTCGAGCTGGCGAGCGAGGAGGAGGGCGTCGACAGCGCCATCACCGTCGGCGTGTTCCGGGGAGACCTCGGGGCGCTCCTGGCCCTCATTCGCGGGAACCCGAAGGTCGAGGCCGCCGAGCCGCTGATGCGTTACGCCGCCAGCTACGTCCCGAACGACCCCGGGTACGGCAAGCAGTGGAACCTGTCGATGATCAACATGCCGAAGGCGTGGGATCGCTCGAAGGGCAAGGGCGCGGTGGTGGCGGTGCTCGACACCGGCGTCGCGTACGAAGACCACGACGACTTCCGGCGAGTGCCGGACCTCGGCGGGACGACGTTCGTCGACGGCTACGACTTCGTGAACAAGGACCGGCACGCGAACGACGATCACGGCCACGGCACGCACGTCGCCGGCACCATCGCGCAGTCCACCAACAACGCAGAGGGCGTGGCCGGCGTGGCATTTCAGGCCGCCATCATGCCGGTCAAGGTGCTCGACCACTTCGGCGGCGGCACCTCGGCCGACATCGCCGACGCGATCCGCTGGGCTGCCGACCACGGCGCCAACGTCATCAACATGTCGCTCGGCGGGGGCGGGCGCTCGGCGGTGATGGAAAGGGCGGTCGAGTACGCGCGCAAGAAGGGCGTGGTGGTGGTCTGCGCCGCGGGCAACGGTGGGCGGGGCGTCGTCGAGTACCCGGCCGCGTACCCGGGCTCGGTGGCCGTCGCGGCGGTGGGGCCCGGCGGGCAGCGGGCACCCTACTCGTCGTGGGGGAAGGAGCTCGACCTCGCGGCCCCCGGCGGTGACAAGCGCCAGGGTGACGAGGGCGGCATCGTGCAGAACACCATCGACCCGCAGGACGTCTCGCAGGCGGTCTACGCGTCGTACCAGGGCACCTCGATGGCGACGCCGCACGTCGCCGGCGTGGCGGCGTTGCTCTTCGCGGCCGGCGCCAGGAGCCCCGACCAGGTCGAGAAGGCGCTCTTCGCCAGCGCGCACCCGCCGAAGGGGGCCACGGGGTGGACGGACCAGTACGGGCACGGCGTCATCGACGCCGAGGTGGCCTTGAAGGCCCTCGAGAAGCTCGGGGGCGCCGCGCCGGTGGCCGAGCTGCTGCCCGACGAGGTTCAGCTCGCCCAGCCGTCGCCCACGCACGTGGCGGCGTCGTCGCTCAGCACCGCGCCGCTCGACTGGAAGCCCTTGGCCTTCGCGGCGGTGATGCTCGCCTTCGTGCTGCTGACGCTGGCGCGCAAGGAGCGGCCGGGCTACCTCAACGTCTTCGCTTCGCCCGGGTTCCTGCTGCCGCTCCTGGTGAGCACCATGGGCGTCTTCGTGCTGCGGTGGCTGGCGCCAGCGAGCGAGCTGTCGGCGAGCTTCGCGCTGCCGCTGCCTGACTGGCTCAATGACATCATCTTCGGCCGGGGCTCGCTCGCCAACCCGCTCGTCTACAGCGCGCTGGTGCCCACCATGGCCGCGCTCGTCGCCGTCAAGGTCAAGGGGCTGCGCCAGGCGGTGGGTGGGCTCGCCCTCGGGTTCGCTGGGATCCTCGCGTACACGGTGTGGGCCAAGGCGCCGGCGCTGTCGTGGCTGCCCTTCACCTTCCTGGCGATGCCGTGGCTGGTGGTGAACGCCCTCATCTGCCTCTTCGTGGCCCGCGCGATGCTCAAGCGCGAGACGGCGTGATCATGGCGACGAGGACCGGCACGGTGCGGTTCCGCGACCTCGAGACGGGCCTATGGCTCCTCGAGGCCGATGACGGGCAGACGTACCTGCTCGCGGGGGGCGACCGGAAGCTGAAGAAGAACGGCGCGCGCGTCGAGGCCGACGGCGAGGTCGACGCCGAGTCGCCTACCCTCGGCATGGTGGGCCCGCGCTTCGTGGTGACGCAGTACCGGTTCCTCTGACGGGGCGGCCTCGACGAGACGCGGGCGTCGTAACGCCCTTCGGCGCTCGGAAGCGGCGCTGCCCGGGATGAGCCGCGTGTCGGCCGGCGAGGCGCCGCTTTGGCGCTCGCTCAGGGGAGGGAAGGGGCATCGTCGCTACCGAGGAGCTGTAAGTGTCGCCGGCACTCCCGGTTCGAGGTGCGCGGCGCAGGGTGTGCGTGAGCGGTGGAGCGCGCGCGTGGCTGACCGCTCGCGGGGCTGGTGCTCGAAGCGGGGCTTCGGCGCTCGCTCACGATGGGGACTTGTAGTTGCCCGCTACCGGGGAGGTGTCATTGTCGCCGGGCACTCCCGGTTTGCGGTGCGCGGCGCTGGGTGCGCGTAAGCGGTGGAGCGCGCGCGTGGCTCACCGCTCGCGGAGGCTGGCGCGAGCGGTGGCGCTCCGGCGCTCCCGGTTCGAGGCGCGCGGCGCCGGGGGTGTGTGTGCGGTGGAGCGCGCTCGGTTGACCGCTCGCGGGGGTGCGCTCGAGGCGGGGCTTCGGCGCTCCCTGCTCGAGGTGCGCGTCGCTGGGCGTGTGTGCGGTGGAGCACGCGTGAGCGGCCGCTCGCGGGGGCTGGCGCTCGAGGTGCGCTTGAACTCCTCCTCGGCGCGAGCGGCTGGGTGGCGGTGGCGTCAGCGCTCCTGGCCCGCACGGGGTGAGGTGCTCACCGCTGGCCCGCCGACGCAAGCCGCTGGCGCAGGTCGCGGTACTCAGCGAGGTCCGCCTCGCCACGCCGCGCCCGCGCCCGCAGCGCCGTCAACTCCCGCCACGCTCGCCGGGCCTCGTCTGTCGAGCCGGCGGCAGGCGCCGGGAGCGAGATGGTGAGGTCGATGAGGTTCAGGCGCACCCCGCGCAGGTCGACCGCCACGAGCAACGCGACCGCGCCGAGGGCCGCCACGAGCCAGGGCCGCAGGGCCCGGCCGAGCGGCGGCGGCTCCGCGGGCGCGGCCGCTGCCGGGTGAGGGGGGCGCCAGGCCCGGCTCCGCGCCAACCAGGCGACGACCCCCGCCAGGGCGGCGTTGCCCCCGACGAACAGCGCCGCGGCCACGCCCAGCGGGACGTCGGCGTCGTCCGCGCCGAGCGCGAAAAAGACAGCGCAGGAGGTGAGGTTGTTGGCCGCGTGGGCCCCGATGGCGGGCCAGAGCGAGCCGGCGCGCCAGGCAAGCAGCCCGAAGACCACCCCGAGCTCGAAGCGCGCGAGCAGCCCCACCGGGTCGAAGTGCATGAGGCTGAAGAGCAGGCCCGTCACCACGACGGCGCGGGGCCAGCCCACGCGCGTCGACAGCCCCGCCTGCACCAGGCCGCGGTACAGCACCTCCTCGCCCAGCGGCGCCGCCAGGCTGACGCCCAGCACCACGACGACGAGCTCGAGGGGCGTCTGGCGCTCGAACAGGCGGGCCGAGCTGAAGCGCTCGACGATCTCTCTGGGGAATACCTGCTCGGCGAGCCACATGAGCGGCACCGCCCAGGCGGCGTAGTTGCAAAGGCCGACGGTGAACCCCGCCAGAAGGCCCCGCCCGGCGGGGGCGGCGAGCCGCAGGGCGCGGGTCGGGTGCCGGCCGGCGAGCTGGAGCGCGATCACCGGCACCGCCAGGAAGACGAAGAGCTCGGAGAACCACAACCCCCAGGCGAGGTGCAGCGCCTGCGCCGTGGCGCCGAGGGTGACGAACAGCAGCCCCGTCACGCCGAGCGCGATCGCCGCGAGCGGCGCGGGCGGAGGTGGCTCGGCCTCTTCGACGGGCGGGGGCAGCATTCGACTCCGGACAGGAAACGGGGCGGCGCTCGTTATACTGGTGCCGCTCTCACCGTCGTTCCGTTTCGACACTCGAAAGACCTCTCGTGAACGCACCCACGTCGATGCCGGAGTCGAGCTTCGTGGAGGCCGCCGCGGCGTTCCGCCGCTTCTTCGTCGAGCTGCGAGACACGTTCCTCGAGCGCGAAGCCCTCTTCACCCAACTCGAGCTGGCGTTGCTGTGCCGGGAGCACTGCCTCGTCATCGGGCCGCCTGGCACCGCGAAGAGCGCCGTGGCGTCGGCGGTGCTGGGGCGCATCGTCGACGAGACGACGGGCCGGCCGTCGCTGTTCTCGAAGCAGCTCGCCGAGAACACCGTGCAGACCGACCTCATCGGCCCGGTCGACTTCAAGGTGCTCACCGAGACCGGGCGCACCGAGTACCTCACCGAAGAGGGCATGCTCGGCGCGGTGCACGCCTTCCTCGACGAGATCTTCGACGGGCGCGACATGCTGCTGCGCAGCATCTTGAACGTGCTGCACGAGCGCGAGCTCAAGCACGGGCGGAAGGTGACGGCGGGACGGTGCGAGTGCGCGGTGATGACGTCGAATCGCTACCTGTCCGAGGTGTTGCAGCGCTCTCCCGAGACCCTCCAGGCCTTCGCCGACCGGGTCTCGTTCATCTGCTTCGCGCCGCGCTCCTTCGCGCGCAAGCAGAGCCGCGCGCAGATGCTCTGGCGGGCCAACGGCGGCCAGCGCCCGGCGCTCCACGAGCGGCTGACACTGCAACAGCTCGACGTGCTGCAGGCGTCGGTCGCGGCGGTCGAGGTGCCGGCGGTGGTGACCGAGGGGCTCGAGGTGCTCGCCGACACCCTTGAGCGGGAGCTCGCCGCCCAGGTGATGCGCCTGCCCGACTACGTGCCCACGAAGTACTTCTCGCAGCGCACGATGGTGAAGGCGCTGTGGGCGCTCAAGGCCGCCGTAGTGCGCGACCGCATCTACAAGCGGGCTGACCGGCGCCTGGTGGCCGAGGTGGGTGACCTCGCGACGCTCGACTCCTTCTTCCTGCTGGGCGGCCCGCCGCCGGCCGACCTCGAACTGCTCCTGCGCGCCGCCGTCGATCCCCGGGAGCGGGCCCAGCTCGAGATCATCCGCGTCGAGCACAAGGCCTTCGCCGAGGCGCTCGCGAAGGCGCGGCCGATGCTCGAGCAGGCCGCCGCGCGAGAGGCCTCTGAGCTGCAGATGCGCGACGACCTGGCGTCGGCCGAGGCGATGACGCGCACCTGGTCGCCCGCGGTGGCCAGCACCGTCGCCCAGGCGCTGCAGGAGAAGCTGGTGCCCGGCCCGCGGCACCCCGAGAACCGGGCGCCGCTCGTCCGCGCGGCCGAGCACCTGGTGCAGGGGCTCGACGCGCGCGCCGCGCGGGGGCTGGCGGCGCAGAACGAGGCGCGCGGCGCGCTGGCCCTCATCGGCTCGTTCGCCGACGTGCTCGAGCTGGCGCGCCGGGTGCCCGAGCTGCAGCCCCGGCTGCCCCCCGTCGCGGCGAACGTGACGGCCTTCTGCCGCGAGGCGGCGCAGCTCATCGCCCTGTCGGCCGAGGGCGCCGAGTTCGACGAGAACCTGCGCCTCGAGGCCATCGCCGGGTTGGCGGCCAACGTCGCCGAGGAGCTGGGGCGCATCACCGAGGTGCTCCAGGTGAGCGGGCTCGCCGGCGCTGGCGCCGGCGTCGAGCGCGCGACGCGTGACGAGCTGGCGCAGCTCAGGGAGCGGGTCGCCCAGGCGCTCCGGCGCCGCGCGGCCCGCGCGTTCGCGCCCCAGGGCCCCGGCAAGCGGGTGGACCCGCTCGACCAGCTGGCTGCCGACAGCCGTCGGCTCGCCGAACTCGAGGCGTCGCTCGTCGAGCTGTCCCCCGCCCAGAGGGGCCTGCGCAAGGAGCTGCTGACGCCGCTGGGCGAGGCCTACGCCCGCGAGGCGCTGACGGCGCAGGGCTTCAGCCGCATGGAGCAGCTCGCCCGCACCGTCGAGACGATCGTCGAACAGCTCCGCCGCGAGGGCGCCGCGCCCGAGACCGCCCTGCGGGGGGTGCGCGACGTCATCGAGGCTCGTGTGCGCGAGCTCGTGCGGGGGGCCATCACGCCGACGGCGCGGGCCGCGCCCGAGGGGAACCAGCTGACCAACGGCGAGGCCTACCAGGTCTACCGGCAGCAGCTCGCCGCGCCGGCGCCCGAGGGCGAGCTGCTCTCGTTCAAGAACCTGTCGGCGACGCTGGGCGCGCTCGGCGCGCCGCCGCTCGACGCGCAGCTGCGCGACGCGCTCGCACAGACCGAGCTCAACTGGCTGTTGGCCCGGGCGCGGTACCTTCGCGCCTGGCTCACCGGGCTCCTCGAGCGGCTGCCCCAGCCCGCCGCGGTGAAGGACCGCGCCGAGGCCGACCGGGCGTTCGAGCAGCTCCTCAAGAGCCGGCTCCCGATGCTGGTGACGCGCGAGGGAGAGCTGGTGAAGCTCAAGGGCACGGCCGGGCGGCTGGCGCAGGAGCCGGGCGAGCGCGGCGAGGTCGCCAGCCGCATTGAGGCCTCGCTCCAGGTGCTGGCCGAGGAGTTCCACGACTTCTCGCGCAGGCTGCTCGACGCCCGCGGCGCCCGGTGAGGCGACGATGCTGGCCGAGCGACTCGCGCGCATCCGGGAGCGGCTCGACAGCCTGAAGGCCGGCGAGGACCCGCGCCTGCCCCTCCTCGAGCGGCTCCGGGCGCTGGTGCGCGAAGACGACGGCGCGGTGCTCCTCGAGCCGGTGCACGCGCTCGACCGCGAGCTCGACCGCGCTGGGGTGCACACCTCGGCCGACGCCCGCCTGTTGCGTGAGCTCGGCGAGGTGAAGGGGCGGTTGGGGGCGCTCAGCCGCGGGCTGCTCCTGCGCGCCGAAGAGGCCCTCGCCGCCGTGGAGGCGTCGCTGCGCGAGGCCGAGCGGCTGGCGAGCCGCGGCCCGCCGCCACCGGCGCTCCTCGAGCGGCTCGAGGGGGCGTTCAAGGCGCTGGCGCGCGTCGTCAAGGTGGCTGCCATCTTCTCGGCCCCCGGCGCGGCGGCCTTCGAGCTCGTCGACCCGCCCGGCGAGCGGCCGCCGGCGCCGCAGAGCCCGCGCCTGGTGCTGGCGGAGTTCTACGCGCAGCGGGCCCGCCTCAACACGCAGGACACCGTCCGCAAGCGGAAGGACCTCGACCTCGCCCACGAGCTGCTGCTGCGGATGAGCGCCGACCAGAAGGCCGACCGCGAGCGCGCGCGCCGGCTACGCGTCCAGGTCGCCGAGGCCCGGGAGCGGGCGCGGTCGGCGCCGGTGGTGCACAGCCTCGACGACCTGGTGCGCCACCTGCGGCACGTCGCGCGGCGCGACCCGAAGGTGGCCTGGCGGTCGATGCGCGCCCTCTACGAGCGGGCGGTGGAGGCCGGCGACGCGCGCCTCGCCGAGGTCGCCGAGCGTGGCCTCGGGGCGCTGCGCCCGGGGGGGGGCGTGATGGTGGCGGCCGTCGAGCGCGGAGAGCTCCGGCGGCTCCTCGACTGGCGCGAGCCGCTGCGCCCCCGCTGGGCCGAAGCGCTCCCGCCCGGGGGCTCGCCAGCGCGCGACCCCACCGATGAGCTGCTGACGCAGCTCGCCTTCGACCTCGACGAGAACCAGCGGCGCGCGCTCGAGCTGGCGGCCGGCTGCGCCCGCTTCTTCGACGTCGAAGACACCCTGTCGGAGGAGTTGGTCGAGGCCGAGCTGCGCGCCACGCGCCCCGTGCAGCGCCGGGTGCCGTACCCGACGCAGGTGATGACGTACGAGTTCACCAGCGCGCTCGACCAGGTGCACCACTTCGTCGTCACGCAGCCGGGCTCGCTGTTGCTTGACCTGGCCGCCGGCCGGCAGATGGTGCGGCAGTACCTCGAAGAGGAGCCCCCGCCGCGGCCGAAGAAGGTGTTGAAGACGGCGGTGCGCGTGTACGTGCTCGACGCGTCGGGCTCGATGCACGGCGCTCGTGCGCGCTTCCGCGACGCCATTCTCATCGCCGAGCTCAACGCCATTCGTGTCAAGGCGAAGCAGGGGCTGCCGTTCGACCCGCTGTATTTCTCGTTCTTCAACGACACGCCGACGCGGCTGGTGCGCGTCGACTCGGGCCAGGACGCGACGCACCACATCGGGGCGCTGTTCCGCAGCTCGCCGGCCGAGGGGCAGACCGACATCACGCTCGCGCTCATCTCGGCCTTCGACTCCATTCGCACCGCGCAGGGGCGTGACCCCTACCTCGCGCGCGCGACCGTCGTGCTGGTGACGGACGGTGAAGACGGCGTCGAGCTCGAGGCGATTCGCAAGACGCGCCGGCCCTTCGAAGGACTCGACATCGCCCTCTCGTTCATCTCGCTGGGCGAAGAGAACGCCGACCTCAAGTCGCTGGTGCTCGAGCAGCGTGCCGGCGGCGGGAGGGCCTTTTACCACCACCTGTCGGACCAGGAGATCAAGCTCGCCCGCACCGAGTTCGACTCGGCGTTTCGTACGTTGATGCCCGCCGACGTGGTGCCCGAGGGTGACGCCCTCGAGCGGCTCGCACCGCACCTCGAGGCGCTCGAGGCGCTCGCCGCGGGGCGCCCGGTGGCGCCGCTCGAGGGGCTCGCCGCTCAGTTCGATACGCTGTTCCCGGTGAGCCCGCCGGCGGCGCCCGACGCCCCCCTGGCGGAGCGCCTCGCCGACGTGCTCGACGCGGTGGCCGAGGCGGCGGCGCTGGCGGCGCCCGAGGCGCGGGCCCACGAGGCCGTGATGCTGCTCACGCACCTGCTGGGCGTCTACGAGGTGCCGGTGCCGCGCTACCTCTCCGAGGTGGGCGCCGGGCTGCCGGCGCTGGTGGCAGCCCGGCAGCGGGTGCGGTTGCTCTGCCGGCCCTTCGCCTGAGGCGCGGTGCTAGGGTTTCGAGACGGTGTTCGGGTTCTTCAAGAAGCGAGAGAAGCGGCCGGCGGGGCCCACCGATCCGCTCGAGGCGTTCGACGCCGTCGTGGCGTCGATGGAGCGGCAGGGCGAGGCGCTGCGGCGCTCGGCGGCCACGCTGCTCTCGCTGAAGGCCCAGTTCGCCCGCGACGAGGCGAAGTACGCCGCGCAGCGGCAGGCGCTCGAGGCCCGGCTGAGCGAGGCCGCCGCGCTGGGCGACGCCAGGGCCGAGCAGGTGCTGCGCCGCGACGAATTCGAGACGCGGCGCCGCCTCGATGAGACGGTGAAGGCGAGGGCGCAGGCCGACGAAGACGCGGCGCTGCTGAGCGAGGCGGCGCGGGGGCACGCCGAGCAGCTCGCCCAGCTGAAGGACGAGCGGCAGCGCGCCAGGGCCCGCCTCTCGGCCGGCGTGGTGGTGAGCGAGGCCCTCAAGTCGCACGTCGAAGAGGTGGCCCGGGTGCTGGAGCTCGACCGCGCGCGAGACGAGATCGAGCGGGCCCACGCCCTGGCCGACATCTACCGCGAAGACGCGGCGAAGAAGCGCCAGCGAGAGGGGTGACGGTGCCGCGCCTGAAGGGGTTGCGCGTGGTGCGCTCCCGCATCGAGGGGTTCGGCGTGGTGGCGACCCGGCGCTTCAAGCGGGGGGCCGTCATCGCCGACGTCGAGGGGGTGCTGTGGCGGACCCCGGAGCGCCGGGACGACACCTGGTCGCTCGTGCTCGACGACGGCGTCTTCTTCGACATGGTCGACCAGACGCGCTGGGTGAACCACAGCTGCGACCCCAACGTCGTGATCGAGGCCGGCGTGACGCAGCGGGGCCACGGGTGGGCGCAGCTGCAGGCGCTGCGCGACATCGCGCCGGGCGAGGAGCTGACGTTCGACTATGCCTTCGACGCCGCCGTCGCCGAGCCCTGCCGGTGTGGCGCGGCGGGCTGCCGGGGGTGGATCATCGCGCCGGGCCTGACGCCCCCGACCGATAAGCCGTCATCAGCTCGTGGTAGACGCGCCACGACTGGGCGATCCACTCGAGGTCCATCGAGGTCACCTCTCGCACGCGCTTCGCGGGCGAGCCGAGGATGAAGGAGCGGGGCTCGAACACCTTGCCCGGGGTGAGCAACGAGCCCGCGGCGACGAAGCAGTCGTCGCCGATGACGACGTTGTCGAGCACGATCGACCCCATGCCCACCAGCACCCGGTGCCCGACGGTGCAGCCGTGGAGGATGACGCGGTGTCCGATGGTGCACTCGTCGCCGACCGACGTCGTCGAGACGTCGCGGGTGGCGTGGGCGATGGAGCCGTCCTGGAAGTTGGTTCGCGCCCCGAAGCGGATGGCGCCGGAGTCTCCGCGCGCGACGCAGGTGGGCCAGATGGACACGTCGGCCTCGAGGGTGACGTCGCCGAGCAGCTCGGCGCTGGGGTGCACCCAGGCGTCGGGGTGAATGCGTGGCACGAGGGCGCCGAAAGGAGTGAGGGCCATGGCCGGCTCCTCGCATACTGCCGGTGCGTTCTCCACGGTGGTCGATGCTGCGCGGGAACCGCCAGAGGCTAGAGTGCAGTGACCCATGGGAACGCTCCAAGTCTTCTTCGCCAGTCTGCTGGTGCTTCCGGCGGTGGCCTTCGGGCAGGCCGACGCGCCCGACGCCAAGGTCGTCGTCGTCCCGTACCCTGGCGCGAGCGACGCCGACGCCGGCGCGCTGGCCCCGCCGCCGCCCCCGCCACCGGCGGTCGTGGTCGACGCGCCGCCCCCGCCTCCGCCGGTGAACGTGCCGCCCCCGACGCCGCCCGAGGCGGTGCAGCCGCCGGCGACGCTGGTGCCCGGCCCCGACGTGATGGGCACGCCGCAGGCCCAGCCGGGGGCGTTCATCGATGGAAGGCCGCGCGAGGGGGCCTTCCTGTCGGGGCCAGGCAGCATGACGTTCTTGCTGCACCAGACGTCGATGGTGGGGCTCGGGGTGCTGTCGACGCAGATGGTGCCGCGGGCCGTGCAGGCCTTCTGCCTGGGGCAGATGGACTGTACGAACGACCCCACCGTCTTCACCGGAGACGAGGCCCGCGTGTCGTACCTGCTCGGGTCGCTCATCGGCGCGGGGGTGGGCTTCGGCGCGTCGGCTTGGTGGCAGTTCAACCACTGGGTGAGCCACCGGAGCGCGAACCTGGGCATCATCAACTCGTTCATCGGCGGGGCCTTCGTCGGCGGGCTCGCCGATCTCATCGCCGGCTCGGTCAACGCGACCCCGCGGGGCCGCGCCGAGGCCGTGACGTGGAGCATCCTGGTCGGGACGATCGCGGGCTCGTGGCTGAGCATGATCGTCGGCGGCGGCGACATTCCGATGAACAAGGCCACTCTGGTGGTGTCGGGCGCGGCGTGGGCGATGATCTACTCGGCGTTGATCGCGGGCATGGTGGTGGGGCTGGGCGCCGGTGGCGGCGACGTGCGGCCGGCCATCGCCGGGCTGCTCATCACCCCGGCCATCGGGGCGGCGGCGATGGCGCTGGCGACGCTCAAGTTCAACCCCTCGACGCTCCAGATCATGCGCGCGAACCTCTTCGGCGTCGGCGTGGGGGCGGCGGTCTTCCTGCTGAGCGGGCTGGTGCTGGGGCTCAACTGGAGCGGGCCGGTGCCGTACGTGCTCGGCGCGGTGGGCGCCATCGGCGCCAAGGCGGTGGTGAGCATCTTCTGGGTCGAGGCCGCAGAGGCGCCGGGCAGCGCGTGGGCAGCCCCCGGAGACGACGAGCGCCGGCGCAAGGTGAGCGCGTGGTGGTGAAGCGCCGAAAGGGCCAGGCCGGCGCGCGCCGGCCTGGCCGGGCGCCCGTGGTGAAGGCGCTCGAGTACAAGGTGGTCGAGCTGTCGAGCGTCGACGAGCGCAGCCTGGAAGACGCGGTCAACGCCTGGGTGAGGCAGGGGTGGGCGCTCGACGGGGTGCAGTTCGCCATGCGCGAGTCGTCGAAGCGGCCCTCGATGGCCTTCGTCTTCTTCACGCGCCACGCGGTCCCTCGGCGCGAGGCGGCCGGCGAGGGGGGCTTTCGCAGCGAGGGCGAGGCGCTTCGACACTTGCACCGGCTGGTGCAGGGGCCCGACAATGTCGAGAACGAGGCGGCCGTGGCGCCCGTCGACGCGTGGACCCGCCTCGCGCAGCTGGCCGGAGAAGACGAGTAGCCGATGAGCACCACCACCCAGCGCCCCGGACTCCGCGTCGTGCGTGACCAGGAGGGCTCGCCGTACCCGAAGGCGTCGCTGCTCCTGCGCGGCGGCGCGCGGCTCGTCGACGTGGCGATCGCCTGGGTGCTCTACCAGTCGACGGGCCCGGCGGGCATCGTCATCGCGCTGCTGTACCTGCTCTTCGCCGACGGCATGATCCAGGGCCAGAGCCCCGGCAAGAAGCTCTTCGGCGTGAAGGTCGTCTACCTGCCAAATCGCCAGGGTGCCCGGCACCGCGATAGCGTGCTCCGCAACGCGCCCTTCGGCCTCATCGTCATCCTCGGCATGATGCCCGAGCTCGGCCTCAAGGCCTTCGTCGCAGGCATCGCCGTCATCGGCAGCATCGAGGCGGTGAAGTGCCTGCGTGACCCCGACGGGCTCCGCCTCGGCGATCTCTGGGCCCAGACGCAGGTGGTGGACGGCAAGGTGGTCGCTGGCCAGCCGCAGCACTCTGCGCTCTCAGAGCCGGCGCGCGCGCCGGCCAGGCTCAAGTCGACGCCCGAGCTCCACTCGACGACGGACGTCGACCCGTCGCGCCCGTGACCCCCATGCGCATCGCGCTCACCCACAACCTGAGGCTGTCGGACTCGGAAGAAGAGGCCGAGTTCGACACGGAAGAGACCGTCAACGCGCTGGCGTCGGCCATCGAGCGCCTGGGGCACCGGGTCGAGAAGATGGAGGTGTCGGGCCCGGCCTCGCAGCTCGTCGCGCGGCTCGAGTCCTTCTCGCCCGACCTCATCTTCAACACCGCCGAGGGCCGCCGGGGGCGCTTTCGTGAGGCCTTCTTCCCTGCCCTCTTCGAAGAGCTCGGCTTCGCCTACACCGGCAGCGACGCCTACGCGCTCGCGCTGACGCTCGACAAGCAGCTCACCAAGCTCGTGCTGCGCGAGCACGGCGTGCGCACCCCGGGCTGGCAGTTCGTCGAGAAGCCGTCCGACCTCAAGCCCGATGAACTCCACTTCCCCGTCATCGTGAAGCCGAACTTCGAGGGCAGCTCGAAGGGCATCACCCAGGACTCGGTCGCCGAGAACGTCGAGAGCCTGAAGGAGAAGGTCGTCGACGCCCTCGAGCGGTACCCGGCGGGCCTGCTCGTCGAGGAGTTCATCGTCGGCAAGGACCTCACGGTGCCCTTCCTCGAGCACGTCGACAACGACTTCGACGGCGTCTTGTCGCCGGTCGAGTACGTCGTCGACGCGAAGTACACCGCGGGCAAGAAGTTCTCGATCTACGACTACGAGCTCAAGACGCGCTTCTACGAGTCGGTGTCGGTGAAGGCGCCGGCGGCCGTCAGCGCCGAGATGAGCGAGCGGCTGCGGAAGATCGCGCGGACGGTGGTGAAGAAGCTCGACTGCCGCGACCTCGGCCGCATGGACTTCCGCCTCTCCGACGCGGGGGTGCCGTACTTCCTCGAGATCAACGCGCTGCCGTCGCTCGAGCCGGGGGCGAGCCTGTACGCAGCCGCCGAGCTCGAGGGTCTGCACTTCGACGCGGTGGTCGGCGCCGTCATCGACAACGCCGCCCGGCGCCAGCGGGTGAAGGTCTCGGCGCGCAGCTCGTCGCGCCCCGCGCGAAAGGGCCCCCTGCGGGTCGGCTTCACCTTCAACGTCAAGCGCATCAAGCCGCTGGCCGATGGCCAGTACGATCACGAGGCCGAGTACGACTCGCCATCGACGCTGCAGGCCATTCGCGAGGCCATCGCCAGTCACGGCCACGAGGTGGTCGACCTCGAGGCGACGCCCGAGCTGCCGATGGTGTTGTCGACCACCCCCGTCGACGTGGTGTTCAACATCGCCGAGGGCTTCCGCGGCCGTAATCGCGAGAGCCAGGTGCCGGCGCTCCTCGAGCTGCTCGACATCCCCTACACGGGCTCCGATCCGGCGACGCTGTCGCTCGCCCTCGACAAGGCGCTGGCGAAGAAGGTGGTGCGCGCCGCCGGCATCGACACGCCCAACTTCCAGCTGATGGCGACGGGGCGGGAGCGGCTCGACAAACAGTTCACCCGCTGGCCGCTGATGGTGAAGCCGGTAGCCGAGGGCAGCTCGAAGGGCGTGGTGGGCAAGAGCGTTTGCCACTCCGAGGTCGAGCTGCGCGGCGTCGTGAAGGAGCTGGTCGAGCGGTACGATCAGCCGGCGCTCATCGAGGAGTACATCGGCGGGCGGGAGTTCACGGTGGGGCTGCTCGGCGAGCGCCGCCCCAAGGTGTTGCCACCGATGGAGATCGTCTTCACCGACCGCACCGACAAGACGCCCATCTACAAGTTCGAGGACAAGCTCGAGGCGAACGACCGCATTCGCTACGAGGTGCCTGCGAAGCTCGAGGCGGCGCAGCTCGAGCGCGTGAAGAGCGCGGCGCGCGGGGCCTTCATGGCGCTGGGCTGCCGCGACGTGGCGCGCATCGACTTCCGCATGGACGAGGCGGGGCGCATCTTCTTCCTCGAGTGCAACCCGCTGCCGGGACTGACGCCCGGGTGGAGCGACCTGGTGCTCATCGCGCAGGGCGAGGGCATGGACTACCGCACGCTGCTGGGCGAGATCCTCTCGGGGGCGATTCGTCGCTACAAGGAGCGCGAGACGCGGCGCCGCGACGGGCGGGAGGTGAAGGAGCCGCCGCTCGAGCAACGCTTCGGGTGAGGGCAGGCTGAGGCCACCGTCAGAACGACAGGTGGCAGTCCCGAACGGCCTGCTGCAGTGACGCGGGCTCGACGCCCATGGCGCGCCAGTCGAGGGGGTAGCCGCCCCACGGGCCCTTCGAGGGCGAGAACGAGACGGCCACGCTCACCTCGATGCGCCGGGTCTTGTCTTCGCGCGCTGGGCAGGTACCGACGACGGTGAGCACCCGCGCTTCGCCGGCCTCGTGAACGCCGCCGAACCAACTCAGGCCCGAGTTGGGCCGAAAGCCGCCGCCGAGGCCCTCGAGGTCGCGCGTGGTGATGTGTGACTGAAGCTTCTCTTCGGCGAGGCGGCCGCCAGCCCGCTTGATGCCGTCACCGAGGGCGCCGCCGAAGGCCTTCACCAGGTCCTCCCCCAGGGCGCCGGCGACGTTCCTCGTCTCGGCAGTGGCGACGGCGACGGCCACGTCGACGGGCAGGGTGGCGAAGGCCTTGAGGTCGGCGTACGCGAGCACCAGGCTGAGATCGCCCCGATCGAGGCCTTGCTGGAGCCGAAACACCGAGTAGTAGACCGAGCTGCGGGCCACGAAGGCAGCGGCGGCGAGGAGCAACGCGACAACGAGGAGCTTCTTCACCCCCGGGGAGATAGCACCGCCCCCGGCCGTGCGTCCTCACCCCACGTCGAAGAACCAGCCCAGCTGGAGCTGCAGCGTGCCCGTCGAGAACCGCGCCGGGTCGGTCAGGTACGACAGCTGGAGCGCCCACGACGCCGGGTTCCGCCGGAAGATCCCGACGGAGAGGCCGGCGCGCACCGAGTTCACCGCAGGCAGCTCAGCGGCGGCGAAGCGGGGGAACAGCACGCGCTGGCTGAGCGAGGCGCCCAGCACCACCTCCCAGCGCTCGAACTGGAGGCCGTAGAACAGCGGTATGCCCCACTCGAACTGGGCCCACAGGGGCAGGCCCAGGCGGCCCGAGAGCGCGGCGCCACCGAGGAGCCCCGTCGAGAAGACGTGCGTCGGCCCGGCCGTCGGGAGGCGCAGCAGCTCGCCCTTCACGTCGGCGGTGAGGCCGAGTTGGAGGAGCCGCTCCGGCGCGATGACCTGCCCCTGGGCCTGCGCCGACAGGCCGACGTCGAAGCCCGCGCCGAGGCCGACGCGGGCGTTCGCGCGCAGCTCGGGCAGCGGCACGCCGTCGGGGTACTCGGTGCAGCGCGTCAGGCCGAGCAGCAGGCCACCCGAGAGGTCGCCGCAGTAGCCCGCGGCAGTGAGGGAGCCACCGAGGCGGGCGCGGCCCGGGGCGACGACCGACGCCGTCTGCATGGGCACGACGGTGGCGCAGCCGAGGGCGAGGGGCAGGGTGAGGAGGACGAGGTGGGGCTTCATCGCGCGCGCGCCTCGAGCCAGTCGATGATGCGCGCCGTCCACCGGGCGTCGTACAGCGGAAGGTGGCCGACGTTCTCGTGGGTCCACAGCTCGACGCTCCCCTTCGGCGGGCAGCCCTCGACGACGGCGCCCTGCGTCTCGGCGTCGGCGCCGCCCAGCAGGTCGAGCCGCTCGCCGTCGACCCAGCCGCCGGTGCAGCCGTTTCGCCGCGCGAAGCGGGCCCCCGTCTCTCTGGCGCCCGGGAACCGGTCGGGCCGCCCCTCGATGGGCACCGAGCTGTCCTGGTCGCCGTGCGCGAGGAGGATCGGCACCGGCTGGCCCGGCTGACACCGCGTCGGGTCTTGGAACGTCGAGCCGGCGACCGCCACGACGCCGCTGAAGACGTCGCCCGCCTCGCAGGCCAGCCGCAGCGACATGAAGGCCCCGTTGGAGTGCCCGACGAGGAAGACGTGCCCTGCTCGGACCGGGTAGCGGGCCGCGATGTCGTCGACGAGCGCCCGGAAGAAGGCGACGTCGTCGACGTCGACGCGGCCGAAGTCGCAACACGCCTCGGTGGCGTTCCAGAACCGCTTGCCGTACGCGTCGGGCGTGCCGTTGGGGAGCGCGTAGAGAAAGGGCCTCGCGGCGAGCTGCCCCGACACCGGGAAGAACTGGTCCTGCAGTTGGCCCGTGGCGCCGTAGCCATGCACCATGATGACGAGCGGCAGCGGCGTGGAGCCATCGAAGCCCTTCGGGAGGCGCACCTCGTAGGCGCGGCCGAGGACGGCGTGGTCGGGCGCGCAGCCGGCGAGGGCGAGGGCGGTCGCGAGGAGCGTCAGACGGGGCATGGCGTTCTCCTAACGGCGGCAGCGGCGCCCGCACGCCCGTGACGCCTCGCTCCGGGGCTCACGGGGACGGGGGCAGGTGCTTGACGGCGGCCCGCCAGGTCGCCTCGATGAACTTGCCGAGCAGCTTCCGGTTCTTCCCCGCCGCCGTGGTGCGCCAGCGGCCGACGGCCAGGGGCAGCCCGTCGCGGCCCCGCATGGCGCTGAGGGCCACGTCGACGCGGCCTTTGGCTCCCTCGCTGGCGTCGACGAGCACCAGCACGTCGGCGTTCTGGGCCCGGGCGATGACGCCGAGGCAGGGGCCGAGCCGGCAGTCGTCGATGGTGAGCTCGGACTCGTCGATGCGCCGCGCCGAGAACCCACGGCCAAGCAGCTCGTCGGCCACCCGCTGCGCCAGCTCCCGCGAGACGTCCTCGTAGATGGCGTCGGGCGCCGACACGTCGAGCACCGCCGCGCGCAGCGGCGCCTGGCTGACGGCAACGACGACGAAGAACGTCAACATCCGGGAACGGGAGGTTAGGGCCGCGGGGCCGGCGGGTCGAGCTTGAGGCGAGCCACGCCCTCGCGCGCGAAGCTGCCCAGGTACAGCCACCCGTCGTGCTCCACCGCGCTGGCGATGGGTGAGTAGCTGTCGGGCGCCCGGTGCTGCAGCACCTCGACGACGCGGCCGTCGAGGTCGACGCCGAGGACGAAGGCGTGGCGGGCCGGCGCTGGCTGCACGGCGCGCGGGAGCTTCGCGACCAGGCCCCGAAGGAAGGGCGCGCCGGCGAGGTCGTCCATGATGGGCTTGCGGGGCGAGCCGATGGCCACCCAGAAGCGGCCGCGCGCGGGAGAGAAGCGCACGTTGTCGGGGAAGCCGGGCAGGGCGTCGGCGAAGAGCTCCCTCTGGCCGGCGCGCTCGCCCTTCAGCCAGAGGCGCCACAGCCGGTAGGCGCCCGTCTCGGCGACGACGAGGAAGGCCTCGTCGGGGCCCAGCGCAACGCCGTTGGCGAAGGCGAAGCCGCCGGCGACCAGCGTCGTCGCCCGGGTCGAGGGGTCGTACTTCAGCACGCGGCCGGTCGTCTGGTGCTCGAGCAGGTCGTCGGTGAAGCGGTCGATGGAGTACCGGGCTGACGCGTCGGAGAAGTAGATGACCCCCCTCGTCGTGATGGCGAGGTCGTCGACGAAGCGAAACGGCGTGCCGCCCTGCTCCGAGGCGAGCACCTCGATGACGCCGTCGCTGGAGAGCGCGAGCAGCCCGCGGAAGGCGTCGCAGATGACGACGCGGCCGTCGGGGTGCGGCGCGATGGCCAGCGGCCGCCCGTGGGTGTCTGCGAGCACTGTTGCCTCGTCCGAGCCCGGCCTGAGCTTGACGATGCGCCCGTCCTTGAGGCCGGTGACGATGGCGCCGTCGGCGGCGACGTACATCGCCTCGGGCCCGACGAGCTCCCGCGCCCACCACTCGACGCTGGCCAGGTGCTCGTTGGGGGCGTAGCGCCCCTCGAGGGGCGTCGGCGGTGGAGGCTCCCAAGCCGCCGGCTCGATGGGCGAGGGCGCGAGCACGAGCGCCGCCCCAGCCAGCGCCGCGGCCGCCAGCAGCAGGCGAAGGACCGTCTTCATGCGCGCGTCTTCGCACCCGCGTGGGTCCCCGTCACCCGCTCAGGTGAGTCGGCGCAAGAATGACGAGCGCCGCGCAGGGTTGACGCACGGCTTGCCGGGGCGGCGTTCCCGGGCCAACGGGCCGACGCGAGGTTCGCCGCTGGCAGGCCGCTTGCTGAGGAACGCTTCGCCTCACCTCTGGTGCGAACGCGCTCGCGGCCACGCTCGCTCCCCTTTCCTTCACCGCCGCATCGACAGGCATCGCCATGAACCTGACTCAGTGGGACCCGTTCCGTGAACTCGAGGAGATGAGCAACCGCCTCAACCGCGCCTTCACCCGCCCGGCACCGTCGGCGACAGCCAAGAGCGACTCGTTGGCGATGGTCGACTGGTCGCCGTCCGTGGACATCGTCGAGACGGCCGAGGACTTCCAGGTGAAGGCCGAGCTGCCCGAGGTGAAGCGGGAGGACGTGAAGGTCAACGTCTCGGACGGGCTGCTGCGCATCGAGGGTGAGCGCCGCTTCGACAAGGAGGACAAGTCGAAGAAGTACCACCGCGTCGAGCGCTTCTACGGATCGTTCATGCGCTCCTTCGCGCTGCCCGACGGCGTCGAGGCCGAGAAGGCGCGCGCCGAGTTCAAGGACGGGCTGCTGACGGTTCGCCTGCCCAAGTCGGCGAAGGCGCAGCCGCGCAGCGTCGACGTGAAGATCGGCTGAGCAGCCGCCTCACCGCCGGGGCGGCGCGTCTGGCAGGCCCAGCTCGCGCCGCACGCGGCGGAACGCGTCGGTCCACTGGCCGGAGGCGTCGCGCACGACGAGCGTGTCTTCGGCCAGAGGGCCAGGTTGCCGGCTGAACCGCCAGATGGAGAGCAACGGCGCCTTGCCCTCGCGTGGGACGACGTGGCGCAGGCCGCGCACCTGGAGCGGTGAGCGGAACGCGCGCACCCGCTGGTCCTCGGCCTTCGCGGCGCACATCACGAACAGCCCGTCGTCGCGCAGGTGGCGAGCGGCGGCCTCGAGGTAGGCCTCGACGCCGCCCCGGTGCTCGAAGCGGCACGCGCTCACGTGCTCGGCCGCGGCCTCGGTGCCCGTGCCCTTCGGGAAGTACGGTGGCGTACCGGTGACGAGCGCGAAGCCGGCATCGAGCGCCAGCGTGCGCAGGTCGCCGTCGAGCACCCGGCAGCGCCCCTCGACGCCGTTGAAGGCGATCGACCGCCGCGCCATCGAGGCCCGCTCCGGCTGCGCCTCGACGCCGGTGACGTCGAGGTCTGGCGCCCGCCAGGCGAGCATCAAGAGAACGCTCCCGAGCCCACACCCCAGGTCGAGCGCCCGTGCGGGGCCGGCGGCGCGCCGCGCGTCGAGGTGTTCCACCGCCGTCCACGCGGTGACGAGGTCGTCCAGGCTCCAGCGGTGGCCCTTCACCTTCTGAAACAGCCGCCAGTCGCCTGACAGGTAGCAGAGGTCCTCGTCGTCCTTCGGGAGCAGGTCTGCCCGGCCGCGGGGGCCCGGTGGCTTCGGCCCGGGTGGCGTCCACCCGTCGGGTCGTCTCGCAGGTCGCACCAGGCCCGACATGGATGGCTCCGTCGCATGGCCCGGAGGGGGTGCGCAAGGCGCCAGCGGCCGCTCGGGCCGGGCGTGCTACAAACCGAGGCCCGTGAGCGTCGCCCAGACGGTTCAGCGAGGCTTGGCCAGGCTCGGCGTGCGTGACGCCACGGCGAACGAGGCGTGCGTCGCGTGGGTCGAGGGGCGCCGCAGGAGTCATGGCGCCGAGGTGATCGTGGAAGACCTGGCGCTCGTCTGGGCGACGCTGCAGGGCCACGCGGCGGCGCTCGTCGAGGTCGACGAGCTCATCGAGGCGCTCGCGAGGCGGGTGGCCGGGCGCGCCATCGAGCCGTCGGAGCTGGCGCAACGCACCCGCGCCCGGTTGCTGGTGGCGCCCAGGGGGCTGGCGCCGAAGCTGGGCACCTACGACGGCCGGGGCCGGCTCAAGGCCTGGCTGGGGACGGCGGTGAAGCTCGAGCTCCTGCAGGCCACGCGCGGGCTGGCGCAGGCGCCAGCCGAAGACGTCGAAGCGCTCCTGCACCTCGCCTCGAGCGACCCGTCACCCGAGGCGAGGCTGCGGTCGCGCAAGGACGCGGCGCTCGTGTCGAACGCCCTGCGGCAGGCGCTCGAGGTGCTCGACGCGAAGGAGCGCACGCTGTTGCGCATGCGCTTCGTCGACGGCGTCTCGACCGAGGCCCTGGGGCGCATGTACCAGGTGCACCGCACGACGGCCCAGCGGTGGATCGAGGCGGCTCAGGCGAAGATCATGACAGCGATGCGCGCACGGCTCGAGGCCGAGGCGAGGCTGGCGCGGAGCGAGGTCGACGCCCTGGTGAAGGACGTGGCGCAGTCCATCTCGGTGCGGCTGAGCCAGGTGCTCCAGGCGATCGCGCCGTAGCGGGCGCGTCAGCGCAGCACGAACCACGTGCCCAGGCCGAGCGCTACGGCCCCCACGACGGCGAGCACCCACGGCCAGGGCGACGAAGGCGCGGGGGCGCCCTCGGCGCGGCGAGGTGGCGCGCTGGCGTGAGGCCGCGACACCGCCTGGCGGTCTGGCTCCGTGCGGGCCACGTCGAAGCCCGAGGGGAACGGGGCCTTCTGGGTGACGGCGGCGCTCGCACCGCCCAGGTCGACGACGCCGTTGGCGATGCTCCGCAGCCGGGCCCGCACCGTCTGCGCGGACGAGGGGCGAAGGGTCGGGTCGAGGCGCGTCAGGTCGGCGATGAGCTCGGCGAGCGCCACGGGCACGCCAGGGTGCGCGTGGAGCGCGGGCGGCTCGCGCTTGAGCTGCTGATGCATCACCACGACAGGGCTCTTGTGCCGGAAGGCGTCGTGCCCGGTGACGATGAAGTGGGCGATGAGGCCCAGCGCGTAGAGGTCGCAGCGGGGCGTCGTCGGCTCCCCGCGGATCTGCTCCGGCGACATGTAGCCTGGCGTGCCGAGCACCAGCTCGGGCGAGGTGCGAATGCTCGTGTCGCGGCTCTTCGCGAGCCCGAAGTCGAGCACCTTCACGCGGGGCGTCGGCTCGGAGAGGTGGGTCAGCATGACGTTGGCCGGCTTGAGATCGCGGTGCACGACGCCGATCGCGTGCGCGGCCTCGAGCGCGGCGCAGCACTGCTCGAGGATCGACAGCATCTGGCCGAGGGGCAGCGGCTGCTGCCCGCGGTCGTGCACCCACTGGGCGATCGACGAGCCGTCGAGGTACTCCATCACCAGCCATGGCCGCCCGTCGGGCAGCTCTCCCGAAGTGTAGATGTCGATGATGTTGGCGTGCTTGATGGCGTTCACCGTTCGCGCCTCTTCCAGCAGGCGCCGGCCGAACTCGAGCTCGCTGGGGCCCGGGCTCAGCAGTACCTTGATGGCCACCTGCTTGCCGATGACCGGTTGCACGCCGCGGTAGACGGCGCCCATGCCGCCCTCGGCGAGCAGCCCGGTCACGACATAGTCGCCCAGCCGCTGCCCGATGAGGCGGTCGACCGTCGGGGCGGCCGTTGACCCAGAGGAGGGCGCCCGGGCAGCGGGGGTGTCTGAGGCCGCGGGGGGCTCGTCGCGCAGCCGAGGCGGGGCGAGCCGCGCGGGGGCTGCGGGCGCGTCGTCGTCATCGAGCAACGTGTCGGCGCGCGGGGGGCGCTCGAGGGAGCCCATGGCGACGGTCGGTTCGCCTCGTGGGGCGTCGTGCCGAAGGGGCTCCGGGGCCTCGGTGCCCTCGCGCGCCAACGCGGAGACCAGCGTGCGGCAGCGAGAGCAGGTGTCGAGGTGATGGGTCACCTCGGCGCGCTCCTGCGGCGAGAGCGCGCCCGCAATGAACCCGTGGACCGCCGCTGGGCCGAGGTGCTCCGTCATGGGACCCGTGGAGCGTAGCAGCCAGACCGCGAGCGAAGGATGGTCTTGACGTCGCCGCCGGCGGCCTGGGCCCGCGGCCTCGCCGGCATCAGCGGCAGGCGGGCCCCAGCGTCGTCGCCAGCACCGCGCGGTACACGAGCACCCCGGCGGCGAAGAGTGGCACGGCTCGACGCATCGCCCACGAGAGGGTGGGCCAGCGGGCACCGAGGCCCGCGCCCGCCTGGGTCGACGCCAGCGCGGGTACGGCGCCGAGCGCGAAGGCGCCCATCAGCGCACCTCCGCCCAATGCGCCGCCGGTGGCCATGGCGGCGAGGAAGACCCCGGCGAGCAGGCCGCACGGCAGCAGCGGTGTCGCCAGGCCGATGACGAAGCTTCGCCACGCGGGGTGAAGCCGGGCTGCGGCGCGCACCATCGCCGACGAGAGGCGGTGGGCGAAGGGGAGGGGGCGAAGGCGCTTCCCCAGCTCGAGCGCCGTCGCCACCAGGCCCGCGGCCATGAGCCACGGCAGCACCGGCTGCACCGACACCGCCAGCGCGCGCGAGAGCCCGGTGCCCACGCTGCCGAGCGCCAGGCCGAGGGCCACGTACCCGCTCAGGCGCCCCGCGTGCCACGCCACCATCGCGGCCTGGCGCCCCGCGCCCTTCGGCAGCCCCGCGCAGGCGAGCGGCCCGCACATGAGGGCGCAGTGGAGGCTGCCGGTAGCGCCGGCCACCAGCGCGCTCGAAGCTCCAGCCAACACGAGGGGGGCGCTCATCGCATCCACGCCGTGGGCGCGATTCAACCGGCATGCCGGCTGCAGACCGGGCCGGCATCGTGAGCGCGCTTCCTCGACGACCGGCCGACGTTGCACCGAGTGGCACCTGCCAGCACTGCAAGAGCCCGATTCCGCCGGGCGCAGCCGATGCGCGGTTTTGCTGCCGGGGCTGCGAGGCGGTGCACGATTTGCTGCTCCAGCAGGGGCTGGGCAGGTACTACGAGCTGGCTGGCCCCGAGGTGACGGCGGTGGCCGAGACCCCGGCGACGCGCTCCCACACCTGGCTGGAGCCGCTCGTCGAGCAGGCCCGGCAGGCGGCGCGCGGCGACGTCTGCACCCTCACCCTCGACGTTCAGGGCGTGCACTGCGCCGCCTGCGTCTGGCTGATGAACGAGACCTTCGCGCGGCAGCCGGGGGCGGCCGACATCGTGGTGAACCCGGCCCTGGGGCAGGTGCGGCTCGCCTTCACGCCGGGCGTGACGGACGTGGAGCGCTGGGTGAAGGACGTGGAGGGGTTCGGCTACCAGTTCGGGCCCGCGCGCAAGGAGGCGTCGAGGGCTTCGCTCGACCTGCCGATTCGGCTCGGCCTCTCGGCGGCCATCACCGTCAACGTGATGCTGTTCTCGCTGAGCTTCTACCTCGGGCTCGTGCCCGACGCCGAGGGCCTCTTCTCGCTCTTCACCTGGCTGTCCTTCGCGCTGTCGACGGCGACGGTCGTCGTGGGCGGCTGGCCCTTCTTCAAGGCGGCGGTGAGGGGGGTGAAGACGGGGGTGTTGCACCTCGACCTGCCCATCGCCGTCGGC
>JADCJJ010000273.1 GCA_020247085.1 Myxococcaceae bacterium | reverse complement strand
GGCGTTCGTCGGCGTGGCGTTCGTCACCGTCGCGCTCCAGCGCAACGTCGCGACACCGGCGTCGTCAACCGAGAGCGTCGCCTGCGCCGCGCCCGTCGCTCCCGTCGGCTGCGGCGGCACGAGTTGGCCGCCCGACAGCCTCGCCGCGTATTCCCCGGGGCGCAGGGGCACCGGTGGCGCCCCACCGTCGACGGTCCCCGCGTCGGCGCCCACTCCCGCGTCGGGCCGGCCCGCGTCGGTGCCGCCGAACGACGGGAACATCGGCAGCGTCGTCTTCACCACGCACCGGCCGTCGCTGCAGGTGAGCGGCAGCTTCGAGGGCACCTTCGCGCAGTCGAACTGGTCGACGCACTCCTCGCTGCACCCCCCCAGGAGGCCCGCCACCACCATCGCCGCCAGACCCCGGAGCATGACGGCGGTGTGTACCCAAGGCCCCGGGGCGTTTCACCGAAAAGGCGTGGGCGGCGGGCGACGAGGGGGCCGCTTCCCTTCTCACGGCCGCTGCGGGTAGGGAGCCCCCGTGCGTCTCCTCGTGCTCGTCGTCTTCGTCGTCGCCGTTGCCTGCGGCCCCACGCCCCCGCCGCCGGGGCCGGTCCGAGGCTGCGAGTCTGTCATCCGCTACGCGCCCTCGCGCTCCCTCGACGCGGTCGCGATTCGAGGGGAGTGGAACCAGTTCGCGCCCGAGCCGCTGCGGCGCCGCGACGACGGGACGTTCGAGTTCCGGGCCACGCTCGAGCCGCGCGTGTCGGGCTACGCCTACCGGTTCGACCTGGGGAACGACGAGCTGCTGCGCGACCCGGTCAACGGCTTCACGCGGTGGGTCGGTGGCGTCGAGCAGTCGCGCCTGCGCACCCCAGACTGCCGGGCGCCGCTGCTCGAGGTGACGTCGTTCGCCACCAACGGCGACGGCGCGCTGCAGCTCGAGGTGCGCGCGTCGATGGGCTCGACCAGGGCCCGCCTGGAGGCACCGCGGGTGCTCCTCGACGGCCGCGAGGCGGCGCCGACGTTCGACGAGGCCGCCGGCACCCTCCGCCTCGAAGCGAGCGGGCTTTCGCGCGGGAAGCACACCGTGAAGGTGACGCTGAGCGACGAGGCCGGCCGCGCCGCCGAGCCGCTCCTGCTGCCGTTCTGGACCGAGGCCGAGCCCTTCGCGTGGGAAGAGGCGACCTTGTACTTCGTCTTCACCGACCGCTTCCGCAACGGTGACCCGTCGAACGACCGCGCCACGCCGAACGTCGACCCGCTGGCGAACTACCAGGGCGGGGACTTCAAGGGCGTCACCCAAGCCATCGAGGAGGGCTACTTCGACCGCCTCGGGGTGCGCGCGCTGTGGCTGTCGCCGCCCGACGCGAACCCCGACGGGGCCTACGACGGCTCGTACGGGCAGCGGTACACCGGGTACCACGGCTACTGGCCCAGCGCGCCGCGCGCCGTCCAGCCTCGCTTCGGCACGCTCGCAGACCTCAAGGCCCTGACGAAGGCCGCTCATGCCCGCGGCCTTCGCGTCTTGACCGACCTGGTGCTGAACCACGTGCACGAGACGCACCCCTACGTCGCGGCCCACCGAGACGACGGGTGGTTCAACATCGGCAACGGCTGCGTCTGCGGCGCCAAGGGCTGTGGGTGGGACGAGAAGGCGCTGGTGTGTTCGTTCACCAGCTACCTGCCCGACTACAACTGGCGGAGCACGGCGATGGCCGACCAGTTCGCCGAGGACATGCTGTGGTGGCTCGAAGAGGCCGACCTCGACGGGTTCAGGCTCGACGCCGTCAAGCACCTCGACAGCACCGGCGGGCGCACCGTCAACCAGCACCTCGCGCGCATCACCGCCGTCACCGGCACGAAGTACTACCTGGTGGGTGAGACGTTCACCGGCGCCGACGGACGGCCGTCGATTCGCCAGTACATCGGGCCCCAGGAGCTCGACGGGCAGTTCGACTTCCCCCTCTACTGGCCGGTGGTGCAGGCGTTCGCGCGAGGCGACTCGCTGGTGCCGGTAGACGACGCGGTGCGTCTCAACGAATCGTACTACGCGCCGGGCACCATCAACTCGCCCTTCTTGGGGAACCACGACGTGGCGCGCTTCATCTCCATCGCCGCGAACCAGATCGAGGGTGACGCGAACGGGCAGTCCTGGGGGCCCAACCGCCCGCCGGCGACCGTCGATGCCGACGAGCCCTTCGAGCGCATGCGGTGGGCCTTCACCTTCATCCTCACGCAGGCCGGCGTGCCGCTCATCTACTACGGCGACGAGCTCGGCCTGCCGGGCGCCGGCGACCCCGACAACCGCCGCTTCATGAAGTGGACCGGCCTCACCCCGCGGGAGCAGGGGCTGCTCGACTTCATGCGCAAGCTGGGCGCCGCGAGGCGGAGCAGCCGCGCGCTGCGCTTCGGGGTGCGCGACACGCTGCTCGTCGAGCGCGACCTCTACGTCTACCAGCGCAGCACCGCCGACGACGGCGCGGTGGTGGTGATCAACCGCGGGCCGGCGCGCACCGTGGCGGTGCCGCTCGCCCGCTCGCTCGCCCAGGCTCCGGGCCCGCTCCGCGACGCCGTGACGGGCGCCGTCTGGACCCCGGGCGCCTCGCGCACGCTGTCGATCCCCGCGCGCGCAGCGATGGTCTTCGTGCGGCCCTGAGCCGGTGGCCGCGCGCGCCGGGACCGGCCCGTCCTGTACAGGTCCCTGCCGAACGCAACGGACATTTCCGGTCGCCGAGGTGAGCGCAGGTCGGGTCAGGTCGGACTGTCTGCGCGCGCTCGGCGGCAGCTAGGCTCCGTCGTGGAGGTTGCCGAGTGCCAGGCCGGTACCAACTCGTCAAGAAGCTCGCCAGCGGCGGAATGGCCGAGGTCTTTCTCGCGCGCGCGGCCGGCCCCGGTGGTTTCGAGAAGACGCTGGTGGTGAAGCGCATTCTGCCGCAGCTGGCAGAGCGTGAAGCGGTCGTGCGCATGTTCTTCTCCGAGGCGCGCATCGCGGCCCAGTTGACGCACCCCAACATCGTGCAGATCTTCGACTTCGGCGAAGACGAGGGTGCGTACTTCATCGCGATGGAGTTCGTCGACGGCATCACCCTGCGCACGCTGTCGAAGTGGGCGACGGCGACGGGGCCGCTGGCGCCGACGATCTGCGCGAAGCTGGTGTCGCTCGCCGCCGAGGGGCTCGGGTGGGCGCATGACTTCGCCAGCCCCGAGACGGGCGAACCGCTCGGGCTCGTCCATCGTGACGTCAGCGCCGACAACATCATGGTGTCGCGCACCGGTGCGGTGAAGGTGCTCGACTTCGGGGTCGCGCGGGTCGCCGGCGAGGACAACGGCACACAGGCGGGCATGCTCAAGGGGAAGATCTCGTACATGCCCCGCGAGCAGATCCTCGGGGACCCCCTCGACGGCCGCGTCGACGTGTACGCCCTCGGCGTCGTGCTGTATCTCTTGCTGACGGGCCAGCGCCCCTACGAAAAGGCGAGCGAGGTCGCGCTGATGAACGCGATCCTCACCGGAGCGCCGCGCCCGCTGACCTCGCTGCGCGCCGACGTGCCCGCCAGCCTGGTCGCCATCGTTCAGCGCGCGATGGCGCAGGAGCGGGAGCTGCGGTTCCAGAGCTGCCACGAGCTCCAGCACGCGCTCGAGCAGTACCTCGCCTCGGAGCGCGCGGTGGTGACGACGGCGGTGCTCGGGCAGCTCGTGTCGCAGGTGCGCGAGGCGCTCTCTGGCGGAGAGGAGCGGGGCGCGCCCGGGTCGAGGAGCGGGGCGGGGTCGAAGGGCGTGGCGAACTCGGGGGTGCACCTCGCGACGCCGCTCGCCACGCGGAGCGTCGTGTCCGCCCCTGCGCCGACGCTCGACCGGGCGGTGGCCGCGAGCGGCGACGAGCCGGCGACGAGCGTCGACGCCCCGCGCCAGACGGATTGGGTCGAGGGGTTCCTGGGCGGGAGCGGAGCGGGGGGGGGCTTCAGGGCCGAGCCCATTCCAGTCGCGCGCCCGTCGGCGCCGCCGGTGCTGGCCCCGGGGGCGCGCCCACCGCCCGCCGGCCCCGAGGTCAGCCCGTCACGGCCCTCGCAGCCGGGGCAGGTCCACTGGCAGCCGACCCCGGCGCCGTTCCCTTCGCTGAGCCCGGAGTCGCTCCGGAAGGGCGTCGCGCCGCCGGGGCGCCCTTCGTCGTCCGCGTGGCAGCTGACGCCCATTCCCTTCCCGGTGGCGCCTCTTTCGGACGGAGCGCCGCGCCCATCGGCTCCGCCGCCAGCCGGTCCACCCGCCGGGGGAGGGCTGCAGACGCCGGCGCGCGGGTTCGAGGCGCGCCCCTCGGCGCCCCACGGGCCGCCCGCGAGCCCGTCCTTCAGCGGGCTCCCACCCGCGGCGTCGGCCCCGTTCGCCCTCCGGCCCGGGCCCCTCGTGGGTGGCGCCCTCGCGACGTGGGCGACGGCGCCGACCCGCGGGCAGCCGACGGCCCTGCTCTCGTCCTTGCGCGCGGCGGTGACGAGCGACCGGCTCGCCTCGGTGCGGCGCTTCTTCTTGCTCGCCTCGCGGCACCTGAATGGCGCTCAGGAGCTGGCGCCGTGGATCGCGTGGCACGCCGGCGGCGTCCTCGCGGCGGTCCAGGTCGCGGAGGACCACGGCACCCTCGGCTGGCTGGCGCAGCGGGCCGCCGGGCAGCAGGCCGAGGGCAGCCCCTTTGGCGGCTGGGTCCGCGGCCAGCTGTCGGGCCCGCGAACCTGGATGCTCCTGGTCGAGCAGCTGCGCCGAGGCCTGCCCGACGACGTGAGGTCACTCGAGGCGTGGATTGGGGCGCTCGGTGCGCCGGCCGTTCCCGTGGTGATGTGGGCCATCGAGCAGCTCGAGGCGGGCGCGGCGCAGGACCTGCTGTGCCGCACGCTGGCGTCGACGCTGGGTGACCCGACGCCGGTGATCCAACGCCTCGAGGTGCCGAACGTGAAGCACGTCGCCGCCTGGGCGCAGGTGCTCGAGCGGCACCTCCCGCTCTCCGAGCGCCAGCGCGTCTTCGCGAAGGTGCTGTCGCGGCGCGACATCCCGCTCACGCTCGCGGTGATGACGGGCCGTGCGAGGGCAGGTGGCGCCGACGGGGTGCAGCTCCTCGAGCTGGCGCTCGGCGACCGCTTGAGCGAGGTGCGGCTGAAGGCGCTTGAGCTGATGACTGAGCTCGGCGACGCGCGCGTGGCCCGCGTGCTGATGCCGCACTTCGCGTCGGAGCAGTTCGACGAGCGGCCCGAGGCCGAGCGCGTCGCGCTGGTCGAGGCGCTTGCCAGCTCGAGCGACCCGGTCGCGGTCCCGCTCGTGCTCGAGCGGTTCGCCGAGAAGGCGAACCTGCTCAACCGCAAGCGCCTCGCCCAGAGGCGCCTGCCGATGGTCGAGGGGCTGGGACGGGCGAAGGGCGCGGCGGCGCGGCAAGCCCTCGAGCTTCTGTCGGCCGACCCCGGGCAGCCTGACGAGGTGCGCGCCGCGGCGGCGGCGCGGCTCTCGGCGTCGGAGGTCGTGGTGACGAACACCCGGTTGCCGCCCGAGCAGATGGTGCGCCTCAGGCGCCTCGTCGTACTCGAGCTGCTCACGGTGGTGCGCGGGGCCCTCGCGCTCGACCTCGCGGCCGGGCAGCTCGACGCGGCGATCGGCCGGCTGTGCGGTGGCGTCCGCCAGGTGGTCGCCCAGGAGGGGCGCTTCGAGTTCTCGGTCACCTCGGATGGGGTGCTGCTGAACGGGGTGCCGGTTCCGTTCGTCTTCTGCGGTGGCGCCGTCTCGCAAGAGCTGGCCCAGGCGTTCACCTCGTGCGACGTGCGGAGCCTCCGCGTCGACGGGCCGGTTCAGCCGTCGGCGCTGCGGGCCGCGGTCCTCCAGCTGACGGATCCCGAGGGGACACCCGAGGCGTCGCCGCGCGTGCAGGTGATGACGTGGTCTGGCCGGTTGGTGCAGCCGGTGTCGCCCCAACCCCTGTCCGGCGACGGGGGAGCGCGCAGCGCCGAGCTGGTCGCCCGGGCGCTCGCCTTCGTCAGGGAGCAGCGCCCGAACGCCGCGGCGGGCCACTTCCCGCCCGTGGTCTCGCTCGAGCCGTTGCTCCGCTCATGGGTCACGCTCGCCACCGCGGGGGCCTGGCGCGTCCTCGCCGTCGCCCCTACGGACGCTCTCGAGCCATGGGCGGTGCACGCGGTCAACACCGCGTGCATCGCGACGGCCTTCGGGGCCGAGCTGCAGCTCGACGAGCACGCGCTGTGGGAGCTCGCCGAGCTCGGCCTGCTGTTCCCGCTCGGAGAGGCGAGCGTGCCCGCTTCGTCGCCGACGCCGCCCGGGCTGCCGCTGCCTGAGGAGCGGCGGCTCCGGGTCGGGCTCTTCTTCCTCGCGCAGCTCAAGCACCGGCGGGGGCCCTCGGCGGCGGTGACCGCGCTCGAGGCAGGTCTCGCCCGCTCGGCGAACGTCCAGGTGCGCGGGCCCGGCGTGGTGGCGACCATCTTGTCGATGGCCGAGGCATGGGATGCCCTCGCCCAGGAGTGCGGCCGGGGGCATGCGGCGGCCTTCGAGGTGCTGGCGGCAAAGCACTCGGAGCGCTTCGCCCCGGAACTCTTCCGGCTCTTCGCGACGTGGGCCATCGCACAGCGCGCGTGAGGGGCGGCGCGCGACGGATGACTTCAAGCACGACAGGAGCGGTCCCGGCGCGATTCGAACGCGCGACCCCTGGCTTCGGAGGCCAGTACTCTATCCAGCTGAGCTACGGGACCTGAACGACGCGCACCGTATACCGCCGCTCGAAGGCCGCGACCACGACTTTTCTCGCGACCGGGAGCATCGCCTCGTCGAGGCCGATGACGGTGATGTCATAGACGAGCTGAAAGGCATCTCGCGAGATGCCGCAGGCGCAGGTGGTCCGGCCGGCCTTGAGGCCGACGAAGGCCAGGTGAGGGACGAGGGGCGGCCCGGCGTCTGACACGACGAGCGGCTCGTTGACGACCTTCGCCTCCACCACGCTGACGTCGTCGCAGGTCGAGACCACCGCCAGGGTCTCGCACGGCGCGGCCCGGCCCTCGACGATCGTGACCCGCTTGACGAGCGGGTTCGTGTTCGCGCCGGGCAGGGTGCTGGGCGCGCCGTAGACGTTGGGGGAGAAGGTCGAGCCCTCTCCGGCCCTCGTCGTCTGGATCGACGAAGGCTTGAAGACCGCCCCGGGGAGCGACGGCTTCAGCGTCGATGGCTCCTGGGCCAGCACCAGCGTCAGCGCGAGGGCGAACATGGGCACTGCATACGGAGATCCACGGCCGTCATTCAACGGCCCTCACGCGCAATCGGTGAGGTGACAAACCTCGCATGCGCGGGCCAGCCCGCTAGAGTCGAGCGACGTCATGTCTGGCATCGAACAACCGCACCGCATGCTGGGGCGTTACGAGCTGCTCCTCACGCTCGGCCAGGGCGGCATGGGCGAGGTGCACCTCGCGCGGCTGAGCGGCGCCGGCGGCTTCGAGAAGCTCTGCATCGTCAAGACCATCCTGCCGCAGATGCAGGCCGAGACGCAGTTCGTCGACCGCTTCCGCCACGAGGCGCGCGTCCTCACGCACCTCACGCACGCCAACATCGCGCAGGTGTACGACATGGGAGAATCCGACGGCACGCTCTTCATGGCCATCGAGTACGTGCCGGGCGTCGACCTCTCGCGAATTCTGACCCGGGCCGCGGCGACAGGCACCTTCCTGCCCATTCCCATCGCGCTCCACGTCGGGCGGCTCATGGCCGAGGCCCTCGGCTACGCGCACCGCAAGGCGAGCCCCGAGGGGACGCCGCTCGGCATCGTCCACCGCGACGTGTCTCCGCAGAACGTGATGCTGTCGTACGAGGGCGAGGTGAAGGTCATCGACTTCGGGCTCGCCAAGAGCAGCGCCCGGTCGAAGCACACGCTGCCGGCCACGGTGATGGGCAAGCTCGGGTACATGTCGCCGGAGCAGGCGCTGGCGACACCCGTCGATGCCCGGAGCGACATCTTCTCGGCCGGCATCGTGCTGTGGGAGATGATCGCCGGGCGCCCGCTCTACGACGGCAACACCATGGCCGAGATGGTGATGAAGATGGCTCGGCCGAACATTCCCTCGCTGCGCCAGATGCGCGGGCCCGAGGTCAGTGAGGCGCTCGACGAGGTGGTGCTGCGCGCGCTCGCTGCGGAGCCCGATGCGCGCTACCGGCGCGCCGACGACTTCTCCCGCGCGCTCAACGAGATCGCCGTGCGCGAGGAGCTGTCGGTGTCGTCCGAAGAGGCGGGCCACTTCGTGCGGGCCATCTGCCCCGAGGAGTTCGCCGCCGAGCGTCGGCTGCAATCACAGCTCTCGGTGATGCGAAAGGGCGGGCGCTCAGCGGTGGCCCTCACGTCGCCCGCGACGACCCCTGCCCCGGTCGGCAAGACCCTCAGGGGTGCGGCCGAGGGCACGTTCGTGCGCGACGCCTCGGCGCCGGCGCAGACCCCCGCGCAGCGCGCCCTCGCGCTCGAATCAGCGGCCCAGCAGCCGGCCGTACCTCCAGGGCGAGCCGAGTCGGGTTCCGCGGCGAGGCCGCCCTCGTCGCCCGCGCAGCAGGTGCAACCCGACGACGATGCGCCGCTGGTGGCGCCCAGGCGTTCGTTGGCGCCCTTCCTGGTCCTGGGGGCCCTCGCCCTCGCCGCGCTTGGGGGAGGCGCGTACGCGCTCTTCGGCGCCGACGGGGCGAAGACGGCTGACCAGGTGCCGCGCGTCGCCGACCCCGCGCCCGTCGCGACCCTGGCGCCCGTCGAGGTCGCCGCGCCGTCGCCCGCTCCCGTGGCCGAGGGAGCCCCTGACGCTTCACCGCAACCCCGGGCCCGGGTGACGCCGAAGGGGCAGGTGTTCAAGATCATTCGCCGCACCGACGGAGCCTTCATCGACCTCGACAAGGGCCAGGCGCTTCGGGAAGGAGACCGGCTCCGGCTCGTCGGGGGACCTGGTGAGGGTGGCCAGCGCGAGATCTTCGGCCAGGCCCGGGTCCTCGAGCTGAAGGCGCGGGGCACCGTCGCGGAGTTGCTGATGGAAGAAGATGACGCGCACCCCAGCGAGCTCTTCGCCTTCGTCGACGAGACGGTGACCGAGCGCCCGCGCCAGGTCGTCCGCACGCCAGGGCCACAGCCGACCGAGGCTCGGCCAGGGGTGACGGCTGTGGCCGAGGTGAAGCCCGTCGAAGCGGCGAAGCCCGTCGAAGCGGTGAAGCCCGTCGAGGCGGTGAAGCCTGTCGAGGCGGTGAAGCCTGTCGAGGCGGTGAAGCCTGCCGACGAAGTGAAGCCCGCCGACCCCAGGACCATCGAGGTCCGGCCGACGGAGTTGAAGCCGAAGGAGCCGGGAGTAGGAGAGGTGACCGCGGCAAAGCCCACCGAGCGCCCCAGGCTCAAGGGGTCGGTGGTGATGACGACCGATCGCGGCCTGCTGGGGAGCACCGACGCCACGGTGCGGGTGATGGTCTACTTTGATTCCCCGCCGGGGGCGCAGTGCGACGTGCACCTCCCGAATGGACTGCACCGGCTCTTCCCGTCGCTCCGACCGGGTGACAACTCGCAGTCAGACCTCAAGCAGTGGAGCTCCGACCCTCGCCCCGACCCGAACCGCGCGACGCGCTTTGCCCTCGTCGAGTGCCGCGACGCGGCGGCCTACCTGCCGTTCACGGTCTCGCCACGGTAAGCGGCGGTCACCGCGCTGGTGGACCTTCCAGCGCGCTTGGGTCAGTGGAGCTGCCCGACCTTGACGCGAAGCGCCTCGATGGCGCGCGCGAGCCCCAGCAGGTCATCGCGGTCGGTGGAGAGGGTGCGGCAGCGCTCGAGATCGGCGATCGCGGCACCGAAGGCGCCGAGGTCGACCAGCAGGCTCGCCCGCAAGCGCAGCTCGGCCGGGTGGTTCGGGTGCATCGCCAGCAGCAGGTCGACGGCCTGGAGCGCGCGCTCGGTCTCGGCTCGTTGCAGCCACACGCCCTTGAGGTTGTTCACCATGCGCCACGCGATGGCGGTCGCCGGAACGGGCTCGAGGTGTCGTGGTGAGAACGTCGCCTGGGCCCGCTCGACGAGGCGCCGGCAGTCGTCGACGGACAACCGCCGCCCACCGCCGAAGGGGTCGAAGTACTCGTCATCGAGCCGGGCGATGAAGTGCCCGGGCAGCCCGATGCCGTCGACCGTGAGCCCGGCGCGCCGGCCCACCTCGGCGTAGATCACCGACAGGGTGATGGGCAGCCCCCGGCGCCGCGTGAGGACCTGCGGCAGGCTGCTGTTGGCGGGGTCGCTGGTGCGCTGGGCGTCACCGGCGAAGCCCTCGTCGCCCGCCAGCACCGAGACGAGCGCGTCGAGGCCGCCGCGGCCGGGACCCGAGCGCGCGGACAGGCGGTGCTCGACCCGGGCGCCCAGGGCGTCGAGTGCCTCGAAGGCCGCCGCGTCGTCGACGTGCGCGTCGACCAGCCGGGCGACGGCGAGGGCCACGAGGTCGAGCCGGGCCGGAGTGTGGGCCAGCGCGTCGAGCAGTTGCGCCCTCCCCGGCGGTTGTCCGAGCGCGTAGGGCTTCACCTCTGCGCGATGTCCCACTTGAGGCGCCGGTGCGAGGCCTTGAGGGTCTTCGCGTCCGACGAGAAGACCCGGTCTTCGGCCTCGACGGCGTCGACGAAGAGCACGAAGTCGAACTGCCGGTTGGGGCCGTCACCCTCCGCGTCGTAGCGCTTGACGATGTCGTTTGCCGGCAGCGTGCGGCGGCCCGCGACGTCGACCAGGGGCAGGTCGAGGCCCTTCATGTCCGCGTCGGCCTGGTACGCCTTGTAGACGAGCTCGGTGCACACCAGCGTCGCGTCGGAGAAGAAGTCGAAGTCGAAGTCGTAGGGGCGCCCCTGGTAGAGGAAGGCGCGCTCGATGGCCCGGGCCTTCTCGACGGGCGGGCGCCGAGGCCGCAGCACGCCCAGGTAGTCCACGCCGAAGGCGTGCTCGATGGCGGTGAAGCTGACGCCCTCGCTGATGGACTCGATGACGCGAATGGGGCCGTGCCCCTGGAAGTCGGTGCCGCCGACGTAGGTCTTCCACTTCTGGGGGTAGCGCCGCTCGAGCAGCGCGGCGAGGGTGGCGGCCCGCTCGGGTTGCGTCTTCAGCCACGCCTGCACGCCGTCGTCACGCTCGAGCGCCGTCCACTCGTCGGGGCGCCCGACGTACAGCTCGGCGTGCGGCCAGAAGCCCGGCAGGCCGATGTTCGAGAGGAACCAGTTCTGCCGGGTGACGACGACGTCGCCAGGCTGCAGCTTCGGCAGCACCTCGCGCTCGACGAACGAGGCGCTCAAGAGCGGCTTGCCGTTGCGCGCGACGCGGGTGTCTCCCATCCACTCGGCGAAGCTCTTCTGCACGGGGAACACCGTCTGCATCGTCGTGTCCTTCAAGATGTCGGTGGCGTTGCCGGCGAAGAGCTTCACGCCCTTCTTGACGAGAGCGCCCTTCGCCCGCTTCGAGTCGGCCTTCATCTCGCTCCAGGCCCACTTCACGTCGGCCTCGTCGAACGCCTTCGCCCGCTTCATCGTCGGCGTCACCGTCAGCGCCCAGGCGTCGCCCGTCACCAGCTGTGTCGAGGTGGCGACGTGAATCGCCTTGAGCTTGAAGGCCGCGAAGGCGCCGGCCGGTACGCCGAACTCCTCGTTCGCCTCGTCGAGCAGGGTCTCGAGCTGCGCGTTGCCCAGCGTCAGGTCGGCGAAGCCCATGCCGTGGGCGAGCAGCGCGGTGAGCGCGGTGTGGGTGATCAGATAGCCCCAGGCGTGCCGCGCATCGGTGGGGAGCAGCTTGACGAAGCTCCAGTACTTCTGGCGGAGCCCCTCGATGGACGAGAAGTAGGCGAAGAGTGCGCCCCAGGTCGACAGCACCGTGCGCTTCTGCTCCGGCGTCAGCACCGACCCCGAGGCGCTGGTGAAGAGGGCGCGGTTTGCCTGGGCCCGGGCGCTCAAGGCCTCGAGGCCGACGACGAAGCGCCGAAGCGTCGTCAGGTCGCTCCGGGCGACGGAGAGGAAGGGCTGGCCCTCGAGGGCGAACACCGAGGGGGGCGGCGTCGTCGGGGCGGCGGCGAGCAGGGTCGACAGGAGCAGGTGCATGTGGGCCTCTGGCTTCAGTAAAGCAGAGTCATGGCCAGACTCATCGACGACGAGCCCTCGCTCGCCGTCCTCGTGCAGCAGGTGCGGCGCGTCGCGGTGCTGGGAATCAAGACCGAGCAGCAGGCTGGGCAGCCGGCCTTCGATGTGCCTGCGTACCTGGCCGCGGCGGGCCTCGAGGTGCTGCCGGTGCCCGTGTACTTCCCCGAGGTGACGCGCATCCTCGGCCAGCCCGTCGTGCGAAGGGTGGTCGACGTGCCCGGCGGCCCGGTCGACCTCGTCGACGTCTTCCGGCGCCCGAGCGACCTGCCGCCCCACCTCGACGATCTGCTGGCTGCGAGGCCGAAGGCCGTGTGGCTCCAGCTCGGCATCCGGAACGACGGGTTCGCTCAGCGCCTGGTCGAGGCCGGCATCGACGTCGTCCAGGACCGCTGCCTGATGGTCGATCATCGCCGCTATGCCCGACGTCAGGCGTGACCGGGGCCGCCGTCAGGGCGCTTGACGTGCTTGCGGGAGCGTCACCTCGCGTGTAGAGACCGCGCCCGCTTTCCCGAAGTACCGGCCAGGTAGCTCATCTGGTTAGAGCGGCGGTCTCATAATCCGCAGGTAGACGGTTCGAGTCCGTCCCTGGCCACAGCGCCCCGATTCGCGCCGCTCCGCGAATCGGGGCGGTTTTTTTGACCACCCACCCGAGGCGTCGTCTCATCTTCCTTCGACAGGGCTGTAGCGCCTCGTCGCGAACGCCACAGGGGAGAGCACGATGCACGACGCACCGTTGGGAACCGCCGCCGTCTCCGAGAACCTCGCCGACAGGGGAGCTTCGACCGACCGCCAGGAGCGGCAGGTCGTGAGCACCCACGTGCTCGTCGAGGCCGAAAAGGTCGAGAAGCTGCGCGAGCTGTCGAAGCGCACCCGCATCGCCCAGTCCGAGTACCTGCGTGAGGCGGTCGACGATCTGCTCACGAAGTACGACAAGAAGCCGGAGCAGGAGTGATGTCGACGCGCCCCGAGATGCCCTCCCGGCCCGACGTCTGGCTGCACCCGCAGGCCCGCTTCGCCCGGGCCCGGCCGGCGCCGTCCTCCATTCGCCTTCCGGAGCCGGCCGAGGGGTCGGCAGCGCCGGACGAGCCCTCGCCCCTCGTCGAGGCGGTGCTGAAGTACGTCGCGTCGCTGCCGTGAGGAGCCTCGGGTTCCACCACCTGGCCCTCCAGGCGCGAGACGTTGAGCGCGTCTCGGCCTTCTACCGTGACGTGCTGGGCCTCACCGAGGTGAAGCGCCACCTCCGCGACGACGGCACGCTCCGCAGCGTGTGGCTCGCCGTCGAGGGGGCTGACGCCCTCGCCGGGTTCCTCGCCGTCGAGCACCTGCCGGCTGGGCTGGCGCCGCCCCGAGACGCCCTGGGCCCGTCGATGATCGCCCTGCGCGTCGAGCCTGCCGCGCGCCCCGGGCTGCGCGAACACCTCGCCCGGCGGGGCGTGCCCATCGAGCGCGAGACCGGGTGGACGGTCTACGTGCGCGACCCCGAGGGCACGCTCGTCGGCCTCTCGCATCACCCGTTCGATGCCGCAGCGTAGCGCCATGGGCACCGCCTCGGCGCCGCCCCGGCTGGGCAGCCTGCTGCTGTCCGATTACCTCGTCTCGCAGGCGGAGCTCGAGGAGGCCCTCGAGGCGCAGGTCGTGTACGGCGGCCGACTGGGGACCAACCTCGTCGAACTCGGCTTCGTGAAGGAGGCCGACCTGGCGCGCGTGCTCGGGCGGCAGCACCACCTGCCGTTCGCCTCGGGCGAGATGGTACCAGAGCCCGGGGCGCTCGCCGTTGCGCCGGCGCAGTTCTACGACGACCACGACGTGCTGCCGATGCGCCTCGACGAGACCCGCCTGACGGTGGCCGTCATCAGCCCCGGGCAGCTCGCCGCCATCGACCGCCTGGCCTTCACGACGGGGAAGCGGGTGGTGCAGGTCGTCATCCCCGAGTTCCGCATGGCGCAGCTGCTACGCAAGCACGCGCGGGCGTTCCGGCCGCTGCGCCCCATCGACATGAACACGCTGCGGCCCACGAAGGCCCAGCAGGCGGGGCCCCCGAGGCCGGCCGACGTCGCCGACCTCATCAACGAGGCCGACTTCGCCGCAATCTACGCGCAGGCCACCTTGCACGACGAGGAGCCGCCCATCGTGCAGGGCACGGCCCTCGAGGAGGCGGCGCCGGGGCCCGTCGCGTCGCCCGTTCCGGCAGCGCCGGCGCCGCCACCGCGCGAGGCCCCCCAGCCGGCGCCCCTCACCTTCGCCGAGGCGCAGCGGCTGCTTCAGCAGAGCCAGAG
>JADCJJ010000272.1 GCA_020247085.1 Myxococcaceae bacterium | reverse complement strand
GGCGGGAGCGCCGGCGGGGCGTCGGTCGGTGGCGGGAGCGCCGGCGGGGCGTCGGTCGGTGGCGGGAGCGCCGGCGGGGCGTCGGTCGGCGGCGGGAGCGCCGGCGGGGCGTCGGTCGGCGGCGGGAGCGCCGGCGGGGCGTCGGTTGGTGGCGGGAGCGCCGGCGGTGGCGTCGCGGGCGGGGGCGCGGGCGGGGGCAGCAGCTCGTTGTGTAACGCCTCGAACTGCGCTGGGTGTTGCGTCGGCAACTCCTGCATCCAGAACACGAGCGTCGTGGCGTGCGGCATCAACGGCTCGGCGTGCACGGTATGCTCGACGGGCCGCACGTGCCTCAACGGCTCCTGTCAGGTGATGTCGGCGTGCAACGCCACGACGTGTGCCTCGGGGTGTTGTGATCCCCAGTTCGGGTGCCAGAGCGGAACCTCGAGGACTGCCTGCGGCTTCGGCGGCTCCCGCTGTCAGTCCTGCTCGTTCAACTCGACGTGCAGCAGCAAGGCCTGCACGGTCACCACGGGGAGCCCCGGCGCGGCGTGCACGAGCGACCAGGCGTGCCAGACCGGGACCGGAACGGCGACGGGTGAGCCCGGTTCCTGCTTGTTGCCCAACGCAGTCTTTCCCGGCGGGTATTGCGCTCCTGCGTGTGCGACCGACGGTACGTGCTTCAGCGGCACGTGCCTGGTCGTCGGCGCTGATGCGTACTGCTTCGGGAACTGCACCGGCCCCGGCGCCGGGCAGAGCACCTGTCGAACCGGGTACGTCTGCGACACCGTGACCGTCAACAACGCCACGGCGCCGTTCGGCGTGTGCGTCCCCAACTGCAACAACAACCCGTCACAGCTGTGCGGCGGCGGGCAAACCTGCAACGCGCAGGGCTACTGCCGGTGACAGCCCAAGGAGACTGATGACGGGCGCGTCGCCTGTCGCGAGTCACCCGGCGCCACCGTGTGCTGGCCGCTCGTCAGGTCTTCCGGCAAGCCGTGTAGAACACGTAGGGCAGGATGGATCCCGCGCCCACGCTCGAGGCAGGGTGCGAGTGCTCACCGTCGCTGCTGATGGAGTGCCGGTGGTGCCAAGGGCTCTGCGAGCCGACTTGTACGATCCAGTTGACCGGGCCCTGCGCCCAGTTCGAAAAGGAGCCGGTCTCGCCGCCGTGGCTGTGGGCGCCGGCCGGGGACAGGGTGTGGGCGTGGTTCGGCTCCACGTCGTTCGAGAGCGCGGTCCCGAACGCCTGACCGTTGGTGCCCGCGGCCGGGCGGCCGACGATGGCGCGGCCCTGCGCGACCTGCGTCCAACCGGGGGGACACGAGATCCCGTCGAAGAAGATGATGCCGCCCCGGGGCACGGTGAAGGTCGCCACCTGCGAGAAGTTGGCGTTCACGGCGGACGCCAGGGCCGCTTCGTCGGCGTTGAAGGTGGTGAGGGCGGGCTGCGCGAGCACCACCCCTGCGGCGCTGAGCCCGGCGCCCACGAAGAGGGCCAGGTGGAGCCGGCTGCGGCGGCGGTTGGCGAGGGAGATGCGGTGGAGCTCGGCCTTGAGCTCAGCGAGTTGGCGGTCGGTGTCGTTCATGGAGCCTCGTCGAAGAGTGCAGCGGCACCATACCCAATGCGGCCAGCGCCGTGACGGCTCCGCGACCTCTCGCTGGACGCCTGCCAGCGGCGCCGGCTGCCGAAGTCCGGGGACGAGCGCGCGCCAGCCATGCCACGGCGAGGGCGCGGCGGGTTCGACAGCTCCGAGGTCGTTCGAGGCGAGGTCGTCGAGCTGAAGCACCGGGTCTCGTCACGGGGCCGGGCGGGAGCGACGGAGGATGACCGTGCTCGCAGTGGCCGTTGCGCTGGTGATGGCTGCGCCGGAGGTGACGCCGATGGTGTTGTCGGAGCGCGAGGCCGTCGCCAGGGCGAACGAGGCGTTCGCTGCCAGTCAGCAGTCGTTCCAGCAGGGTCGCGACGCCGAGGCCGCCGCTCGCTTCGAAGCGGCGCGCGCGGACACGCCGAGCCCGCTGCTCGTCTTCAACAGCGGCCGGTGATGCGAGCAGCGCGGTGGCGTGCCCCGCGCGATGCGCGCGCACCGGGACTCCCTGCTGACGTCTCCCGACGCGAACGACCGTGACGGGGTGTTGGCCGCCATCGCCACCCTCGAGCGCCGGCTCCGGGGGACGTGGGGAGCAGCAGCTGATGGGGTTCACCGACCCATCGACCGCGACCATCGAGGGGGACGGCAAGCTGCAGGGCACCGCGCCGAGCGCCATCGAGCTTCCGGCAGGCGACACCGGCGCATGGTGAGGGCCGCCGGCCATGCGACGGCCGAGCCGCCCGCTACCCTCGCGCCCCTCGTCGCCGGCGCACGTCCGCCGCCGCCACCGCTGGTGGGAGCGCCAGCGAAGGACGAGCCGTGGGCGATGGTCCGCTGACGTCGTCGATCGCCCCGACGGTGCCGGTCGCGGCGGCGCCGAAGCGCCGGCTCTGGACGTGGGTCTTGGGCGGGGGGGCGATGGTATCGCTGGGCTTCACCACCGGCTGCAGCGTCACCGCGCAGAGCAGGGCCAGCGCGGGGCCGAGCGCGAACATCGGCATGGCGCCCTCGACGGCTCAGGCCGCGCGCAACCTCCAGCTCGCCGCCTGCGGGCTGTTCGTCACGTCAGCGGTGACGGCGCTTGCGCCGGTGGCGCTGTTCTTCCTCGAGGGAGCCTGAGGCGATCGCCTCGAGGTCGGGCTGCAGCATGGCGAGGCCGGGCGCCGCGGCGTCAGCGGCAGCGGTGGCGCTCGAGCTGGGCGCCCTGCTCGGTCCGCCGCAGGAAGAGAATCGCCCCGTCGCCGCCGACGGCGAGCTCGCGGAACGACTCCTCGGGCACGGCGTTGGCGGGGAACGACACCTGCCCCACCGGGCGCCCATCGGCGCCGTCGACGCACAGCACGGAGAGGCCCACCCGCGGCGCCTCGGGCGTCGACCCGGCGACCTCGCGCTGCGCGCCGACGTAGGCGAGCCCCGAGGCGTCGCTGTCGAGCAGCACGAGCGCCAGCACGGCGCTGCCGAAGGACAGCTGGCTGGTGAAGCGGTGCGCGAGCGTCGCCTTCGACACCGACGTCAGCGCCACGAGGCCCGCCGCAGGGTCGACCAGCATCGCCGTCAGGTAGGCCGCGCCGTCCTTCGACGGGCGCCCAGGCACCTCACCGCGCTCCGGGTCGGCCTTGCCCGACACCTTTCCGAGCCGCACCAGGTCGCCGTGCTCCCGCTCCACCAGGACGTCGTCGCCGTCCTCGAAGAGGCCCGTCGTCGCGCCGCCCTCGGGCACGCCCTTGCCCTCGAGCTTCAGCTCGCCCCGGGGCTTTCCGTCGGGGCCGATGACGGCGACTGCCTTGTCGACCAGCCGGTCCATCACCAGGGCCGAGCCGTCCTTCGTCACCACGACGTCTTGCGCCGCCTGGAGGGGCAGCGGCACCGTTCCAAGGCGCCGGCCCGCAGGGCCGATCTTCACCAGCCGCTGGTTGACCTGGTCGAGGATCCACACGCTCCCGTCCGGGCCCGGGGCAAAGCTCATTGGCCCCTCGGGGTTGCCCTCGGGCTGGCGGTCGCGGCCGAGCTGGTCGTCTCCGCTGCCCCACCCGAACGTCGCCACCACCTCGACGCCGGCATCGGCGCTCGTCGGCCCCCTCGCCTGGGACCCGGCCGCGCCGCGCGCCTGGAGAGAGGCGTCGCCTCCCGCACCGAGGCCTGGCGCTGCACGCTGCCCGCCCACCTCGTCGTCCAGGCGCTCAGCGCGGGGGGATTCCGCCCTCGCGGAGAGCCACCAGGCAAGGAGCGCCAGGGCTGCCATCAACACGCCGCCCACCACCACGCGCCGTCGTCCAGGGCTCATGCCCACCCCGAAAACCACGTTTCGGCCCCCCTCGCGAGCCCGCACATCCGTTCTGAACTGTATGGTTCCGGGCCGGCTCTGTCTGGCATCGAAACACGCGGATGACCTGTTGTGCGACGACTAAAATGGAAAAAATAATTACGTTTCCGAAGGAAAGTCGGGCTGTTGAGCAGAGCCAGTCCCGGGTGTCGTCAGTGGTACGAATATCGCTCTCCTGCACCTTCAGTGTGCGTCACCCGCGGGTGACACTTCGAGGGAGCAGCGATGGCCGGAACGAAGCGACTGTCGGTGGTGGTGGTGGTGAGCGCGGTGCTGGCGGCGTGCGCGGGGACGGCGACGGACACGGCCGGCGACAGCGAGCTGCTGCGGGGCGCGAACGAGGACACCGCGACCATCACCTCGGAGCTGTCAGGCGGGGTGGCGATTGGTTCGACGCTGCGGACGACCGCGGAGTTGAACCTTCGCACCGGCCCGTCGCTCGAGAACCGGGTGCGGCTGGTGATGCCGAGTGGCGCGACCCTGACGACGGTGAACCGCGGGACGCCGAGCGGCAGCTGGTACAACGTGCGGTACAACGGCATCGAGGGCTGGGCGCACGGCGGCTACCTGACGTTGATTCGGGCCCCCTCGACGCCGGCCCCCATCAGCACGGGCGGCGGAGCGTCGCGCGACCAGGCCATCACCCGGGCGAAGGGGGCCGTGGGCTTCGGCTACCGCTGGGGCAAGGGCCGATGGTTGCCCTTCGGCGTCACCTCGCAGAACAAGGGTGTCTGCACAGGCAACTGCCCGAACTGCACCTACCGCGGCGAGTACGGCGCCGACTGCTCGGGGTTCGCCGCCAAGGTGTGGACGGTGCCGTCGTGGAACGACGACATGACGAAAGAGGCGCACCCCTACAGCACCTGGGACTTCGTGAAGGCGAACAGCCAGTGGTCGACGGTGTCGCGCGGGGCGCTCAAGAAGGCTGACGCGCTCGTCTACAACGACGGCACCGGCGGCCACATCGTCATCTACGAGTCGGGTGACGGCTGGGGCTCGTCGTGGGTGTACGAGGCGCGTGGCTGCGCCTTCGGCATCGTGCACAACCTCCGCTCGTTCGGCTCGCTGTACAAGGGCATCGCCCGCGCCGGGTACTGACGCTCCGCGAGCGAGCGCGGCACCGCCTCGCGCCGGTTCTGGTGCTGACGCAGTCGCGCCCGCGAGGCTCCGGCCGACGTCACGCCCTCACCGCTCGGCGTTCGGGCTGGCGGTGCCGATGGAGCGCTCGCGCCGAACCCGGTCCATGCCGCAACCCGGGCGAGGCGGCTTCGGGTTTGCCGGCGGTCGCGCCGGGCTCTGAGAACATCCCCACCGGGACCGCCTTCAGCGCCCGCCTCGGAGCTGCTGCAGCAGCTGCTCGACGAGCTCGAGGGTCTCGGCGTCGAGGTGCGCGTCGCGGGGAGCGCCGTGGCCGCCGAGCAACGTCTCGATGGCGAAGGTGCCGACGTCTTCGTCGCCGTGGGTCTCTTCCAGCCATCGGCGGCGGAGCGCCTCGAGCCCGCGCGCCTTGCCCGGCGCGAGCTTCGAGGCCACCTCGGTGAGGGTCTTCGAGGTGACCCAGCGGTAGCGGTGCTGCTCGACGTAGGCCTTGAGCGCTTTCTCCCAGCCGTCCTCGCCGACGAGCTTTCGCTGCGCGTCGAAGAGCAGCGGCGCCTTGCCGTAGACGATGCCCGCGTACTGGGTGGTCGAGGTGAAGGCGCCGGTGGGCTGGTCGGCCTTGACGTCGTCGCCGCCCATCAGCCGCCAGAGCTGGTACGCGAGCTTCACCTGCCCCTCGCGCACGTCGTCGGCGGCCTTCTTGCCGCGGCGCCACTCGAGGAGCAGCAGCGCGACGTGCTGCGTGAGGGGTTCGTCGGCGACCGGCTCGTCGACGGCGTCGCTGCCGACGAGGCACGCGAAGTACTGGTGCGCCACCTCGTGAAAGACGGTGAACTCGAGCGAGGCGCGCAGCAAGCCCTTCAGCATCGGCAGCACCATGGCCGCCACCGCCGGGTCCGAGGCCGCGTCGCCGAGGCCCAGGGCCCCGAGCGGGTCGGCGGCGCCCGTGACGAGCGTGCTCGAGACGGTGATGAGGCCGGGGAACTCCATGCCGCCGGCGCCCCGGGCGAGCGGCGCCTCGACCACGCGCAGCACCCGGTGCGCCGAGGGGCCCAGGCGCAGGGCGAGCGCCTTCACCGCATAGGCCGCGTGGTCGAGCACCGCCCGGGCCTGGGCGTCGTCGCGCCGCACCCAGGCCTCGACGGTGACGTCGCCTGCCGGGGCTGAGAGCCGCTGCAGCCCCCTCGCCACGAAGATGGGGAAGTCGCGGGCGCCGGCGAGGGCGTGGGTGAAGCGCACCCGCCCGCCCTTCTCGGGCACCTCGCCGAGGAGCGCGCCGGGCATCAGCACCCGGGTGCCGGCGGGCGCCGAGACGCTCACCATGAAGGCCGAGGGCGCGAAGGCCGACAGGTCGCCCATGCCCGAGGGGGGCGAGAAGAGCTCACCCGAGGGCTTCGTCGGGGGCACCATGGGCAACAGGCCCACCAGCGAGGTGAAGGCGTCGCTCGCGCCGAAGGCGCCGTGGTCTTGCGCCGGTCCCTCGCCGTCGAGCGAGGGGAGCGCCGCCTGCACCGACACCTCGACGACCACCGCCGTACCGGGCACCGCCTCGGCCGGCAGCTTCACCCGCCACAGCGTTGAGTCCGGATGCTCGAGCTCGGCGGCCTGCCCGTTCACCGCGGCGTTGAGCAGCGTGACGGCGTCGGGGTGCGCGGCGTTCGGCGTGGTGCGCAGCAGCAGCTCGTCGAGCGGCGCGTGCGTCACATGCCAGGTGACGGCCACCCGGCCCACCACCTTCCGGTGGGCGACGTCGACGGTCAGGTCGGCCCGATAGAGCGGGAGCGACGACAGCGGGCCCACGGCCTGCTCCAGCCGCGCCGCCTCGCCCGCCCGGAGCGCCTCGAGGCCCAGCTTCACTTCGGGCGGCAGCTCGTCGGCCCGGGCGAGGGGCGCCGCCGCGACGGCCACCACGACCAGCCACGCTCGCCAGCGCCTCGCCCGCATCGGCCACGAGTCTCACACGAAGTCCGGGGTGGGTCGAACGGCCCGGCGGGGTGGGGCGCCCGTGGCCTGCTGACGTGACCGGTCGGTCAGCCCCCGTGGCCTGCGCGTCGTCGTCGCAGGCCCACGGGCCGGTGCCATCTGCTACACGATTCGTCCATGGCCTCACCGTCGTCCGCTCCGGGTCCCCTCGACGTCACGAAGCTCCTCACCGGGAAGCGCGTGCTCTTCGCCGGCGCGACCGGCTTCGTCGGCAAGGTGTCGCTGTCGATGCTGCTGCACCACTACGGCGAGGAGCTGGCGCACGTCTTCGTGCTGGTGCGCAGGGGCAGCGCGAAGGACGCGCGCACGCGCTTCTTCGACAAGGTAGCCACGAGCGAGCCCTTCGAGCCGCTGCGCACGAAGTATGGCAGCGAGGCGGCCGCGCTCGAGTGGCTCGAGAAGAAGGTCACCATCCTCGACGGGGACATCACCGACCCGTGGATGGGGCTCGACGAGGCCGCCGGGCGGGCGCTCAAGGGGCAGGTCGACGTGGTGGTGAACTGCGCCGGTCTCGTCTCGTTCAACCCGTCGCTCGAGGTTGGCCTCAACGTCAACACGCACGGGGTCAAGTACCTCGTCGACGCCTGCCTCTTCTGGGACGTGCCCCTGGTGCACATGTCGACGGCCTTCGTCGCCGGCAGCCGGTCGGGCCTGGTCTTCGAAGACGAAGAGGTGGTCGGCTTCTTCCCGCGGCGTGGCGAGCTCGACGGGCGCGACTTCTCCATCGAGCAGGAGCTCGTCGACTGCGAGAAGGCGGTGGCCCGGCTGCGCGAGCAGGCCGACGACAAGGCGCTGGCCTCGGAGTTCCGCACCCGCGCCATCGAGCGGCTCGAGTCCGAGGGGCGCGACCCGAACGACGAGAAGGCGCTGCGCCTGGCGGTGGGGCGCGAGCGCAAGCTGTGGCTCACCACCCGGCTCGTCGAGGCCGGCATGGAGCGCGCGAAGCACTGGGGCTGGCCGAACACGTACACGTACACGAAGTCGCTCGGCGAGCAGGTCATCGCGAAGACGCCGGGCCTTCGCTACGCCATCGTGCGCCCGTCCATCGTCGAGTCTGCGCAGCGCTACCCGTTCCCCGGCTGGAACGAGGGGTTCACCACCTCGGCGCCGATGATCTACGCGCTGATGAAGAGCCGCGGCATCCTCCCGACGGCGCACGACACCATCCTCGACATGATCCCCGTCGACCAGGTGGCGGGCAGCCTCATCGCCATCACCGCGCAGCAGCTGCGCACGGCGGAGCGCCGGGTGTACCAGCAGGCGACGGGCGACACCCAGCCCTTCATCTCGGCGCGCTCGACGGAGCTGGTCGGCCTCTACGGCCGGGAGCGCATGCGCAAGAAGAAGGGCGGCATGAGCCTGTTCGACGAGCTGAAGGTGCGCAACGAGGCCAAGGCCACCTCGAAGCTGCGCTTCGACACGCTCTCGACGCCGATGATCTCGAGGGGCGCGAAGTGGCTCGCGAAGGTCATCGACGAGCAGAAGCCGTCGTGGGGCGCGCCGCGGCTGTCGGCGATGCTGTCGCACGCGAAGGTGCAGCTCGAAGACGTGGCCGACGACGCCGACCGGCTG
>JADCJJ010000271.1 GCA_020247085.1 Myxococcaceae bacterium | reverse complement strand
GAAGCCCCGCTCGAGCGGCTCGGCAACGAACTTACCGTAGGTACCAGTCAAGGTCTCGGCGTCGACGTCGAGACGCCGCGGCTTGATGAGTTCACGCCAATTCTTTGCGATGAGGGCCTGCTCTGCCATGGGACTGCTCCTTGTGTGCGAGGCCACCACCGACCTACCCGCGAAGCGCGAGAGGATGCCCTCGATGAAGGTGCTGCGTAAATTCGCTCGTGAATGCTCGAGACGCTGAGACTCGCTGCGCGGCAACAGGCTGCGCAGCCCCGAACGCCTGAACTGTTACTTCGAGTAGAGTTCGACGATGAGCTGCTCTTGAATAGGCATCGTGAGATCCTCGCGGTTCGGCGGAGTCTTCACGGTGCCCTTGAGCGCCTTCTTGTCGACCTCAACCCACTGTGGAACGCCGCGACGGTCGACGGTCTCGATCGCTTCCTGAATTCGGAGGATCTTCTTCGACTTGTCGTGGACCTCGACGACGGCGCCGGCCTTTACGGCGAAGCCCGGCATGTTCACGCGCTTGCCATTGACGGTGAAGTGCCCGTGCCGCACCAACTGACGCGCCTCGGCGCGCGTGTCGGCGAAGCCCATGCGGAACACGACGTTGTCAAGCCGGAGTTCGAGCAACTGCAGCAGCATCTCGCCCGTCTTGCCCTTCGACGACGAAGCACGGGCGAAGTAGCCACGGAACTGGCTCTCGAGCAAACCGTACATGCGCTTGACCTTCTGCTTCTCACGTAACTGCACGCCGTAGTTCGAGAACTTCACCCGGCCCTGGCCATGCTGGCCGGGAGGGTACGGGCGGCGCTCGATAGCGCACTTGTCCGTGTAGCAACGGTCGCCCTTGAGGTACATCTTGAGGTTTTCGCGTCGGCAGATGCGGCAGACGCTGGCGGTATAGCGGGCCATGGAGTTCGGTATCCTTGCGCGGAAGTGAGGGAAGGTCAGACGCGGCGGCGCTTGGCCTGACGGCATCCGTTGTGAGGAATCGGCGTCACGTCTCGAATGAGCGAGATCTTCAGCCCCGCGGCAGCGATGGCACGAAGTGCAGACTCCCGACCGGCTCCCGGCCCCTTGACCAGCACCTGAACGTTCTTGAGACCGTGCTCCATCGCCTTGGCCGCCGCGTCGCCCGCAGCGACCTGCGCCGCGAACGGCGTCGACTTGCGCGAGCCCTTGAAGCCACGCGCACCAGCGGTCGACCACGAGATCACGTTCCCCGACACGTCGGTGATGGTGATCATCGTGTTGTTGAAGGTCGACTGAATGTGCACGACCCCATTGAGAATGTTCTTCTTGCCCTTCTTCGCCTTCGCAGCCTTCTTCGCCTCGGCGCCCTCGACGCCAGCAGGAGCGGCAACGGGAGCAGCAGGTGCTTGAGTCTCTTCAGCCATGGTTCTCTCTTCGTGGTGTGGAGGTGATCAGCATTGCGCCAACCGTAGACGCGAACGCCAGGGAGTGTTTACTTCGCCGGAGCCGGCGCTTTCGCGACACGCTGCACTCCGCGCTTGGGGCCTTTGCGGGTGCGAGCGTTCGTGTGCGTGCGCTGACCACGCACAGGCAGCCCCTTACGGTGCCGAAGACCGCGATAGCACCCAAGGTCCATCAGGCGCTTGATGTTCATCGTTATCTCGCGCCGCAGGTCACCTTCGACCGTGTAGTCGGCCTCGATGATCTCACGAATCTTCTTCGCCTGCTCATCGGACAGGTCCTTCGTGCGAGTGGCCAGATCGATCCCGGCCTTCGACACGATATCCGCTGCCGACTTCTTGCCGATTCCGTAGATGTACTGAAGCGAGATGACGACGCGCTTCTGAACGGGGAGGTCAACACCTGCGATACGAGCCATGTCTTTCGTCTTCCTTCAGGAGGTAATCGGCCGATTCAAAACGACAGCCTGCACCACAGCGTCAGCCCTGACGCTGCTTGTGACGGGGATTCGCCGGGCAGATGATGCGAATGACACCTGCACGGCGAACGACCTTGCACTTGTCGCAAATCTTCTTCACTGACGGACGGACCTTCATGACACCCTCTTCGAGACCTGCGTGATGCGGTTGAACCTTCGTTTTCCGGGCACCCAGCTCACTTTGCGCGGTAGGTGATTCGTCCCCGGGTCAGATCGTACGGCGACAGTTCGACCTTCACCTTGTCGCCGGGGAGGATTCGGATGAAGTGCATCCGCATCTTCCCGGAGATGTGGGCGAGCACCTCGTGACCGTTCTCAAGCTGCACCTTGAACATGGCGTTCGGGAGCGGCTCCTTCACGGTTCCTTCAACCTCGATGGAATCTTCCTTCGCCAAACGACCCAACCTCTCTTCGAAAAAACAACCCAGATAATCAGCGGGAGCGCGGGCCCTACCACCTTCCCTCACCCACTGCAAGAGGCCTCGCGATGGCCCCTTCAGCGGCCGATGGCTCGCTTGATGGCGCCCGCGATGTCCTCGAGCGTGCCAACCCCGTTGATCGGCCTCAGCAACCCGCGCTCCTGGTAATAGGCCTTGAGCGGCGCCGTCAGTTTTCGGAACTCGTCGAGGCGCTTCTGAACCGTCGCCGGAGAATCATCTGCGCGACCACGACCCTTCATGCGCTCGTGAATGACGTCGTCAGGCACCTCGAGCGACACCACATGCTCGATGGACTTGCCCAGTCTCTGCAGGACCACCTCGAGCGACTGGGCCTGCGGGATCGTTCGCGGAAAACCGTCGAGCAGAAAGCCCCGCTCGCAGTCTCTTTCCTTGAGCCGCTCCTCGACGATGCCGATGACGAGCTCGTCGGGAACGAGTTTCCCGGCGGCCATGAGCGGACCGGCCTGCTGACCCAGCGGCGTCCCGTTGGAAACGGCCGCCCTCAAGATATCACCCGTCGAGATCTGCGGAACCCCGTAGTCGGCAACGATTCCTTGCGCCTGGGTACCCTTGCCGGCACCCGGCGGACCGAAAAAGACGAGATGCATCGAGTCGCCCCCGTTCAGGCCGCGTCGCCAACGCGGACTCGACCACGAATCCGCGGGCCACGCGGACCCGCGAAACCTTCGTAGTTCCGGCTAATGAGGTGCTGCTCGATCTGCTGAACCGTGTCGAGCGCCACGCCAACCACGATGAGCAACCCCGTGCCACCAAACGCGAACGGAACCTTGAGCTCGTTCGCGAACACGGTCGGTATAACGCAGATGAACGAGAGGTAGATCGCACCGCCGAACGTCAGGCGGTTCAACACCCGCTCGATGAACTCCGCCGTCTGGCGCCCCGGCCTGATACCCGGAATGTATCCCCCCTGCTTCTTGATGTTGTCGGCGACGTCGTCGGCCCGGAAGGTCAGCGAGGTGTAGAAGTAGGCGAAGAAGACGATCAACAAAACGAACAGGCCGTTGTACACCCAGGCGTTGTTTTGCAGCGAACGCTGAACGCTGCCCAGCGCAGGGACCCACTGCGCGAGCGTCGCCGGGAACGACAGCAGCGCCCCCGCGAAGATAGGCGGAATGACGCCTGAAGCGTTGACCTTCAACGGGAAGTACGTCGCCTGGCCTGCGAACATCTGCCGCCCCTGCATGCGCTTGGCGTACTGCACGGGAATTCTCCGCATCCCGCGCTCGATGAACACGACCGCGGCCACGATCGCCACCATCACCGCCATCAGCGCGAGCACCGCCGCCGGGTTCAGCGCGTCCTGGCCAAACTTGTCAGTGTCCATCTGCTGCCACAAGCGTTGCGCGGCTGGAGGAATGCCGGCGACGATGCCGCCGAAGATGATGAGCGAGATCCCGTTGCCGATGCCGTTTTCAGTGATGCGCTCACCGAGCCACATGATAAAGGCCGTTCCAGCCGTAAGCGTCACTACCGTCATGAACGTGAACCAGACCTGATCGACGCTGTCGGGAACAACCACCTGGTCGAACGCTTGGTTGTTCTGCCCGCCGCTACGCCCCAGCGAGTAGATGAAACGAGAGATCGAAACCCCCTGTACGACCGACAGCAGGATCGTGCCGTACCGCGTGTACTGGTTGATCTTCTGCCGACCCGCAGCGCCCTCCTTTTGCAGTCGCTCGAGGGACGGAACGACCACCGCGAGCAGCTGCATGATGATGCTCGCCGAGACGTACGGCATAATGCCGAGGCCGAAAATCGACATCTGGTCGAGCGCGCCGCCCGAGAACAAGTTGAAGAGGTTGAGGAGGCCTCCCTCTTTGCGTTGCTTATCCATGAAGGCGTTCATCACCACCCGGTCGACCCCCGGGGTGTTGATGAAGATGCCGAGCCGATACACCGCCAACAGGATGATGGTGTACGCGAGCCGACTGCGAAGCTCGGCGACGCGGAAGATGTTCGTGATGGCGTTCAAAGCCACAGTGAAGTCCCTCGGTCCGACATCGTACGACGGATACTGACAAAAGCCGACGCCCCGCGGGCCTCTAGACGGTCCGTGGGGCGGGTTTCAATCCCTGAACGTGCAGGCGAGCATCAGGCCTTCGCGCCCTTGCCAGCGTGCGCCTTCGCAGCCGACTCGGGCTTGTGGACCATCAGCGGGAGCTCCTCGGCGGAACCGCCAGACCGGGTGATTGCCTCCTTGGCGGTCCCGGAGAACTTGTGCGCCTTCACCGTCAGCTTCTTGGTGAGTTCTCCCGCCCCGAGCACCTTGATCCCGTCAAAGCGCCCCTTGACCAAGCCCGCCTTGGACAGCGCCTTCTCATCGACCGTCGCGCCAGCTTCGAAGCGCTCGAGCGAACCGACATTCACGACGGCCCACGCAAGCCGATTCGGCGGCGTGAACCCGAACTTCGGCAGCCGGCGCTGAAGCGGGCTCTGCCCGCCCTCGAACCCCTCAAACCGCATGTTGCCGGTGCGTGCCTTTTGACCCTTTCCACCCCGGCCGGCTGTCTTGCCCAGGCCTGAGCCCTGCCCGCGCCCCACGCGCTTCTTGCGGTGCGTGGAGCGGTTCGGCTTCTTCAAAGCGTGCAGCGTCGTCATGGTGTCCTCACTCAGCCCTTCGCGTTCTTCGCGCGGGCGGCATCTCGCACGCGGACGGCGCGAGGCTTCAACCGCGCCCGCACCTTCGGCTCATCGGCGACGATCTCGTGAGACACCAGGTGTCGCACCTTCGCGAGCATCCCGCGGATCGCCGGCGTGTCTTTCAGGAGCTTCTCGGACCCGAACTTCTTCAGTCCCAGCCCGACAATCGTCGCAACCTGCCGCTCCGACGCACCCGAGTGGCTTTTCACCAGCTTGACCTTGATGCCCATGTCAGGCCTGCGCCTTCTTCCCGAAGTGAATCTCCTTACCGCGCAGGCGGGACACCTGCTCGGGAGACTTCAGCTGTTTGAGGCCATCGACCACGGCCTTGAGCACATTATGCGGGTTCCGGCTGCCCTGGCTTTTCGTCAGGATGTTCTTGATGCCAGCCGCCTCGAGCACCGCACGAACCGCACCGCCGGCGATGACGCCCGTACCTTCGCTCGCGGGCCGCAAGAACACACGGCCAGCGCCGAAGTGACCCAGGGCCTCGTGAGGAATCGTGCTGCCCATGAGAGGCACGCGGAAGATGTGCTTCTTCGCGTTCTCGCCACCCTTGCGGATCGCCTCGGGCACCTCGTTCGCCTTGCCCAGACCGATACCGACGTGGCCGTTCCCGTCACCTACCACAACCAGGGCCGCGAAGCTGAACCGGCGACCGCCCTTCACGACCTTGGCGACGCGGTTGATGCTGACCACCTTGTCGTTCAGGTCCAGGTCGTTCGGGTTGATTGGAGTCGTGCTCATGTGCGTTGCCCTCAGAACTGGAGACCCGCTTCACGCGCGCCGTCAGCCAGCGCCGCGATGCGGCCGTGGTAGGGGAAGCCGTTACGGTCGAAGACCACCTTGTCGATCTTCGCGGCCTTGCAGCGCTCGGCAATGAGGGCGCCGACCTTCTTCGCAGCCCCCGTCTTGTCTTCCTCGCTCAGCTTGCCTTTCAGTTCCTTCGAGAGCGTCGAGGCCTCGGCCAGCGTGCGGCCGGAGCTGTCGTCGATGACCTGGGCGATGATGTGCTTGAGAGACTTGTACACGGACAGGCGCGGACGCTCGGTCGTGCCGTTGACCTTCTTGCGGATCCGCTCTTTGCGATTGAGACGTGGCGTGTTCTTGCTCATGGTACGTTCCTTTCCTTCCGCGGCCGATTCGGCCTTCCAACCGCGGATGAGGGGTGGCTCTACGCGGTTCCCGTCTTGCCTTCCTTGCGACGCACCGTCTCGTCGTGGAGCTTGATGCCCTTGCCCTTGTACGGCTCCGGCGGCCGCAGGTTGCGAATACGAACAGCCGTCTCGCCGAGCAGCTGGCGGTCGGCCGAGCGCAGGGTCACGTCGATCGTCGGGAGCTGGTCCTCGGTGCGCGGCGTTTTGGCCACCTCAGCGGTGACTCCCTCAGGCAGGTCGAACACCACCGGGTGTGAGAACCCCAGGGACAGGTGCAACTGTTTGCCCTTGACCTCGGCCTTGTAGCCAACGCCGCGGATGGCCAGCGCGCGCTCCCAGCCGACCGCAACGCCCTTCATCGCGTTCGCCAAGATGGCACGCGTCAGGCCGTGCAGAGCGCGATGCTTTCGCGAGTCGGAAGGGCGGGAGACGGTGATTGCGCCTTCTTTCACCTCGACCTTCACGTCCGGGTGGAGAACCACCGACAGCTTGCCCTTGGGGCCCTCAAGGTTCGCCTGCCCACCGGCCACCGAGACCTTGACCTTCTCTTCGACCTTGATTGAAAGCTTTCCGATGCGGCTCATGGTCGTGGATCCTCAGTACACCGTGCAGATGAGTTCGCCGCCGACGTTCTGCTTGCGGGCCTCGCCGTCGCTGAGCACGCCCTTCGACGTCGAGAGAATCGAGATGCCTGTTCCACCGCGCACGCGAGGGAGCTTGTCGACGCTGACGTAACGGCGAAGGCCAGGCTTCGACACACGGCGGATACCCGAGATGACCGACTCCCGGTTCGGCCCGTACTTGAGCATCACCGTGAGCTCGTCTTGCGGCTTTCGCTCATGCACCACGAAGTCAGCGACGAAGCCCTCGTCCTTCAGGCACCGCACGACCTCGACCTTCAGCTTCGACGACGGAAGCGAAAGCTTGTCGTGCCGCGCGAGAGTCGCGTTCCGGATCCGGGTGAGCAGGTCACCCACGGGGTCATTGACGGCCATGTGTCACGTCTTCCTGCGTGGTCGAGTGTCCCCCGACCAGGGAACCGTGAATGCCTACCGGGCCAATCCCGGGGGTTCACTCGCGGTCGTTGCCCCGACGTCACCTGCCCGCCGGGTCCTGCGCCCCCGCGCATCGCGGGGAGTGGTGCCCTATCAGGCCCTGAACGGAACGCCAATGGCCTTCAGCAGGGCCAGGGCACGCTCGTCGTTCCCGGCTGAAGTCACAATGCTGACGTTGAGCCCCTTCACCTTCTCGATCTGGTCGTAGTTGATCTCAGGGAAGATGATCTGCTCACGCAGCCCGAGCGTATAGTTGCCGCGACCATCGAACGCCTTGGGCGAGATGCCCTTGAAGTCACGCACGCGAGGGAGCGCCACGTTAATCAGGCGGTCAAGGAACTCGTACATGCGGTCACCCCGAAGCGTGACCATCGCCCCGATGGCCTGACCCTCTCGAAGCTTGAAGTTCGCGATCGCCTTACGCGATCGGGTGACGACCGGCTTCTGACCGGTGATCGCGCCGAGTTGGTCGACCGCAGACTCGAGGATCTTGTTGTTCGCAAGCGCCTCTCCGAGGCCCATGTTGACGACGACCTTGTTGACCCGCGGAACTTCCATCGGGTTCTTCAGATTGAGGTCCTTCATCAACTGCGGTACGACTTCCTTGCGGTAGCGAAGCTTCAGCCGTGCCGGCTGAACCTGAAGCCCCTCTTCGATGTTGGCCGCGAAGCCGGCCTTCTTGACTTCTTCTTTCTTCCGCTTCTTGTCAGCCTTTTCCTTCTTCGGGGCTTCAGCCTTCTTCTCTTCTTCAGCCATGGCACGTCTTTCTTCGATGGCCGGCGAGTTCTCCAGGTCCGTGGTCTCTCACCACGCTCCAGAGGCCGGGGGTTGAACGACTCGGCGACCCAGAAGGGGCCGCCCCGGTGACGTCACTCGATGGTGGCGTCGCACTTCTTACAGAAACGCTTCTTCTTGTTCTCGACCTCTCGCACGCCTGTGCGCGTCGGCTTGTCGCACTTCGGACATACGAGGGCGACGTTCGACAAGGCAATGGTCCCGGGCTTCTCGACGATTCCCCCGTCTGGGTTGGTGCGATCGCGCCCTTTCTTCACGTGGCGCTTCACCACCCGGAGCCCCTCGACCCGCACTCGCAGGGCATCACGGTCGATCTCGATGATCTTTCCACGGCTCGTCGACGCCGAGCGCTCGGCGCCCGACATCACCTGAACGGTGTCTCCGACTTTCAGCTTCTGCATCACAGCACCTCAGGCGCGAGCGAGATGATCTTCATGAACTTCTTGGCGCGCAGTTCGCGAGCGACCGGCCCGAAGATGCGGGTACCGATCGGCTCCAGGTCCTTGTTGATGAGCACGGCAGAGTTGACGTCGAACTTGATGTACGAGCCATCAGGGCGACGAATCTCCTTCGCGGTCCGCACGATGACCGCTTTCGCGACATCGCCCTTTTTCACCTTGGCGCCAGGGAGCGCCTCACGGATAGACACCGTCACGACGTCGCCGATCGACCCGTAGACCCGCTTCGAGCCGCCCGCGATGTTGATTAGGAACACGCTCTTGGCGCCCGAGTTGTCGGCAACCTCGAACTGACTGGTCATCTGAAGCATGGGTATGTTCCTCTCAGTTCGGCGTTAGGCCTGGCCGGCCTTCTCGAGCACCTTCACCACGCGCCACCGCTTGTCCTTCGAGAAGGGACGCGTCTCGGCGATGAGCACCTTGTCGCCCTCGTTCACCGTGACCTTCTTCGGGTAGTCGTGATCCTCGGCGTGAGCCTTGTACTTCACTCGGAGCGTCTGGATCTTGCCGTACTGCGCGTGCGCCGCCCGGCGACGGACCGTGACGACCACGGTCTTCTGCATCTTGTTTGAGGTGACGACGCCGATACGCGTCTTGGGGCGTCCGCGGCCCGCGTCCGTCGACGGCGTGGTGGTGGTCTCAGCCATGGTCGGTTTTCCTTACTTCTTCGCCGAAGCGGTCTTCTGCTTCTGGGTAATGACGGTCAGCACGCGCGCGAGGTCGCGCTTGTGGGTGGTACGCTCGGAGGGGTTATCGAGGGCCCCGGTGCGGAGCTTGAGCTGGTCCTGGAAAAGCGTGGCCCGCAGTTCCTCAGCCCGGCGGGCCAGGTCGTCGAGCGACAGATCGTGGAGTTCCTTGGTAGTCGCCATTGTCGTTCGTCCTTTACAGACTCTGCTCGCTCCGGTGGACGACGCGCGTCATGACCGGCAGCTTGGCCGCAGCGAGGTTGAACGCTTCGGTCGCCAGCTGCTTGTCCATGCCGTCCATCTCATACAGGATTCGGCCCGGCTTCACGACGGCGACGTAGTACTCCACGCCGCCCTTGCCGGTGCCCATGCGCGTCTCCGCGGGCTTCTTGGTAATCGGCTTGTCGGGGAAAATCCGAATCCAAATCTTCCCGCCACGCTTGATCTTTCGGCTCATTGCGATTCGGGCGGCCTCGATCTGGCGCGAGGTGATCCACCCCGGCTGGAGAGTCATCAGGCCGAACTCACCGAACGCGAGCGTCGAGCCTCGGTAGGCGCGGCCGGGCGTGCGGCCCTTGTGCATCTTGCGGTGCTTCGTGCGTGCAGGCTGGAGCATGACGTCCTCTCGAAGGTTTCAGCGGTTGCCGCCGGAGGTCTCCGCGCGCGCCCCACCCTTCGTAGGGAGCACCTCTCCGCGGCAGACCCACACCTTGCACCCGATGGTGCCGTAGGTGGTGCGGCCGATGGCGTAGCCGTAGTCGATGTCGGCGCGTAGCGTGTGGAGCGGAACCCGACCCTCGCGGTACCACTCATAGCGCGCCATCTCAGCGCCACCCAAGCGGCCCGAGCACGCCACTCGAATGCCTTTCGCCCCGAACTTCATGGCGGTCTGGATGGCCTTCTTCATCGCGCGGCGAAAGGCAATACGGCGCTCGAGCTGCGTGGCGATGTTCTCGGCGACGAGCTGCGCGTCGATCTCGGCCTTTCGCACCTCGACGATGTTGAGGAACACCTCGTTCTTCGTGAAGCGCTGGAGTTCCTTCTTCACCGTCTCGATGCCCGCGCCGCGCTTGCCGATCACGATGCCAGGACGCGCGGTATGCACGTTCACCTTCACCTTGTTCGCCGCGCGCTCGATCTCGACCTTCGAGACGCCCGCGTGGTTGAGCGACTTCTTCACGTGCTCGCGGATCTTGATGTCCTCGTGCAGCCACTGGGCATAGTTCCGCTCCTCGAACCACTTCGAGTCCCAGGTGCGGATGACACCAAGCCGGAAACCTACTGGATGAACTTTCTGTCCCACGCGTGTCTCTCCCGGTTTCCGATTACTTCTTCGACTTCTTGACGGCCTCGTCGCTCAGCACGACGTGCACATGGCTCGACTTCTTGTTGACGCGAGTCGCCCGCCCCATCGCCCGCGGCAGAAACCGCCGCTGCGTGGGGCCCTGGTCTACGTGAATCGACTTCACGTACAGCTTGTCGATGTCCACCGCGCCCTTCGACTTGTCGGTCGCGTTCGCGATGGCGCTCTCGATGAGCTTCTTGACTGGACCAGCGGCCGCACGCCGCGTCCACGTGAGCGTATTGATCGCCGCGTCCACCGGCATGCCGCGAACGAGCGCCGCCACCACCGAGATCTTTCGGGGAGCCATGCGGAAGAAGTGCAGATGAGCTGTCGCTTCCATGTTCGTTAGCCCTTCTTGCCCGGTGCTGGTGCCACCTTCTTCTCGGCTGAGTGACCCGAGAAGGTACGCGTCGGTGCGAACTCACCCAGCTTGTGACCGACCATGTTCTCGGTCACGTACACCGGAATGAACTTGCGCCCATTGTGCACCGCGAACGTGTGCCCGACCATGTCGGGGACGATCGTTGAACGGCGCGACCAGGTCTTGATGACCGACTTCTTGTTGCCCTTGTTCATCGCGTCGACCTTCTTCTGAAGGCTGAGGTCGATGAAAGGACCCTTCCAGGTTGAACGAGCCATGGGTCAGTGTCTCCTTACTGGCTGCGGACGCCCTGGCGGCGGCCGGCCACGATGAACTTGTCAGTGCGCTTGTTGACGCGAGTCG
>JADCJJ010000270.1 GCA_020247085.1 Myxococcaceae bacterium | reverse complement strand
CATCTCCTCGGTCGCCACCGACGTGATGACGGGCACCAGTCGAAGCTCGCTCGCTCCGTCCCTCGCCGGTGCCCATTCGCCCAGGCGCTTCCGCCACCAGGAAAGCCGTCGCGGACTCAGGCCGCCCTGTCGAGCGAACGCGTTCAGCGACATCCCGCTGTCGCGCCACCCCCTCAGGGCCTCGCGCGCCTCCTCGGCGCTCCACTGCTTCCACCCCGACTTCCGCTGCTGCCTCTCGTTCGTCATCACGCCCAGATGCCACGCGCGTCCTCGTCATGTGCGTGCGAGCCGACGGCAATCTGGCGGACGGACACGGTCGTGAGAACTGACAGCGCTCAGTCACGAAGGTCGCCGACGGTCTGGTTCTCTTCACCCACGGCCAGCCAGCGCACGCCCGGGTGCTGAACGAGCCGCTCGGCGGCGAGGTATTTCGCGCCCCCCGCTGCCCAGCCCCGCTCGAGATCCACCGAGAACAATGTGAAGCCGAGCGCGACAATGGGCCTCACGTCTCCACAGAAGTGGAGCGTCAGAGTGGCTCCATCAGCGAGCCGCCCTGTCTCCAGCGCCGCGCGGTACTGCTCGCGAAAGCCATGGTCGCTTCGAGCAGACACCGTCATCGGCAGTTCATCCCCTGGCTCGCACGGAGGCCCCGTCGCCGGGTCGGGAAGCGAGGCCGCGTCGAAGGTGGTGACAGCGCCATCATCGCGAGCCTGGCCTGCGTCTCCCGGCGCTTGCGGAAGCTCCAGCACTGGAGCCGCGATGGGGAGCGCCGCGGCCGTCACGCCTGATTGACGAAGTGCGGCCGCGTCGAGCGAGAGCGCCCGCTCGGGAACGATGAGCCAGCCACGTTCACAGCCAGCCGTCGCGAGCAGACCAGCCACCACGAGAGCGGCCCTCATGGCGCGAGCTGCCGCCGATGACCGAGGTCGCCCACGGCCCAGCGCTCCGAGGCGCTCACGGACACACCGCGCAGCGTCGGCGCGGTCGGGTTGGCCGCCTCACACTGCTGCCAGCCGGTGCCGGGGTTCTTGAGCGTCACGCCGCGCTCGCCGACGGCCCATGCGCTCCCATCGGCTGCAAGGCCCACCGCGTGGAGCCGCACGTTCGTCACCGCTGGGGTCACCACCGTCCATGTTCCTGCGGCGAGGCGCAGAATCGTGCCGTTCGCACCCACCGCCCAGCCAGTGCTGGCGTCGGACAGCACCAACGCCGTGAGTGACGACGAGGTGGGGCTGAGAATCGTCGTCCAGGTTCCGTTCTGCAGCCGACGAATGGTGCCGTTCTCGCCGACGGCCCAGCCGGTGTTCATGTCGGTGACGTCGACGGCGTTGAGCGTCGTACCGTTGCCAGGCGCCCCCGGGGTGTACGAGCCCGACAGAATGCGCGCGAGCTGGCCCGAACGGCCCACCGCCCAACCGTTCTGGGCGTCGACGAGGTCGAGCCCGTTGAGGCCCCACGCGAGCGAGTTCTGCGAGAGCGTCCACGTGCCGTTCGTGAGCCTGAGGCCCATGCCGTAGGAGTACGTCGTGCCCTGCACCGAGACGTCCCACGCGCCGATGGCCCAGCCGTTCTGCGCGTCGATGAGGTGCACGTCACGCAGGTGGTAGGGGTGCGAGCCCGTCGGCGCGGTGACGCGGGTCCACGCCCCGGTCTCGAAGCGCAGAATCGTCTGACCATCTCCCACGGCAGCGGCGACGCCATTCACCGCCGAGACCGCGTTGAGGCCCTGCGACACCAGCGGCACCGGCGCTTCGACTCGCGCGGGCGTGCAGCGCACCGTCTGGGTGCAGTCGGCGTCGCACGGGCACGAGCCGGTACAGGTCGAAGAGGTGTCACAGGCGCAGCTCGAGCCACCGGCGCCGCCACCGACGGAGCCTCCGGCCTGTCCACCCGCCGCTGCACCACCCGCCGCGCCACCACCGATGGAGCCTCCGGCCTGCCCACCGGCCGACGCTCCGCCCGCCTGCCCCGCAGCCGCACCGCCACCAACCCCAGTGCTGAACCGGCACGCCTGGCGCTCACATGTCTGGCCGCTCCCGCACGCCGAACACGCGAGCCCACCCGAGCCACACGCCGACGTCTCACTGCCCGCCCGGCACGTACCCGTCGCGTCACAACACCCGGCGCAGGTGCGCACGTCACACATCATCGGCGCCCGCGCGACGCCGCACGACGCCATCACTGCAGCCACGGCGAAGAACGACAGGACGGAGGTCTTCACTGGACGGCTCCCACGGTGCGGTACACGACGGAGTCGGTGACGAACAGCCAGCCCGAGCTCTGCGGGTGAATCGCCTCGGGCCGCTCCTGGTCGGTCGCCTGCAGGTCCGCGGCGGTCAGCGTCAGCGTGCGCGAGCCCGGGTTTGACAGCGGCACCCGCCACAGCCCGAGTGTCGGACCCACCTTCGTCACCGCATAGATGTCGTCCCCCTGGAGCACCGTCGACGAGCGGTCGAACCAATCACCGGCGAGCAGCACGCGCTCCATCGGCGAGTCGAACGGCGCCTGCGTCAGCTTCGACGGCGTGCCGCTCTCGACGAAGAAGAAGCCTTGCCGGTTCGCCAGCACGAAGTTGCTCTGGAGCGAGCCACCGCTCACGAGGACCTGGTCCATGCCATCCGTCGTGTCGACCGCACCGAGGTGCGAGAACGACGCGAAGTTGTCGGTGGTGCCCACGTAGAAGATGAACGGCGCGACGAACGCGAGCCGCGCGCGGTTGAGGGACTGCTTCGTCCAGGTGAAGGGCCCGCCCGCCGAGGGGATGCGGCGTAGGCCGAAGCTCGACACGCCGAAGCGCGGGTCTCCGCCGATGGAGCAGTAGATGAAGCCGCCCGCCTCGACGAGGTCGGTGCACTGGCCGGTGGTGCCGGTGATGGGGACGGGCGTGGTGCTGCCGGCCTGGAGCCGCCTCAGCCCGTTGAGCTCGGCCCACAAGACCGTCTGGCCGCTCGCGCGAACCGGCGAGAGCACCGTGCCCGATGCCACGCGCTGCACCTGCTTCGTGGTGAGGTCGACGGCGTAGAGGTCGCGCCCCTGCGCCGAGGTCGAGTCGAAGCCCGTCACGTACAGCGTCGTCCCGACGAGCGCGGTCGAGTCGACGGACCGCACGGGCACCGCGGCCACCGTCTCGATGCAGGCCGTCTTCGACGTCGAGCACACCGAGCCGCCCGGGCATACGCCGCACGTCTGGCCGTCGACGACGCCGCACACCGCGCTCGCCCGGCTGCACGCGTCGGCCATGCACACCCCGGTGGATGGCGCACAGCGCTGGCCGGTCGCGCACGTGACGCCCGCGCAGAGCGGCTCGCACCGGTTGGTGGAGCCGCAGCGCTCTCCCGCGTTGCAGCCCGCGCACTGGAGCATTCCTCCACACCCATCAGCCACCACACCACACGCCCCATCGCACGTCCGCCGGGTGCAGGTGCTGGTCGGACCGGTCATCGAGGGTCCGCCGCACGCGTTGAGCGAGATGGCGAGCTGCCCGCCGGGGCTGCAGGCGAACGAGTCGCTCCCGATGCAGACTGACGTGCCACAGTCGAGCGGTCTTGGCCCCTGCGACGTCGAGGCGGAACAGGAACACCGAGGCGCGTCCAGGCCGAAACCGCAGCCGACGAGCCCACCCACTGCCAGAAGCACCACGAGCCAGACTTTCATGGCGCGTGTGTCGGACGACCCCAGAAACGCGGGACATTTCCTTTCACGCGCCGCGGACGTCCAGAACGCCCAGTCACCTCAACGACCTGGCGCGGCAGTCCAACGAAGCGGCATCGAGAAACTCCATCAGGAGGCCGGGCCGCGAGGCGTCAGCACGGCCGCTCATGGGTGCCGGTTGGCTCGAGCCCGCCACGGTGAGGGCATGCGACTGCTCGGGTTCCAGCTCCTCAGTGAGGCGGCCGACGGCGGGGTCATTCTGACGCCCTACGACCCGAAGGTGGCCGAAGAGGTGGAGCGGGGGCGCGAGTTCATGCGACACCTTCTGCGAGCTGGCGAACTGACGGGGCGGTGGGTGAATCGACCGGCGCTGCTGCTCCACGCCGAGAGTCTGGCCGAGCACGGTGGAAGCGCAGGGCTGCGTGACGAGGGGCTGTGCGACTCGGCCCTCGCGAGACCGCAGAGCCTGGTCGTGCGCGGGACGCCCGACCTCGCCGCGCTGGCCGCCTCGTACGGTGTTGGGCTCCCGAAGAACCACGCCAACGTCGCCGGCAACAAGCGGATGGACTTCCTCGCGGTCGGCCTCTTCCTCGCCAACGATGGGTATGCCTCGTCTGCGCTCAGGCCGCTGCGACGCTGACGATGTTGGCGGTCGCCGCCGGTTCAATGGACGAGACGGGGTTCAGCGAGCGGCTTCGCGCGCGCATGAAGAAGCGCTGAGCGGAGTTGCTCACGGCGGCGGTTCGAACACCACCACCCGGTTCATCGCTGCGTCGACGACGAACACCCGCCCCGCCGGGTCCACCACGAGGCCGCGGGGCACCAGCACGCCGCGGCCGGGAAGCTCCTCGAGGCGCTCGAACGCCGGCCTCGAGGGGTCGACCTTCACGACGCGCCGGTTCCCGGTGTCGCTCACGAAGACGACGCCGTCACGGCCCGCGGCCACGCCGAGCGGGTTGCGTAGCGTGGACTCGAGCGGCGCGCCCGAGGTGCAGGTGCCTCCGAAGAGCGTCGTGCTGCGGCAGGTCGCAGCGGCGCCGGGCGCCGCCAGACGTCGCACCGCGCAGTTGTCACGGTCGGCCACCAGCAACGAGCCGTCATCGGCCAGCGCCACGTCGACGGGCCGACGAAACGACGTACCCTGCATCGCGGTGCAGCCCATGACGTTGGCGCTGGTGCCGCAGCAGAAGTTGCGACCACACGCTCCGTCGCGCGCACCCATCACGCCGTCCGTGCCCGCGAGCGTCGCCAGCTCGCGCCGGCCGAAGGGCGCGACCCGAATCGTCTCGTAGATGGCGTCGGCCACGTACAGCACGCCTGCGTCGACGTCGGCCACCAGCCCGGTGGGGCCACCAAAGACCCCCGACCCGAAGGTGCCCGGCCCGGAGTCGTAGCAGCGCCTGAAGCCCATCTGCCCCATGACGCAGGTGCCCGCGAAGACGCGCGGCGCTGACGGCGGCGTGACGAAGAAGACGCACTGCTCGCTCGTGTCCGAGATGAACAGCGTGCCGCCGCGGCCGACCGCGATGCCCGTCGGGTCGACGAGCCCACTGGAGACGACGGTCGAGACGTTTCCCAGGGGGTCGATGCGCCGGATGGCGCGGTTCCCCGTGTCGGCGACGTAGAGAGACCCGTCGGCGTCGAGCGCCAGGCCCGCGGGCGAGGCGAAGCGCGCCTGCGCGCCAGGCCCATCGTCGTTGCCCGCCGTGCCAGCCCCGGCGAACGGGAGTAGCCGCCACCCCGTCGTTCCGGCGTCGAACGGGCCCGCATCGGGCGGCACGCTCGCGTCGAGGGCGGGCAGTCCCGCGTCGAAACCACCCATCGGCACGCAGCCGACCAACAGCGCGACACAGAGCGCCCTCATCGCGTCACCGGCGTCAGCACCCGAATGCGGTTGTTCGAGGTGTCGGCGACGAAGATGCGGCCAGAGGCGCTCATCACGAGGCCCGCTGGTGCGCTGAACTGCGCCTCTGCGCCAACTCCGTCGACGGCGCCGCGCTGGCGACTCCCGGCCAGCACGGAGATGAGGCCGGTCGCGCTCACCGCGGCGATGCGGTGGTTGCCGGTGTCGGCCACCACGGCGCTCCCGGCGAGGGGCCCGAGGCCCGCGGTGACGGCGAAGGGGTTGCGAAGGAGGCTGCTCGTGTCCTCCGACGTGAACATCGGGCAGCTGGAGCGCCCCACCGTCTGCACGGTGCAGCCTGGCTCCCAGGTGAGGCGGCGCAGCGCGCAGTTGTACACGTCGGCGACGAAGAGCACGCCGGGAGCACCGACCGCGACGCCTGCAGGGCCGTTGAAGGTGGCGCCCGCCGCGGAGCCCGTGCACGAGGCGTTGAACGAGCACACGCCGTCGGCGAGCACCGTCGTGCCGAAGCCCTGGCCTGCCAGCGTCCCCACCGCTCCAGTCTCGGGGCGAATCCACCGCACGCGGTTCGCAGCCGTCTCGGTGACGAAGAGGAAGGGTGGCGACCACGCGAGGCCCGCTGGCTGCGCGAAGCGCGGGGGTGACGCGAAGCAGCCGCTCGAGTCACGGGAGCAGGAGCCCGCGAGCACGCTCGCCGTTCCGCTGGCGGTGATGGCGCGGACGCAGTTTCGCCCGGTGTCGCTCACGTAGAGCGTGCCGTCGGAGCCGAGCGCGAGGCCGCCAGGCGCGTCGAGGCCGGTGCCTCCGCACGGAAACACCGTGGGGAACGCCGTCGTCACCACGCCCTGCGCGTCGACCCGGCGAATGCAGTGGTTGTTCGAGTCGAGCACGAACAGCACGCCGGTCTCGTCGAGCGCGAGGGCCGTGGGCGCATCGAATCGGGCCTCATCGCCGGTGCCGTCGTTCGTGCCACGCGTGCCGCCTGCGAGCGTGGAGACCTCCCACACGAGCGTGCCCGCATCCATGGCCAGGCCTGCGTCGAGCGCCTGGCTCCCCACCGCAATGCACCGGTAGCCGATGCAGCAGTTCGCACAGCCGCAGTTCACGTCGGACACGCACTCGACGCCGAACGGGTTCGACAGCGTGCAGGCGCCGAGCGCGAGAAGGAGAAGCCACTTCACCATGTGAAGACCGCTCCGAGCGCGAGGGCGGCGGTGAGGCCCATGGTGATGTCAGACGCAAGCGCCCAGCCACTGAGCGTGCGCGACTCGTCCACGGTGAAGGGCCGGCCGAGCTGCGCGTACTGGCTGCGCGAACTCAACGTCATGCCACCCGTCACCGCCCACGCCACGCCGGCCACCACCGCGGCGCTGGCGACGAACCAGAAGGCCCCCCGCGGGTGTTCGACCACCGCGCCCACCACCTCGCTGCCCTTCACGAAGCCTCCGCGACGGGGCGTGCTGGTGAACGAGAGCGAAGCGAGGCTCAACCGGCTGCCGGCGCCGAGCGTCACCGGGGCCACGTTGAGCGTCTCGGGCAGCACCTGCTTCACCACGTAGCGGCCTGGCACCAGCGCCACCATCACCTCGCGCGCCTCGTCTGAGCGCCCCTCGGCCACCACCAGCTTCTCGGCCTCGTCCACCACCACCACGCGCGACGAGGGGCCCTTCGGCAGCACCAGCTTCGCGCTCGCTTCGGCCGGCCAGCTCATCACCAGCTCGCCTTCACCCTTGAGCTCGTACCGGAACGCCGGCTTCTGCGGCACCAGCGTCGCCGCGGTGTCCGCCTCGGTGCGTCCATGCGCATAGAGATACGACTCCGAGAGCGTCACCTGGCCGTTCTGGTCCGTGTCCGCCGCGCCGCGCAGGCCCGAGACGAAGTGGTGCGTGAAGACGGAACCCTGGAGCGCGCGCGTCTCTTGTGACAGCTCGTCGGCGCCGCTCGACGTCAGCACGGCGAGACCGCGCACCGTGAGCTCGTCGACCACCTCCACGTCAAACGCCGCCACCGGGGTGCCGCCCTTCGTGCCCAGAATCGCGCCGGCCTGGCACGCATCGATGACGCCGACGCGGACGGTGGCCTGGACGTCGCGCAAGCGCGTCGAGAGCTCCTCGAGTCCGAGCGCTGGCGTTCCCCGCAGGTGCAACGTGCGGCTGTCGGAGTGGCCCGAGTAGTAGACGAAGACGAGCGTTGGGCCCGTCGCCTTCGCGGCGAGCATGGAGAGCGCGTCGAGCCGCGCCCGCACCACGCTCGTATCAGGGTCGAGCAGCACGGTGACGCGGTCTTTCCTGAAGCGGCCGAGTTCGACGAGCACCGAGGCCATGCGCTCGGCGTCGGACTGGGCGTGCTTGAGGGGCTTGTCGAGCTCCCAACCGGTGTTGGCGCCGATGACGAGGGCGAAGCGCTCCTCGGCCCTCGCCGCACCGGCGCTGAACACGAGAACCAGCAGGAGCGGGAGACACTGCTGCACCGCGCTGCCGTAGCACCAGGCGAACGCCTCGCGAAGGCGGGGCTGGGGCGCCGCGGGGGTGTGGCGTCGGCGTGCTGGCGCCAGGCTCACTCGGCCGCGCTCGGGTCATCGCGGGGCGCGCGTGTGGCGGGCTTCTCCCAGCCGAGCGCGGTGACGGAGAGCCCGGGGCCCGAGGGCGCTTTCCCGGCCTCGAGCTGCTTCACCAGCGGCGACAAGGAGAACGCCGCCTGCCCATGCACGGCCCAGACGAGCTCGCGCCCCTCGACCTCGTCGAGCGCGATGGCCATGGGGAGGAGCGGCTGCCTCGAGTCGAACGCCGCCGCCGTCGCTCCACCGTACGGGAAGTAGGTCGACACGGTGCCGGCGCCGTCTCGCGAGAGAATGGCGACATACCCGTCGGGCGCCGTCACCCTGAAGCGCACCTTGTCTCCAGGCATCACGCGCGCGCCGGCCAGGAGCGGCTCGGCGCCCCCGTCGGCTGTCTGTCGATACGCCGTCATGGTGATGGCGCCCTTCGTCGTCGACTCTTCCTCGTCAGGTGCTCGCAGCACGACGAGCACGGCCGCCGCGGTCGAGGCGAGCACGAGAGGAACCCACACCGACCACCGTCGACGCGTCGGCTCGAGGCGAGCGGCGACGGGGCCGGGCGGGTGCTTGACGAGAAAGGCTGCGCTGTCGGCGCGCAAGGCCTCGAGGCGTGCCCGCACCTCGGGTGACTCGTCCAGCGCGGCGTCGATGGCTGCACGGGCCTCGGGGGAGAGGTCGTTCGCCAGATAGCGCTCGAGCAGCGCGTCGGGCGGTGGGCGGCGGGCCGCGCTCATGTGGTGCCTTTCACGGTGAAGCGCTCGGCGCGTTTGTTGGCTCGCTCGGCGAAGGCCGCCAATGCCCGGCCCACCGTCTTGCGCGAGAGGTCGAGTGACTGCGCCACCTCTTCGGTGGTGTAGCCCTCGACGAAATACAGCACCGCGCAGGTGAGTGTCCGCTCGTCTTCGCCCTTCGTCAGCAGCGCCAGGTCGTGCATGGCGTCGACGCGGGCGTTCGCCGACTCCGCCGCGGGGAGCTGGCTCACCTCGTCGAGCGCGGCCTCGTCGTCGGGCAGGGCCCTGAGCGTGCCGTGCCACCGCGCCCGGTACCGCAGCCGGTCGACCGCCTGGTAGGTGGCCATCTGGTACAGCACGGTGAAGGGGCTCGCCTCACCTCGCAGCCGGCCCTCGTTCTTGAAGTAACCGAGGAAGACCTCTTGCGTGATGTCCTGCGCGGCGGCCTCGTCACCGCCCAGCAGCGCGGCCGCGCGACGGAAGACGGTGGGCGCGAAGCGGCGGTAGAGCTCGTTGAAGCGTTGGGTCCGCTCGTCCGCCATCGGCGCACATCCTCCCGCAGGGACGGACAGCGCCCAAGTCTTCTGGCTGGCGGGGAGGCTGGACAGCACCCGTCAGTGTCGTCTGGCGCGCCCGAGCGGGGACAAATTGCCACCGGTGCGAGAGAGGCCCTCGTTCGCCTTCATCCGCGCGGCCAGCGTGCGCTCGAGCTCCTCGTTCCGCGCCCCACTGCACGCCCGGTCTCGAAAAGACGCACGTCGATGGTGCGTGTCTTCAACTCGGCGCGTGCATCAGCGGCTCCTTCGCCGACACCTGCCGCACTTCACTCGCCAGCCCCTCAGTGGCTGCCGGAGCCGCCCGCCGGCGAGACGGCCTTGACGCTCGCCGTGCGCGAGACGCAGGACGGCCTCGTCAGCCGCCTCATTTGTCTCTGGTGGGTGCCCGCGCCCCAGGCGCAGGCGCTCCGGAAACTCCATTCGACCATCGAGGGCATCGGCCATTCGCGGCTCCAGCTGTTGCCGGACAGCACGAGCTCGAAGCCCGTGTCGATGCCCTCGCCCAGGTGATTCGCTGGCCTCGGGTCTCCATTCGTCTGCGAGCCGAGCGCGCATGGTGGGTCGGCCTTCACCACGCCTTCCTGCACCACATGGCCCTGTGCGACACCCTCAGCGACGGCGTTGAGCTCACGATGAACGCGAAGCGTTCGCGGCTCGACGCGCCGCGCTCTTCAACCTGTCGCTGGGCACGCTGCCCCTGACAGCCCGAACCGTCGGTCAGTCGGCGCCCGCGGGGGGCCAGGCCCCACGCCCGCCGCCAGCGCAGCACCACCACTCCACCGACACCCCGCGCTCCGCGGCGTAGGCCTTCGCCTCGCGCAGCCGGTGCTGGGCGGCCACGCGGCCCGACACGCCTACCAGCAGCACGAGGTCCGCGGGCGCCCCCTCCGCGCTGGACGACCATCGCCCCTGGAGCGCCGCCTCGAGCAGCGCGCGGACCTGGTCGCCGAAGCGCCCTTCCACCCGGCCCCCACCACCCCGAGGAGCCCGTCATCAGCCCCGGCGTCCACATCCGGTCGCTCGTTGGCATCGGGCCGTCCGCGTCGGTGAAGTCATGGGAGGCGCTCCCGATGCCGGTCGGTCAACCGACGGATGGCGGCTGGCGCCCGCGGGCCTGGGCGGCGAGCGCCACGGAGCAGGCCGCGACGCCGCCGAGCACGAACAGCGAGGGCGCAGACCAGAACGCGTGCCGGTCGAGGTGCAGGAACACCCCGTGAATCGCACACGTCACGAGGCCGGTCGCCGCGCAGGCGTACGCGGCCGCCCTGGCCCGGGGGTGCGCGCCGGCCACCAGCGCAAAGCCGGCGAGCAGCAGCGCCATCGCCGCCAGGTTGAACGCGAGGAAGAAGGACACGCCGCCGGGCACGCCGAAGACGTCCCACTCGCGCCAGTACGCCGCGTCGGCCTGGTGCGTCGCGAGCAGGGCCACGTCGAGTCCGTAGAGCCAGGTGAGAGGGCGCATGCATGGCGAGGCTCTCCCGGCGCGACAGCGCCGTCCATGACGTGCGACGTCATGGCGCCGCACGCCACGGCTCGCCCCTTGCGACGGCTGGTCTCAGGGCGCAAAGAAGCCGGCGTTGACGCCCGGCGCGACGCGGCCCTGGCTGGCGCGAATGGCCGACCGCGAGACGAGCTGAAAGGTGCGGCGCAGGCCCGCGGCGGTGGCGTCGCGCTGCACGTGGACGCAGCCGGGCGGCACGCCCATGGCCGTGGCGATGAGCCCGAAGTCGACGTCCTTGCCGACGCCGACGAAGGCCAGGGTGAAGAGCTCGCTGGCGAGCAGGTCTCTCGACAGCGCGGCGCACTCGCGGCTGCCGCGCTTCGAGCCGACGTCCTCTCCATCCGTCAGCACCACCACGATGGAGCGCGTCGGCGTACCGCCATCTCGCAAGCGCTGCGCGTAGGCCACGTTCGCGGTGAGGGCGTCACACCAGGTGTCGTACAGCCGCGTCGCGCCGCGGCCCCGGTACGAGCGCGCGTCGAGCCGGGTCGCCTCGTCGACAGGCACGTACGCGTGCAGCACCTTCTGCTCGTCGTTGAACGTCCACAGCGCCAGCAGCACCGAGTCCTTCTCCTTCGCCCCTGCGAAGGCGTCGAGCAGCGCGTTCTGGCCCTCGCGCACGGCCTGCTCGAGCCCGCGGTCGGCGATGGAGCCGCTGGCGTCGACCAGCAGCGTCACCAGCGTCACGTCGCTCGCGGTCAGGTCTTCGAGCGCCTTGCCCGCGGCGCCGGCCAGCACCAGGGGCCCGAGGTGGCCCGTCACCAGGCTCGATGTCTGCGGTGACAAGACGCCGCTCACCACCGCGCTGGAGAGGGACTTCGACACGTCATCGTCTCGCTTCGACATGGGGCTTCCCTTCGCGGCGCAGGGCCGCGGCTGTTGGGGAACGGCTGCGCTGCAGGGGCTGGCCGCCGGACACGCGCCGGGGCCGGTGGACGGGGCGCGCGCGGCGTCACGGCGGCGGGGCCGGACACCGGCGGCGCGCCGGCTTCAGAGCACGACCGGGTCGGTCGTCTTCACCACCTTCATGCCGGCCTTGCGCCACTGGGCGAGCGCGTCGTCGGCGATGCGCGGGAAGTCGAGGTGCGCCGGCAGCGGGTCGAGCGACGGGGCGGGCACCGGGCTCATCGCGTCCTCGAGGATCCAGATCTTCGTCGCCAGCGCCGGGTCCTGCGTCAGCACGTGGGCCTGAATGTCGTTGAGCGTCGAGCGCACGCAGTGGCTCTTGGCCTGGCCGAAGACGTAGACACGGTCGTGCTCCATCAGCATCTTGAAGAAGGGCGTGTTGAAGGCGCCCACGACCTGCCCCGACAGCTCCGTCACCTCGGGCGACAGCACCGAGTAGTTCTCGGTCATCGCGTGCGTGCCCTTCGTCTCGAAGTGCGTCTGGTGCTTGCGCGCCGCGGCGTGGAAGAGCGAGGCCTCCATCATCGCGGGCACCAGCGCGTGCGACAGGCCGCCGAGCAGCGTGTGGTACGGCCACACCGTCAGCACGTACTTGCCGGTGGCCTCGAGCTTCTTCACGTACTCGAGCGACTCGCGCGGGTGGGCCACCGCCGTCCACCGGCCGGCGCGCACCTCTTCGTGGAAGATGGGCGTCAGCGGCGGCGGGTGCTGGCCCTTCTCGTCGACCCACCAGGCGGGGTGGAAGATCTGGAACATGCGGTGCGTGTCGAGCGAGAAGAACAGCGACGTCACCTTGTCGAGGTTGCGGTACAGCCACTCGACGGTGCGCGTGGTGTCCTCGACGGCCCCCGGCACGAAGAGCGACGCGCCGGGCGTGCAGAAGCCCACCTGCACGTCGATGCCGAAGGCCGCGACGCGGAAGCGGTCAGCACCCGAAGGCGAGACTCGGTGCCGCTTCGCGTACGCCTCGCCGGCGTCGGCCACCAGCCCGGCGCGCTCGAGGTACAGCTGGGACACCTGCCTGGGCTCGTAGAAGTCTGGCAACGGCAACATGGGCACCTCCGGTGGGGTGGGACTACGACAGCGACAGCTGGACGACGTCTCTGGCGCCGACGACGACGAGGCTGCCGTCGGGCTGGGGCAGGAGCTCGTCCTGCGCGCTCACGAAGGGCTGGGTGTCGGTGAAGCACGTGCCCTCGGCGAGCACCCCGGCCGAGTTGGACAGCGACACGAGCCCGGCGTCGGTGCCGACGACGACGCGGCCTCCCAGCAGCGCCGCGTGGCCGCGGGGGCCATCGGGCGAGGCGCCGAGGAGCGCCCCCGAATCGGAGAATAGCCAGCGCCGCACCACGTCTCTCGCGCCCGTCTCGGTGGTCACGGTGAGCAACGCGTGGCCAGCGTCGAAGGCGGCGTGCGCCGAGACGACGCGGCCAGTCCAGCCGACGTCGGGCAGCTGCTTGAGGCCAGGCCGGCCGGCGCGCAGCAGGAACGCCACCGTCACCCCGCCCGCCCGGTAGAAGCCGAGGCCCAGGCGCTCGCCGGTCCACACCCACGTCTGGCCCTCGAGCACCTGGCCGACGCGGGCCCCCGTCACCTGGTCGACGAGCCACTCGTGCTCGGCGCGGTACGTCGCGGTGGTGGACGCGGCCAGCAGGGGCCCTCCCGGAGCCACGCTCGTCTGAGCCCGCTCGACGGCGCGGCCATGCTCGACGCGGGTGAGGCCGCCGCGGCGGTCAACGAGCCACGTCGAGGCGCCGGCGATGACGGCGCGCTCTCCGGGTCCCAGCGGGCGCTCGAGCACCACGCCGCCGTCCTCGCGACGGAGGGCGCCGTCCTGCTCGATGACGAGGCGAACGCCCCCCTGCATCGCCGCCGCCACCACGCGCCCCGTCGTCTGCCGGAGCACCCGCGCGGTGCACCGCCCCTTCACGCGCAGCGCGGGCCGCGTCGAGAGCGGCCCCAGCGCTTGACAGGTGGGGCACGCCGGGCGGGCGTGCTCGACGCCGCATGCGCAGACCGAGAACGCGGTGCGCCACAGCGTCAGCGGCGGCGGGGCGCGCTGCCCGTCCTCGAAGACGCCGCGGAACCAGTGCAGCGCGTCGTCGGGCAGGGTCCTCCACGACGCGGCGACGCGCGGCGCCACCACGTCGTCGCGCAGCACCGAGTGGCCAGCCTCGGCGCGGCGGAGCAACGTGCCCAGGCGCGGGTGCGTGCCGCCGAAGGGGTGCACGTAGAGCCACGACGAGAAGAGCATCACCGCGAAGGCGTACCAGTCGGAGCCGGCGTCGAAGCGCGGCGCCGCCGTCAGGTCGACGCCGTAGAGCCGGGGGTCGAGGAAGCGCTCGTGGCCGACGGCGCAGGGCAGCCCGTCGAACTGCATCGAGTCGGCGTCGATGAGGCAGGGCGCGCCCCCGTCGGCCGGCACCAGCACGTTGCCGTCGTTGAGGTCCCCCACCACGACGCCCTGCGCGTGGAGCCCGCCCAGGGTGCGGGCCAGCGCGGAGAAGAGCGCGGTGACGCGGTCGTTGGGAACCCGGCCCTCGCGGGCGCGCCGCTGCGAGAGCCGGCTGGCGTCTTCTCCCTCGACGAGGCGCATCACGAAGCCGACGACGTCACCCCGCGCGCCGCGGGCGAGCTCGAGCGGGCCCAGCACCGCCGGTGGCAGGCGCGCCGGAAAGCGGGCCAGCTTCGCGAGCTTCGTCGCGCGCGCTGCCTGGCCGGCGGCGTCTCTGACCGCCACCGGGTGGAAGACCTTCACCGCCCGGCCCTGAAAGCGGAACACGCGCGCCTCTCCCCCCTCACCGAGGACGTCGGCGTCGGTGAGCCGGGCGAGTCCGGTAGAGAGGTAGACGTCCATCACTGGGCCTCGGTGGCGAGGAGCGCCAGGGTGGCGTCGTCGGCGAAGCGCTCGCGCGCGTGGAGCACGTTGAGCTGCCGCTGCAGGTGCGCCGGGTTCCGCCACACCAGGGCGTCGTCGAAGAGCGGGCCCACGCCGCCGGCCGCGACGAAGCCGTCGAGCCCGTCGGTGCACAGCGCCACCCGCCGCGCCGGCCCCAGGTGGTGCGTCACCGGCGGCACCTCGCGGCCGAGCAGCCGGTAGCCCGGGTAGGCGGGCGCGTTGTCGTCGCCCGACGAGAGCCGGGTCAGCGCGCCGTCGACGAAGACGGCGCCGTCGCCGCTGCCGAAGACGACGGCCTCGGGGCCTCGCTGCACCACGCACAGCACCGTGAACAGGCCGTAGCCAGAGAGCACGGCGCGCGCGTCGTCGGCCTCGACCGAGCGCACCAGCGCCGACAGCCACGTCGAGAGGTGGTCGAACGCGACGGCTGGCAGCGCGGCCAGCGGCACGTGGCCCAGGGTCGCCGTCATCGTCGCCAGCGCGCGCGCACCGAGGCGGGCGCCCACCTCGGAGAAGGGCTCGCTCGAGCAGCCGTCGGTCACCACCGCCACGCAGGCACCGTCGCGGCTAGCGACGAAGACGCCGTCCTGGTTGTTGCGGCCCAGGCGCACGTGCTCGCGGCCGGTGACGGTCGCGGTGCGGGCCTGCGTGACGGTGGCGGCGCTCACCCGAAGGCCTCGCGGGTGAGCTGGTCGACGAGCGCCTGGGTGGCCGGCGAATGCACCAGGCGCAGGTCCTCGGGGCGGGCGGCGCGCGCCGAGGCGACGTCGACGGCGGCGAGGGGCGCCGCGCCGGTGAGCAGCCGGTAGCCGGCGGCGACGGGCTCGCCGTGCTGGCCGACGACGCCGAAGGGCCCCGCCGCGCCGTCGACGCGCCGCCACACCACCGGCTGTCCGGGAATGCTCTGCTTGCCTGCGCCGGCCTCGTTGCCGAACTTCATGCACGGCCGCGCGCCCGTCTGCGTCAGCTTGTAGACGGCCGAGACGCGGTCACGGGTGAGGGGCGTACCGGCGGTCTGCGCCACCAGGAAGCCGCCGTACCCGTAGACCTGCGCCTCGGCAGCCCAACCGAGCTCTCGCCGCAGCTGCTCGAAGCGGCGCGTCTGGGACACGTCGAAGCCGTCCTCCAGAATCATCACCGGAAAGAGCCCTCGGGCCCGCGCCTCGGCGACGGCGAAGCGGTACTGGGCCTCCTTGTCGCCGGAGTCGAAGCGAATCGAGTCGCGCGCCGCCGGCCGCTCCGCGATGAGCCGGTACGCCGTGGGGATGCCTGAGCGCACGGTGTCGAAGGTGTCGAGGAGGAAGCTGGCGCTCCCCGGCCGGCGCTCGACCATCGCGCGGAAGGCGGCCTCGTCGGCGCCGTACCGCTGCACGTGCTCGTGCCCCATCGTCCCCACCGGCGTCAGGCCCAGCCGCCTCGCGCCGTACACGTGCGAGGTGCGGGTGAGGCCCGCCGCCCGGCAGCCCTCGAGCGCGAGCAGGTGCTGCTCCACGCAGCTCGCCGCGCGCAGCCCGACCTCGAAGAGCCGCTCGGGAGCGCCCACCACCTCGACCAGCGCCCGCGCCTGCGCCGCCACCCGCTCGACGTAGCCTGACGCATCGACGGTGATGGGCGGCGCGGGCACGCCCACCGCGTCGAGCGTCTCGAGCACCAGCTGCCGCTGCCGCTCGCACGTCACCGTCGCGACCGCCGCCGGCAGCTCGTCGGGCCGCAGCACTGCCACCGTCGCCACCTGGATGCGGTAGCTCCACGTCAGCACCAGCGGCTCGAGCCACGACACCACCGCCGAGGGCCCGGTGACGGTGAAGAGGGGCTCGCGCTCGTTGAAGACCGAGAAGCGCGGCAGCGCCCGCACCCGCACCTCGCCCGCCAGGGCCACCGCTGCTTTGACGCCCGCCCCCAGCTCGTACCCGCTCGCCGCGAGGAAGGCCCAGTCGCCGGCGTCGGCCCTCGGCAGCAGCGCCCGCAGCTCGGCCTCGAGGTCGAACGGCACCACCTGCAGCCCACCCCGGCGGTGCGTGCTCGAGAAGGTCTCTTCCCGCAGCGGCCAGCCCGCCTCGGCCATCGAGCACTTGTACGCGTCCGTCATCAGCAGCCCGGCACCCATCAGCCACCTCGCATCGAAAGGGTATGCAGCTCAAATAGGGTCGTCAAGACTTTTTGTTATTCAATAAGACTCTTAAGTGCTCTTGGCCCTCGCTCTGGCGAGCTGGGCGAGGCTCCAGGAGACATTTTCGACAGCATTTTTCCGTCCGTGACTTCTCGTCGATTGCTCTTGAGAGCGTTTCAGTCACCTGTTTTTACGAGGCTTTTTGGCCAACACACGCCCCGTGACACCTGACGCAACATTCGAGCGCAAATGTGCGAACATGTACGTCAAAGACGCACGCCGCAGCACCCACAGGGACAGGCATGGCACCGGACTCCACCATCGAAGCGCTGTACGCGAAGTTTGGCCCGGTCATCTATGCGCGCTGCCGTCGGCTGCTGCGCGACCCGGTCGCGGCCGAAGACGCGACGCAGGATATCTTCGTCAAGTTGCTCAAGCACCTCGGGACGGCGCCCGACGAACAGGTGATTCCGCTGTGGATCCATCGCATCGTGACGAACCACTGCCTCAACTGCCTGCGGGACGCGAAGCGGCGGCCGCTGCCGGTGGAGCACCTGCCGGTGGAGGTGGACGACGAGTTCGAAGAGGGCCTGCTCAACCGCGACTTCGCCGAGAAGGTGCTCGAGCGCGCGCCCGAGGCGCTCAAGGTGCCGGCGGTGCTGTACCACGCGCGGGGCATGGAGCAGGCGAAGGTGGCCGAGACGCTGGGCTGCTCGCGGCGCACGGTGCTGTACCGGCTGGCCGAGTTCAACCGCATGGCGATGCAGCTGCACGTGGCCGCCGAGGCGGGCCTCTGACCCATCGCTGGGCGCCGCTGGCGAGCCTCGTCGTCGGGTGCTCGTCGCTCGTGGCGCCGCCCGAGGGCACCGGCGTCGCGGCGCCGAGGGCCGACGTGACGGTGCGAGACGTCACCGTGCGGCAGTACCACGGCAGCGCGCTGCGGCTCGAGGCCACCGCGCCCGTCGTCGAGCTGACGCGGGCGACCAACGACTTCACCGCCGCTGACGCGAGCGTTCGCCTCACCTCGAGCGGGGTGCGGGTGCTGGCCGCGACGGCCGCCGGCAACGGGCGGGCGCAGGTGGTGACCGGGAGCGGCGGCGTGCGGCTCCTCGGCGTCGACGGCACCGTCGGCGACACCCCGACGGCGACGTTCGACGGCGCGCTGGGCACCGGCGGCGGCGCCTTCTCCGACGCGGGGGTGCGCATCGAGCACCCCCGCTTCACCCAGACCGCCACCGGCTTCGTCGCTGACTTCGCCGACGAGCGCGTCACCTTCGCCGAGCCCGAGACCACCACGAAGGCCGACACCAGCGCCGCCCCGTGACCTGGGCGTTGGGCGCCGCGAGCGGCCCGGTCGGTCGCGACGGCGACGAACCGGCGGCCGTCTTCGGCTACAAGCGCACCCCGTGACGACGCTCCTGCTGCTGCCGCTCGCGCTCGCCGCCAGCCCCGACGCCGGCGTGCTGCTCTCGCGCCCCGTGCAGGTGAGCGCCGCGCGGCTCGAGGTGCTGAACCGGGAGCAGCGCGCCGTCTACACGGGCCGCGCGAAGGCCGTGCGCGACACCACCACCCTCACCTGCGACGTCATCACCGTCGAGTACGGCGCCGACCGCGAGGTGCGCCGTATCCTCGCGCGGGGTCACGTCGAGGCCGTCGACGGCGACCGCTGGGCGCGCGGCGACGAGGCCGACTACGACAACCTCACCGGCACGCTGGTGGTGCGGGGTAGACCCGAGGCGCGCCAAGGCAAGCGCGAGGTGCAGGGCGAGCTGGTCACCATCGTCACCGGGACCGACCGCGTCGTCGTCGACAAGGCCCGCACGAAGGTAGACGACGCCCGCGCCCCGGCGCGCGACGGCGGCGCCGCCGAAGGGCCCCAGCGCATCGTCATCGACGCCGACCGCCTCGTGCTCGACGAGCAGCGCAGCCGCGCCGACTGGACCGGGCATGTCGTCGCCCGCCGCGGCGAGACGACCATCACCACGCCGCGCCTGACGGCGCTGTACGACGAGGGCGGCACCATCACGCACGTCGAGGCTCGCGGCGGGGTCGAGGCCACCGAGAAGGACCGCTGGGCCGCCGGGCAGCGCGGCGACTACGACGTGCAGACCGGCGTCCTGGTGGTGACGGGGCAGCCGCAGGCCCGCCAAGGCACCAGCCGCATGAAGGGCTCGAAGGTGACGTTCTTCTCGGGCTCGGACTTCATCGAGGTCGAGAACGCCACCACCGTCATCGAGGTGCGTCAAAAGCCGGGGGCGAAGCCGTAGGCGGGGGCGCATCGGCCCGCCACACCCGCACCAGCCGCATCGGCCCCACCGCCGAGGCGCGCGTCGCGGCGGCGAGGAAGCGGCCGCTCGGCCGGCTCGTCGGGTACGTCGGCAGCGAGGCGAGCTCGAGCGTGCCCAGGCCGAGCTCGTGGAGCTGCTCGAGCCCGGCCTCGGGCCCCACCAGCAGCAGCCGGCTCGTGCCCGGCGTGATGACGCCCGCCACGTCGTTCGGCGCGACGTACGGCACGTCGCGCCGGGCGTAGAACATGGCCGAGAACGGGCTCTCGTGGAACGTGATGGGCAGCACCGCCGTGTCCGGCTCGAGCGCGCGCACCAGCTGGCCGAGCTCCCTCGACGGCTGGAACTCGAGCAGGCGCGGCTGCAGGTAGCCGGCGACGAAGGCCGTCACGCCGACCAGGCTCAGCGCCGCCGACGCCACCAGCCCGTCGGCCGGCGGGAGCCGCCGGGCCCACGTCAGCAGCGCCGCCGCCACCAGGGCCACCAGCGCGCCCCAGCCGGCGACCGTCCCGGCCGAGGCCGGGAAGCTCCAGACGAACACCACGAACACGAAGCCGACGCCGACCAGCGACAGCCCGGCGAAGCACCAGCGCCACCGTGAGGCCAGCACGTCGTCGAGGCGCTCCAGCTCCTCGGCCGCGAGCAGCGCCGCCGGCGGCGTCAGTGGGTAGAGGTACTGCGGCAGCTTGTACGTCGACACCGAGATGACGCCGAAGACGAGCAGGAGCCACCAGAGAGCGACGCGGGGCACGCTCCCCGGCAGCGCGCGGCTCGTCACCAGCGCCCCGAGCCGCCGCGCCAGCGACACCAGCAGCAGCGGCGTGAAGGGCAGGAACGCCCAGAGCGCGGTGTGCATGAAGAAGAGCGGCGTGGTGTCGTCGAGGTAGCCGCTCGCGCCCCACAGCCGCCCGAAGCCCTGGTCCCACAAGAGGTACTTGAGCCCCCCGGCGCCAGTCGTCTGGTGCATCGCCGCATAGAAGGGGGCGGCGACGAGCGCGGTGAGCAGGGCGCCGAAGGGCCAGACGCTCCAGAGCCGGCGCGCGAGCGTCGAGGGGCCCGGCAGCCACGACGCGCGCAGCACCTCGGGCAGGAGCGCCAGCACCGGAATGCCGAGCCCCAGCGGGCCCTTCGACAGCACCGCCAGCCCGGCCACGGCCCACGCGGCGAGCCGCAGCCACGGGCGCCGCCGGCCCACCAGCATGAGCGCGATGGCCAGCGTCGTCGTCGCGGTCAGCGCGGCGTCGACCTTCGGGTCGAGCACCATGAGGTGCATCGACAGCGCCCCGCCCGTCAGCGCCGCCGCCGCGAGCCCCCGTCGCTCATCGCCCAGCTCACGCCCGATGAAGAAGACGCTCACCATCGTGAGGACCGCGAAGAGCAGCCCCGGCAGGCGCACCGCCAGCTCGCCGACGCCGAAGACGAGCATGCCGGCGGCCTGGAGCCACATCGTCAGCGGTGGCTTGTTGTAGAACGGACCGTTCCCGTCGCGCAGGTGCAGCCAGTCACCGCTCTCGACCATGCGCCGCGCGACGTCGGCGTACTGGGCGGGGTCGACCTCTTGAATCTCGTTCGTCAGCCCGAGCCCGGCAGGCGCGATGACCAGCGTCAGGAGCACGGCCCAGGTGGTGCGCGTCACGGAGCGGGGCTGATGCCAGCCTCACGGACGAATGCAAGTCGTGTTAGCGAGGGCGCCGCCGACGGGCGCCGCCATGGCCGACCTCTTGCCCCTGCCGCTCTACCGCCGCGCCGCCCTGGCCGCGCTGGCCACCCTGCGCAAGAGCCCGTGGGTCGTCGTCGTCCCGACGCTCGCGCTGGGCCTCGGCACGCTGGCGGACTGGCTGCTCGCGCCGCTGCGAGGGGTCGGGCTGGTGCTGGCGGCGCCGCTCAAGGCCCTGCTGTGGTCGACCGCGCTGTACGTCTGGAAGCGCGTGCTGCTCGAGGGGGCCGTCTCTTCGGCCGACGTCGAGGCCGACCTCTCGGCGCGGGCGAAGCGCCTCGCGACGCTGGGCCTGCCCCTGCTGTTCGGCACCATCGCGTTCCTCACGCTCGCGTACGGGGGCGCGCTGGCGGGCCTCTTCGTGCTGGCGCTGGTGTGCCTGCCCGGGCTCGAGCTGTTGCTGCTCGGCAGCGCGCAGCCGGCGGGCCGGCGCCTCGCGCAGCACGGGGCGAGCTGGGCGGTGTCGCAGCTGTTGTTCGCCGCGGTGTCCCTGGCGGTGTGGCTCGTGGTGGTGATGGGGGCGAGCCTCTTCCACGTCTTCGCGGGCGAGGTGGCGGCGGCCCTCGCCGGCGGGCCGCTGGTGAGCCTGCTGTGGCTCACGCGCGGCCACGCCTGGCGCCTGCTCGACCAGGCGCCCAGCTCACCTGCCACGAGCCCGAAGGCGCCCGGCGGCGCGAAGCCGAGGGGCAGCGCATCGCCCGCGGCGAGGGCCCCCGCTGCCAGGCCGCCGCCGAAGCCCCCCGGACCGCCCCGCTGAGATGCCCGGCCGCGGGCTCGCGCCGGCGTCACCTGGCGGCCACCGGCCTTCGAGGCCCGGCCCCGCCCACCGCGTCGCGCGGCCCCCCTCGGCCCCACGTCGCTCCGAGGCCCCTCCGACGAGGTCTGTCGCCTCCCCTCCCGGCGCGACGAGCGGGGCGGGCCGGAGCGGCTTGACCAGGACCGCGGTACGAGACAAGAGCCGCTCGCCATGCTGACGCTCCTGGTGAACCTCGCGTTCGCGGTGATGCCTCCCGAAGCGCCTCGCGTCTCACTGGCGTCGAGCCCCGCTCGCGCCGCGACGCTGCTGACGCAGGCTGACCTGCCCCCACCACCGCCGCTGCCGCCGGACCCAGCCGACGCCACCTCGGCGGTGCGAGCAGAGATCGACGACATCTCGGCGCGGCTGATCAAACTGCCCTCGCGCTTCTGGCCGTCGTACTCGGTGGGGCTCACCATCGCCGGCGGGGTGGCGCTCGCCGTCGGGGGCATCGGCATCCTCCTGCTGTCGTGGGCGGCCATGCCGGTGGAGTTGATCGTCGTGGCCGCCGTCGGTCTCGTCCTGCTGGTAGTCGGCGTCGCCACCGGGGTGACGACCGTGGCCACCGCCGACGCGGAGCGCCAGCGCCTGCTCGAGCGGCGAGAGGTGCTCGAGGAGCAGCTGCGCACGCTGCGCGGCGCGGGGCGTGAGGCGCTGCCGCCGCTGGTCGAGCTCGCGCGCTTCTGACGCCGCCCCTCCTCGCCCAGGGGCTGCCCGACGCGGCGGGCCGCGTCCCAACGGCCCCCGCACCGGTCGAGCGCCCACCTTTGCCTCGACGCGGCGCTCCCGGTGGGGCACCTTCTCGCGGCGTGTCGGACGAGCGGCTGACGGCCCAGGGCCTGATGAAGACCTACGGAAAGCGCCGGGTGGTGAACGGCGTGAGCCTGTCGGTGGGCCCGGGCGAGGTCGTCGGCCTGCTCGGCCCCAACGGCGCCGGCAAGACGACGTCGTTCAACATGGTGGTGGGCCTGGTGCAGCCCGACCAGGGCGACGTGACGCTGGCCGGGCGCTCGCTGGCGGGGCTGCCGATGCACCAGCGGGCCCGGGCCGGCCTGGGCTACCTGCCGCAAGAGGCCTCGATCTTCCGCAAGCTCACCGTGCGCGAGAACATGCTCGCGGCGCTCGAGCTGCAGCCGGGCCTGTCGCGCGCCGACCGCGAGGCGCGCGCCGCCGCGGTCATCGCCGAGTTCAGCCTGTCACACGTCATCGGCAGCCTCGGCGAGACGCTGTCGGGCGGAGAGCGCCGCCGCGCCGAGATCGCCCGCTGCCTGCTCCCCAACCCGCGCTTCATTCTCTTCGACGAGCCCTTCGCCGGCGTCGACCCCATCAACGTCGGGGAGCTGCAGAAGGAAATCGCCCGCCTCAAGACCCGCGGCCTCGGCGTGCTCATCACCGATCACAACGTGCGCGACACCCTGCGCATCTGCGACCGCGCGTACATCATCGCCAGCGGGCAGATTCTCGAAGAGGGCTCACCCGAGGCCATCGCCACCAGCGAGCGCGCCCGGGCCGTGTACCTCGGCCAGAACTTCACCCTCGGCTGACCGCCCCCGCGTCGCCGGCCCCACCACCGGCGCGCTGGGCACCCCTGCAGAAGCCAGGCCAGCGCCTGGCCCTCGGTGCGCGCTGGCGCCCGGGCAGCCAGCGACCCAGGCGCCGGGAGCGCGCCGCCGCCCGCCGCCCGTCACGCACCGGCGTCGGCACAGCACTGAATGCCCACGACAGCAAGCACCGCGCCTCGACATGAAGACTCGTTATTTCATGCTGTTGAGGATGTTGATTGTGCCCTCCTCCCACCTCCCGTAGCCTTGGCACACCTTTTGTCGAGGAGGGGGACTGACGCATGGGCATGGAGCTGAAGCAGAGCCTGAGAATGTCGCAGTCGCTGGTGATGACGCCGCAGCTGCAGCAGGCCATCAAGCTGTTGCAGCTCTCGCGCATGGAGCTGCTCGAGCAGGTGACGGCGGAGATCGAGCAGAACCCGCTGCTGGAGCAGCCCGACGAGACGGTCGAGGGCGACTCGGCCGACAAGGCGCCGGGGGAGGCGTCGCTCGAGGCCGACACGCGGGAGCAGCCGGCGGAGTTCGAGGCGCCGGTGCCCGAGAAGGCGCAAGAGGTCACCCCCGAGAAGGGGCCCGAGGAGATCGACTGGGACCAGTACCTCAACAGCTACCAGTTCAACGAGCCCACCACGGCGTCGAACAAGGGCAACGTCGACCTCGAGGACCTGCCCTCGTTCGAAGCGAACATGGTGAAGAAGGAGGACCTCGTCGACCACCTGCACGAGCAGCTCGCGGGGGTGCGGCTCAACGACGCCGAGCTGCGCATCGCCGAGCTCATCATCGGCAACCTCGACGACGACGGGTACCTGACGCTGACCGACGTCGAGGGCGACCCGCTCATTCGCCTCGCGAACGAGGCCGACGTCGACATGCGCGTGGCCGAGAAGGTGCTGCGCCGGGTGCAGCAGCTCGACCCCAAGGGCTGCGCCGCGCGTGACCTCGAGGAGTGCCTGCTGGTGCAGCTCCAGGCCCTGCACGAGCCCGGCGCCGCGCTCCTGGGCCTGATGTTGAAGAAGCACCTCAAGCTGCTCGAGTCGAAGAACTACCCGGCCATCGCGAAGGACCTCAAGCTGCCGCTCGACGAGGTGGTGCAGGCCTCGAAGCTCCTCGCGCGTCTCGACCCCAAGCCGGGCCGCAACTTCTCCGGCGACGATGCGCAGTACATCACCCCCGACGTCTACGTGTACAAGATGGGCGACGAGTTCACGGTGGTGCTCAACGACGACGGCCTGTCGAAGCTGCGCATCTCGGGCGCGTACCTGCAGGCGCTCAAGGGCGGGCGCCTGCCGGCAGGGCAGACCAAAGAGTTCGTTCAGGAGAAGCTGCGCTCGGCGCACTGGCTGCTCCGGTCGATTCACCAGCGGCAGCGCACCATCCACAAGGTGACCGAGAGCATCGTGAAGTTCCAGCGCGACTTCCTCGAGAAGGGCATCGCGCACCTCAAGCCCCTCATCCTCCGCGACGTCGCCGAGGACATCGGCATGCACGAGTCCACCGTGTCGCGCGTCACCACCGCGAAGTACGTGCACACGCCGCAGGGCATCTTCGAGCTCAAGTACTTCTTCAACTCCTCCATCGCCCGCACCGGCGGTGACGACATCGCCAGTGAGGCGGTCAAGAACCACATCAAGCAGATCGTCGGGCAGGAGGACCCGAAGAACCCATACTCGGACCAGAAGATCGTCGAGCTCCTCAAGGCCCAGGGCATCGAGATCGCCCGCCGCACCGTCGCGAAGTACCGCGAGGTGCTCGGGGTGCTCCCCTCGAGCAAGCGCAAGCGGTACGTCTGACGCGCGCCGCCGCGACGTCCCGCGCGACGGAAATGAGGCGCCCCCACATTGCGTTTGACGCCGTCGTGACATGGAGTCACGCTCACGAGACGCCGGGCCGTCGAACCAACTCCAGCGCCTGGCCCCTCACCACAGGAGGCACGCCCCCATGCAGATGAACATCACCTTCCGGCACGTCGACCCCATCGATTCGCTCAAGGCGTACGCGCAGGAGAAGGTGGAGCGGGTGAACAAGTACCTCGACCGGGCCTCAGAGGCGCACGTCGTGCTGTCGGTCGAGAAGCACCACCACCAGGCCGACATCACCATTCACTCGGGTCCGTACATGCTGCGCGGCAAGGAGCGCAGCCAGGACATGTACGCGTCCATCGACCTGGCGATGGACAAGATCGAGCGTCAGCTCAAGAAGTACAAGGAGAAGCTCAAGGAGAAGCACGGGCGCGACCGCGTGCACCACCGGCACGACCTCGTCGAGCAGATGCGCTGGCGCCACCAGGTGATCGAGCACGCCGAAGAGGCCGCCGAGCAGGGCCCCCGCATCATCCGCAAGAACGAGTTCCTCGCACAGCCGATGTCCATCGAAGAGGCCATCATGCACATGGACCTCATCAACAACGACTTCTACGTCTTCACCAACAGCACGACGATGGAGATGAACGTCGTCTACCGCCGCAAGGACCACACCTTCGGCCTCATCGAGGCGTCGGGCGTGGAGCGCAAGTCGCTGGTCGGCTGACCGTCGTCACCCCGGGGCCCCTCTCGGCCCGGGCCCGGCGGCGCCGCGCAGGGCCCTCGACGCGCGGGTTGCGAGCCACCGTGCGCCTCGGCTATCTGCCGGGGCGATGCGCATCGCGGAGTTCCTCAAGGTCGAAGCCGTGACGCCGGCCCTCGGTGCGACCTCGAAGAGCGACGTCCTCCGCGAGCTGGCCAGCGCCCTCAGCCGCGCGTGGCCACAGGTACCCGAGGCCCGGTTCCTCCACGTCCTCGAAGAGCGCGAGAAGCTCGGGTCGACGGGCATGGAGAAGGGCGTGGCCATTCCCCATGGGCGGCTGGCCGAGCTGCCGACGCTCATCGCCTGCTTCGGCGTCTCGCGCGAGGGCGTCGACTTCGACGCGCGCGACGGCCAGAAGAGCCAGTTCTTCTTCGCGCTGGTGGCGCCCGAGAACTCGGCGGGGCTGCACCTCAAGGCGCTCTCGCGGCTCTCGCGCATCTTCCGCTCCGACGTGCTGAAAGATGGCATCCTCGCGGCCTCCGACGCGCCGGCGGTGCATGCCCTGCTGCTCAACGAAGACGCCCGCGCCTGACGGCGGCGCCCCCTGCACGGCCCCATGACGCAACGGGCGGGCCCGAATAGAGTCGCGCGAACCGTATGGACGTCGTCCTTCGACCCGTCAACGACTCGTTCCTGAAGAAGGTCGTCTTCCCCGCCTTCGAGCTGGGCGTCGTCGACGCCACGCCTGGCCTCGAGTTCCTGCTGAAGCACCTCAACGACGAGGCGACGCGCGTGCTGCTCGAGATGCTGCTCGAGCACGCCGTCGACGGCAGCTTCTTCGGCCTCACCGACCACCGCTGGAGCGAGGCGGTGTACCGGCTCTTGTTCTTCGAGTGGCTCCCCGACAGCGACGGGTGGATCATCGCCAACCAGTACATGGGGTACGCGGGCCCCTGGACCGAGACGTTCCACCTCGCCCTGATGCTCGAAGACCCGCAGTACCCCTACGCCGACGACGAGCAGGCCGACCAGTTCCGCCGCGGCTTCTGGAGCGCGCCGCGCCTGAAGCTCGGGCTGTCGACGCTCCTCACCGGCACGTGGGACCCGGTGCCGAACTTCCCGCCAGACCAGGTGCTCACCGTCGAGGGCGCCGGTGTGTACGACCTGAAGGCCGGTGTGGCCCGCGCGGACTGGGCGTGGCGACCGAAGACCGCCGTCGGCGAGTGGGCGGCGCGCATGCCGTCGGCGCTGAGCGGCCTGCTCGACCGCGAGTCGAGGCGCCTGCGCCCCATCTCGGCGCCCGAGAAGCACGACGTGCTCGACTTCTGGCTCGGGCGAACGAGCGAGCCGCCGCTCCTCGCCGTCTCGTTCTCGGGCCTCGGCTCGCGCGCCAACGAGTGGATTCGTGAGATTGGCGCCCTCGCCCGGGTGGTGCGCAAGGCGGCCAACGCGCAGCAGGGCGTCACCGCCGTCATCACCCGCCGGGGCCGGACGATGGACAACCTCATCGACGAGCGGTGACGGCGCCGCTGCGCCTGGGCCCCCTGCGAGGCGCCGCGCCGGCCGCTATCTGCCCCCCATGACGGAGCTGGAGCGCGAGGTGCGGCGGGCGCTGGCGGACCGACCGGGCGACGCGGCGCTGCGAAGGCTCCTCGGCGAGCTGCTCGTCGAGCGCGGTGACCCGGCCGGAGAGCAGCTGGCCCTCGAAGAGGCCATCGCCGCGAGGCGGGAGGGCTGGCGAGACTGCGCCGAGCGGCTCCTGGTGCTGGCCCTGACGAACGGCTTCGCGCGCCTGCCCGACGACCCCGACGCGCGACTGCTGGCCTTCGGCTGGCGAGGTGGCGGCTCGCACCCGGTCCAGTTCGAGGGCGCCATCGAGGGCACCGCGTGGACGGTGCGCTACCGGCACCGGGTGCTGTCGGTGTCGCGCGGCGAGGAGCGCCTGGCCGACGTGCCGCTCGACCTCTCGAGCGACCTCTTGCACCCCGAGGAGGCGAACGTGCTGCTCCACTGCGTGAGCGACGCCATCGTCGAGGGGCGCGTCGAGGCGCTCGAGCTGCCGCGCGCGGCCCGCCTCCCGGCCCACCCGGCGTGGCGCGTGGGCCCGTGCCCCTCGTACTCCGTCGACGAGCGCTTCCGGGCTCCCGGGCGCTGGCTGCGCGCGCGCGACGTCACCCGATGGTGGAGCCTGTTCTGGGAGTGGACCGACGAGCCGCGCGACGACTGACGTCACCGCGCCAGCACCACCAGCGGCGCCGGCCCCACCCCAGGGGGCTCACCGCCCGGCGTCACCTGCACCGCCGTCGCGCCAGAGCGGAACAGGGCGCCGAACGCGCCCACGGCCTGCGCGAAGACCTCATACCGGCCTGCCGGCAGCCGCGACAGCACCGCGGCGCCCGCCTCGCACGGCGCCGCCACGCCCGCGCCCGGGAAGACGAACGCCCCGTCGGGGCCGCGCAGGTTCAGGAACACCTCGGCCGCGCCCGCCTGCCCGCACGAGAGGCCCACCCCCGTGTCCACCAGCGCCCAGCGCAGCCAGAGGGCGCCCACCCGCCACGTCAGCGACAGCTCGGTCGCCACCGTGGCGCCCGCCAGCACCGCGACGGACTCCTGCCCCGACGCCAGCGCGACGCCCTGCCCGTCGAGGGCCGTCAGTGTGAGGCGCACCTGCCCTGCGGGCAGCGCGGCGAGCTCGACGCTCCCTGCGTCACACCGCGCGACGAGGGGTGTCACCCGGCCCGAGACCGCCACCGCCACGTGCGTCGCCCCCATCGCCTCGCAGGGCGCCCCCGCGCCGCTCGCCGGCGGCAGCCGCCACGACACCAGCGCGCGCCCGGTGGCGCCAGCGACCGGCTCGAGCTCGACGCGCTTCATCACCGGCCCGTCCACCGTGACGAGGCCCCGGGCCTCGTACAGCGCGGCCCCTTCGGCGGAGCGCCCGCGCACGGTGAAGTGGTAGAGGCCGGGAGGCACCGCCGTGACCGTCACGCCTTCAGCCGCACCCGAGGCACACGGGAAGACGCCGCCGCCCGGCAGCGCCAGCCCCGGGACGTCGACGGTGACCGACGACACCTCTCGCACCACCGCGCAGCCCTGGCCTGAGAAGCGCCAGCGGAACGTCAGGTCGCCCGCCATCGGCGTCCGCGCCGGCGCCGGCGGCGTGGCGGGGCGCGCGCGGCACTGGTTGAGCCAGCACCCCTCGTCGCCCGGGCACACGGCGCACACCGTGCCGACGGTGCCGCAGGCGCTCACCGAGCTGCCCGCGCGACACAGCCCCCGGGTGTCACAGCACCCACCACATGACCTCAGGCACTCGGCGAGCGGGTCGGGCGGCCTGACTGGCGGCCCATCCATCGGGCCCGCGCAACCACAGAGCAGCATCACCAGCACCACCCGCAGCGTCGTCATGCCGGCTCGACCGCGACGGCCGGGAGCGAATTCACTCTCCTTCGCGGGGTGAATCGACGGCCCTCACCCCCGTCGAAGGGCCGTGCAGCGCGCGTGCACCCTGGGAGTGCTGCTCCTGACGGCCTGCGGCCACACGACGCGCCTGGTGCCCTCGGCGGGCCCCTCGACGCGGCACACGGGCGACGAGCGCTGCGGCCCGGTGGGTATCCGCCGCGCTGCCCTGGGCAGCCGCTGGGGCGAGTACCTTCGCGTGCGCGTCAACACGACGGCGACGCTCCTCGGGCAAGCGCGGCTGCACGTGGCCAGCCGGCCCGCCGAGCCGCGCACCTTCATCGTGGGCAACGGTGAGCTCGTCTACGACGTGCGCTGGGCGAACGAGCGGCTCAGCGTGCCCTCGGCGCTCGAGAAGAACGCCATCATCGACCTCACCCTCACCGAGCTGCGCGCCGTCGAGGGCGACTGCCGGGCGCTCGCCTTCACCGTCGAGCAGGGCGCGCTGGTGCCCGAGGGCGAGTGGCTGGCCGAGCTCGAGCGGCGCGGCGGCCCCGACGTCGAGGCCTGGCGCTCGGCCCGGCGCCGGCAGGCGAGCGACCTGCGGCAGGTGCGCGCGCCGCCGCCGCCGCCGCGGGGGCGTGCCCCCGGGGACCCGCTGACGGGCGCCGACGAGCGCGAGTGGGCAGCCTTCCGCACCCAGGCCGACTCCGACGCCGACACCAGCGAGTGGCGCCCCTGGCCCGTCTCGGCGCGCGTGGCCGCCCCGACCGAGGGCTCCTCGCTCTCGCGCGGCGCGTGGGTCGCCTGGACCAGCCAGCCGCCGCCGCTGCGTGACGAGGCCACCCGGCTGGCGGCCTCGCTCCAGCTGCCGCTCTCGACGCCGGCGCACCTCTCGCGGCTCGTCGAGGCGCTGCGCCGCGAGGTCGGCAGCGACGAGGCGGTGGCGCTCACGTTGTTCGCCGGGCTCTCGCGGGCGAGGGCGGCGGTGCAGCGCGCCGGGCCCAACGCGACGCTCGAGGCGCTGGGGCGCGCGCTCCCGGGCAGCGCCCGCGAGGCGCTGGCGCCCGCGGCGATGACCCTCACCTACGCCACGGCCTTCGGCCTGGGCTGGCCGCTCCCGCCGGGCACCCGCGTGTCGTCGCCCTTCGGGCCCAGGCACCACCCCACCCTCAAGGTGCCCCGCATGCACACCGGCGTCGACCTGCCGGTGCCCGAGGGAACCGTCATTCACTCGGCCGGCGCCGGCACGGTGGTGCGCACCGGAGACGACGCCGTCAACGGCCGCTTCGTCATCGTGGACCACGGCCACGGCGTCACCACCGCCTACCTGCACAACTCCAAGCTGCTGGTGATGACCGGCCAGCACGTCAACGCCGCCGAGCCGCTCTCGGAGTCGGGCAACACCGGCCGCAGCACCGGCCCGCACCTGCACTACCAGCTCGAGCTCGACGGCCAGCCCGTCGACCCGGCCTACTTCCGCGGCGGCGACGCGCCCGTCACGGCGCGGGAGGCCGCGCTGGTGCTGCGGACCGTCGACTGACGAGCGGGCCCACGGCGGCCGCGCACGGCGGCTCGGGGCCGACCTGCTCGCCGGCGCCGCCCCGCCATCTCTTGCCGCGGCGTCCACCCGGGACGGACGCGAGCATCGCCGGGCGTGACGAAGCCCCCCCAGCCGGCGGGCGCCGGGCCCTCAGCGCAGGCGACAAGGCGCCCCGCGCCCGCTATGTGCAAGCTCGGTGATGGGTGAGGCCTTGGTGTTCAGCTCGACCTTCGAGGCGCTGGGGCGTGCTTTGGGGCCCAGGCTCGATGCCGCCGCCAGGCAGCGCTTCAAGGCCCTCGGCGTCGACTACGATGCCCCGCAGCTGATGCCGGCGTACCCGTACGAGCAGTGGGTGAAGGCGATGGACCTCGGCTCGCAGCTGCTGCTGCCCGGCGCGCCCGCCGACTCACGCCACGAGGCGATGGGGCGGCAGATGGTGGACAGCTACGGCGAGACGCTGGTGGGCAAGGCGATTCTGGCCGCGATGCGCATCATCGGGCCCCGGCGCATGCTCGAGCGCATGGCCCGCAACCTGCGCTCAGCAAATAACTACACCGAGACGAAGCTCACCGTGACGGCCGCGGGCGAGCACCACCTCTGGTGCAGCCGGGTGTCGTCCGAGCGCTTCTACCGCGGCCTGCTTCACCGCAGCGTCGAGGTGGCAGGCGGCCGCGACGTCTCGGTGCAATTCCTCGCCCACGACGCCGGCGGCGCGACCTTCGCCCTGCGCTGGAGCTGAGGGCCCTCGGAGCATCGCCAGCCCGGAGGGTGAGCGGCGACGGCGCGACTCGGGAACGGGCCGGGTCCGCAGCACTCGGCGCCCCGGCGGCCCCCGAAACTCCAGGCGGCGGCCCACACCGCGCCGCGCCGGCCCGTCGTCCGTTCCCCGCGCGTCGCCTCGCCCGGCGCTGCCGCGGTGGGCTGCAGCCACGCTCCCCGTGGCCCACACCGCGCCGCGCCAGCACGTCGCCCGTTCACCGCGTGCCGCCTCGCCCGGCGCCGCCGCGATGGGCTGCAGCCAGGCTCCCGGTGGCTGCCCCCCAGCGCCGGCACCTCGTCGGCGCCCGCGCGCCCCGTCACCCGGCGCGCTCGCGGCGGGCGTCAGTTCGGCACGCAGACGCCGTTGGCGTCGCATGTCGCCCCGGGCCCGCAGCCGACCGCGCAGCGGCGAAGCACCACGACGTCGGCGGACGCCCCCCGCACGCCGCCGCCGCCCGTCGACGACACGGGCCCGGGCGAAGAGCCGCCGACGCCGCCGGGGCCGCCGGTGTCGATGGTGGCGCTGACGAGGAACGTGTTGACGGCCGCGAGCGTGGCGACGTCGACGTCGACGCCCAGCACCCCGAACGAGGGCCCGCCGGCACCACCACCACCACCGCCGCCGGGGCCGCCATTCCCGCCTTCGCCGCCTTTCCCACCGGTGCTGCTGCTCCAGCGGTCAGGCTGGCCGCCGACGCCGCCGACGCCGCCGAGGCCCCCGGCGCCGCCGAAGCCCCCGTTGCCGCCGGTGCCGCCGAGGCCCCGCTGAAGCCGGTTCCCCTGCAGCGTCGGGCGCACCGCCGGGCCGCTGGAGCCGACGAGGACGGCGATGGAGGCACCGCCGGGCGCGCCGGGCGCCCCGCCCTGTCCGCCGCAGGCGCCCGCCCCACCGCCTCCTCCGCTCGCGCCAATCTCCCACGCCTGGCACCCGCCGCCGGTGAACTTCACCACCCCCGCGCCGGCGCCGCCGCCGCCGCCGGGCTGGCCGACGACGCCGACGCTCCCGGCGCCCGCCCCCACGGGCGAGGGCACCCACCGCCTCGTGACGATGCTGCCGAAGCGGGCTGGGGCGCTGGCGCCGGCGCCGCCCACGCCGCCCGCGCCGTCGGGGCCCTGCAGGCCATCCTGCCCGTCATTGCCCTGAATCGCGCTCGGGTAGCCGCTCTCCTGCACCTGGCTGCACGACGGGCGCGACAGCATCGAGAAGGTCCGGTCGAACCCACCGCGCCCGTTGCGGCTGCCCAGCGCCGGCCCGGCGTATTCCTGCTGCACGCCCAGGTTCGTGCCCATCGTGTACACGGGGCACACTGAGCTCCCACCACGCGGCGCGTTGCCGCCGGGGCACAGCGGGTTGAGGCCGCCGGGCGCCCCGGTGCGATGCGCCGAGGGTGTGCAGTCGCCGGCGGGGAAGTGCTCGCTGTCGACGCCGCGCCCGCCGTTGAGCGCGGGGGACGTTTGCCGGCCGAAGCCCTGGTCGCCGGTGCGCCCGCTCCCGCCCTGCCCTCCGCGGCCGGCCAGCACGTCGTTGCTCGACAGGACGACGCGAGGCCCGGTGTCGAAGAGGTACACCGTGACGCTGGCCTCGCCCGGAGCGTCCACGCCCGCGGGGGGCGCGTCCCACCCCACGAGGGTGAAGCCCGCCACCACCGTCTCGACGGCGCCGAGGCCCGCGCTCTCGATGTGCACCGCGGCGAAGGCCTGCGCCGTCGGCTGCACGCCGGCGATGAAGGTGGTGTGCAGGAGCGGGTCTCGCTTGAAGAAGTCGGTCGAGTAGCCACCGAAGAGCTGCTGCCCGTCGGAGAGGCGCACGTTCTCGCGGTACAGGCCCTGGGCCACCAGCACGTAGCGCCTGCCCGAGGGCCCCAGCGCCGCCAGGCCCTGGGCGATCGAGCGGAAGGGCGCCGTGCGGGAGCCGTTGCCCACCGCCGGGCCCGTCGCCGAGACGAAGATGGCGTCGCCCTGCACGCCGTCGATGCCGTCGCAGTTCTCGTCCACCCAGCTCGCCGCGCCGCCCACGCCGGGGGCGCGATCCGGCAGGTCGGTCGCGAGGTTGCCTTGCACGCGTCGGCACTCGCAGCCGTCGGCCGGCTCGCGGTTGACGTCGACGAACTCGAACGTCACGCCCCCGACGGTCTCGGTGAGGCACGGGCCCATCACGCAGCGCGGGAGCGCGAGGCTGGTGTCGCACACGCCATTCGTCTTCTGCAGCGCCGGCGACCAGAGCTTCGAGCAGTCGTTGTTGCAGAACCCGCAGTGCGCGAGCGCCTCGTAGCGGCCCGTCGCCTGGTTGCGGAAGCCCTCGTCGACCTGCCCGTCGCAGTCGTTGTCGCGGCCGTCGCAAATCTCAGGGTTGAACGACTCGACGTCACAGGCGCTCCATGAGGGGCCCGGCGCGCGACACGTCTCGAAGCCCCGGCACGTCTGGCCGCTCGTCGGGGCCATGAGGCTGCACGAGCGCGTGGCGTTCAGCGTGCGCGGCGTGCAGGTGCAGGTGCTCGTCGACGGCACGCACTGCTGGGTGGCCGCCTGGCACGTGTAGCCGGCCGGGCAGGCGGGGCCGTAGGCCGAGGCCGGGCCGCAGTCGCGCCCACAGACGCGCTGGCCGTCGAGCAGCAGGCACCGGGCGAGGGGCCCCACGCAGTCGGCGTCGACGGTGCAGGCGCGACAGAGGGTGTCGGGCAGCTCCTGACAGAAGGTGCCGTCGGCTGACGGGAAGAAGCCCGGCGCGCAGGCCAGCACCCGGCAACGGAAGCGCCCCTGGACCTCGTCACACCGCGTCTGGGTAGCGTTGGGAATGTTCGCGCAGTCGTTGGCGCAGCGGCCGCAGTGCGCCAGCTGTGGGTAGCGTCCCTGGGCGTCGACGAAGCCGTCGTCCACCACGCCGTTGCAGTCGTCGTCGCGGCCGTTGCAGGCCTCGACCTCGGGCGCCTGGGCGGTACAGACGAGCCCGGCGGTGGCCAGGCACACCTGCGCCCCGCGGCAGATGCGCCCGCCCAGCGCGCGGGTGCACTCGGGCGGCGTGAAGTCGTCGACGCGGCCATTGCAGTCGTCGTCGACGCCGTTGCACGTCTCTTCGAGGGCCGGCGGGGCGTCGCAGAGCGTGAAGCCACCGTCGGGCTGGCACACCTGGTTGCCCTCGCAGCGGCCGAAGGCGTTCGTCGGCCCGCGGCAGCCCTTCGCCAGGCCGACCGTCTGCGCCGTGCAGTCGCAGGTGCGTCCGTCTGGCACGCACTGCCGCGCGCCGTCGGGCTTGAGCTCGCAGCGGTAGAGCGCGGGGCAGCCCGAGAACGTGCAGTCGCGGCCGCAGAAGCGTCCGCCGTCGAGCGCGAGGCAGCGGTCGCCGCCGGTGGCGCCGCAGTCGAGGTCACGCGAGCACCCCTGACACAGCAGCGGCTGGGGCAGCGCGCAGAGGGCGGTGTCGCGCCCGGCGTCGGGCCGCTCCGGGTCCGGCACGCGCTTACAGGCGTAGCCCACCGCGCAGCCGCCGTCGGCCGCGCACGCCTCGGTGCAGAAGGCGCCCTGGGGGCCGCCGAGACAGAAGGCCGACTCGCACTCGGCGCCACCGTCGCAACGCTCGCCGAAGCGCTTGCCGCCGCGCAGCGCCCCGCCGTCGGACTCGTCGAGCACCCGGCACACCTGGTTGACGCAGCGCAGGCCGTCGGGGCAGTCGGTGTCGAAGACGCAGGGGTCGACGCGCGGGTACGAGACGGTGCGCCCGCAGCCGGCGAGCGCGACGAGGCAGAGGGCCGTGAGGGGCGCGCGCATCAGAAGCCCGCCACCTGACGCACGAGACCGGGCTGGCCGTCGAGCCCGCGGAACGCGGCGCCGGAGGGCGAGGAGCCGCCCTGCCCCGGCGCGCCGGCCGCGTTGACGGGCGCCGGCGCGAAGGTGTTGGTGCCCACCGCCGCCGCCACGTTGCGGCCGGCGATGCCGTAGACCGAGCCGCCGCAGCCGCCACCACCGCCGCTGCCGGCGCCGCCGTTGCCGCCGCGGCCACCGAGGCCGCCCTGCCCCGCGCACCAGGCCACCGAGTTCTGTGTACCACCCCGCCCGCCCTGCCCGCCGCGGCCCCCGTATCCGCCGTTGCCGCCAGGGCCACCGCTGCCGCCGAAGCCGAGGTCGACGAGGTTGCCCACGAGGCGCACCGAGCCCTGCGCGACGAAGACACCGAACGAGCCGCCGCCACTCGCGCCGGCCTGGCCCGCGCCACCGCCGCAGCCGCCCGCGCCGCCGCCGCCCCCGGTGGCGCCCAGGTCGCCCACGCGCCGGCCCACCGTGCACGTGGCCGCGTTGCCATTGGTGACGCAGCCGCCGGCACCGCCGCCACCGCCGCCACGGCCGGGATTGCCGCCGGCGCCCGGCGTCCCGGCGCCGCCGCTCCAGTCGCGGCCGACGATGGACCCCGGGCCGCCCGTGCAGCCCTGCCCGGCCTGGCCGGTGATGCCGTCGGCGCCGTTCGTCGCCGGCCCGCCGTTGAGGCCGTTGGGCGGCACCACGCAGTCGTACTTGCACAGGGTGAACTGCATGCCGAAGGAGTTGTCGTACTGCGCGTTGCTGCCGCCCTGGCCGTTGCCGCCGACGCCGCCCTGGTACTGCTGCGGGTTGACGGCCGGGTCGGCAGCCCCGCCCGGGGTGCCGCTCGTCGGCCCGGGGCACGAGCCGTTCTGCCCGCCGCTCCCGCCAGCCTGGCGCTCTCCCGCGCAGGTGGGGGTGTTGCACTCGCGCGCCTGAAGGCCGTCGGCCCCGTTGCCCCCGTTGGCGCCGGCGAGGCCGGGCAGCCCGGGTGAGGCGTCTCCGCCGCGCCCGCCCACGAGGTGGTTGTTCTGCAGCAGCAGCGCGCCGCTCACGGCGGCGTACACCGCGTAGCTGTTGAAGCCGCTCTGCCCCGACGGGGCCCGCGAGGTGACGTCGTACCCGCGAATGGTGAAGCCGGTGACGGTGGCGCTGCCGGCGTACTCGGCGTTGACGGTGCCGCGGCGGTACGTGGGGCTCGCGAAGTCGGGCTCGGGCGCCTCGATGAGGGTGGGGAAGGTGACGACGTCGCGGCGGCGGAAGTCGCTCGAGTAGCCGCCGTGCAGCGACACCCCGGCCTCGAGTACCACCTGCTCGACGTACGAGCCCTGGGCCACCAGCACCGCCTTGCGCGTCGCCGACGCCGCCGCGGCCGCGAGGCCCTCGCGGATGGTGCGGAACGGGCTCGCCCGGGTGCCGAGGCTCCGCGGGCTCTGTGCCCAGACGAAGACGCTCTGCGCCTCGACGCCGTCGACGCCGTCGCAGTCGCGGTCGACGTACGGCAGGCCCGCCGCCGGGTACGTCGTCGAGACGTCAGGCTCGTCGACGACGCCAGGCACACGCGGGCACTCACAGCCGTTCGTCTCCTCGAGGTCGACGTCGTTGAACTGCGCCGTGGCCGCGCAGACGCGCGCCCCGCCGTCGACGGCCTGGCACGTCACCGGCGCGCAAGTGCCTGAGACGCAGGAGCCGTTGCAGCAGACGCTCCCGGCCCCGCAGACCGCGTCCGAGACACACCCGGCCACGGGGACGCTGCAGTCGGCCGTGGTGGCGCAGGACCTGGCGCACACACCGCCCACGCACACGGTGCCAGGCAGGCACCCGGCGCTGCACGGCCTGACGCACACCCGCTGCGTCGCGTCGCAGACCGAGCCCGCGGGGCAGTCGGCGTCGACCCGGCACAGCGCCGCCCCGCCGCCGACGAAGGTGGTGTGGCCCGAGGCACCGAACAGCGGCTCGGTGGTGCACGCGACGATGGCGCAGCCGACGCCCGCGTCGGCGCCCTGCCGGCACCCGCCGATGGCGTGCTGAATCGTCGGGCTCCACCGGGCGCGGCAGTTCGTCTGGCAGTTCCCGCAGTGCTCGTCGGCGTCATAGGTGCCGGCGTCGCGGGTGTTGACGAAGCCGTCGTCGACGAGGCCGTCGCAGTCGTTGTCGGCGCCGTCGCACAGCTCCACCGTCGTCATCGAGGTGTCGCAGGCCGAGTACGCGCCGCTCGCCTCGCACGTCTGCCGCCCGACGCAGGTGGCCATGGCCGCCGAGAGGAAGCAGCTGCGCGTGAAGCCGGCGCGCGAGCTGGCGCACTCGCAGGAGCCGGTCGAGGGGACGCAGACGAGGGCCCCGGCCTGGGCCTGGCAGGTGCTCCCCGAGGGGCAGCAGTCACGGGCACCCACCCGGCCGGTGCAGCCCGCACGCGGGCTCGAGGGCGCGCACGACTGCAGGCAGGCGCGGCCCTGGTCGTTCCCCACGGCGGCGCAGACATCGCCCGGGAAGCGGCAGTCGGGCGTCGAGGTGCACGGGGCGCACTGCGTGTCGGTGACGCGCTCGCAGCGCGCCGGGTCGCCGGCGGAGGGGAAGAGGGTGAAGCCCTTCGCGCAGCGACGGGGCACGCAGGTGAGCTGGACGGCGCGGTCGTCGCAGGCCGCGGCGCCGGGCCCACCGTCGACGTCGAGGCCCTCGAGCACCACCTCGCAGTCGGTGTTGCAGCCGCCGCACGCGCGCGGGCTCGAGTAGCGCCCGGTGGCGTCGACGAGGCCGTCGTCGGCGGTGCCGTCACAGTCGTCGTCGACGCCGTTGCAGCGCTCCTCGACCGGGTCTGGCGCGCTGCAGACGAAGGCGAAGCCGGCGTCGGCGCCGAGGGGCCCGCAGCTCCATTTGCCGGTGCAGCTGACGCCCTTGCGGCAGTCGGGGAAGCCGGCGACGCCCGAGGTGTCGAGGCCCGGGTCGGCCGAGTCCGTCAGGCCGTTGCAGTCGTCGTCGACGCCGTTGCACACCTCGGGCGAGGCGACAGGCGCGTCGCAGGCCGAGAAGGCGCCATCATCGCGGCACGTCTCGACGCCGAAGCACCGGCCGAGCGAGGCCGACGTCGAACAGGCGCGCGTCTGGCCGACGCTGTTGGGGCCGCACCGGCACGTGCCGGTGTCGGGTACGCACTGGCGCGCGAGGCCCGCGTCGAGGGCGACGGCGCGGCACGAGTACCCGGGCCGGCAGGGGGCCGTGGAGCAGTCCTGGCCGCAGACGCGCTCGCCGCCGAGGTCGAGGCAGCGGTCTCCGGCCGCGTTGCAGTCCTCGTCCTTCGCGCACGGGTTGCAGAGGGCCTTGTACGGCGGCACACAGATGAAGCCGGCCGGCGTGAGCGACTGCTTGCACTCCCAGCCGCGCTCGCAGCCGAAGCCGCCGTCGAGGCCGCAGGCCGCCGAGCACACGCGCCCGTTTCCGGGGCCCCTGGCCAGGCACGGCCCGAAGCGGCAGTCGGCGTCGATGGCGCACGGCCAGCCGAGCGAGCCCGGCAGCCCCGCGTCGGGGAGGGCGCGGCAGAAGCCGCCGATGCAATCTCGGCCGGCGGGGCAGTCGCCCTGGCGCTTGCACTCACACGTCCCGTCGAGCAGGCAGTCGGGCTCACGGACGGGCTGAAGACACGCCGAGGCGACGACGGCGACGACGGCGGCGACGAGCAGAGGGAGCCAGGGGCGCGACGGCATGAGCTGAGGTGGCCTGAAGACATGGCTTCGGCGCGCGGCCACGCCGGAAGTCTGAACCAGGGCACCATAATGCCCACCCCCCGGGTGTCCAAGCCGACGACCTGCCTTCACGGAAAGCAGGAGCCCCTCGCATTTTTCTCTGACGACCGGGCGCGCCGAAGCGGGCAGAGTGCCACCGTTCCCGCAGCCGGAGACCCCGTGCCATGGCGAAGCTGCTCTCGTCCGTCCTCGTCCCGACCGACTTCTCGCCGGGCGCCCAGGTGGCGCTGGAGCGAGCGCTGCACCTGCCGCTGGCGCCGAGGGCGAAGGTGACGCTCTTGCACGTGCTGCCAGCGGGCATTCCGGGACGCCTGCGCGCCGACGCCATCGCCGACGCCGAGCGCAGCCTCGAGAAGCACCTGGCGCAGGTGCGGGCGCTGGCCGTCGAGCGGGGCGTGGCGCCGGCGCAGTTCGTCGGCGACGTCGTCGAGGGGGCGGCGGCGCACCACGTCATGAAGCGGGCGAACGCCGTCGAGGCCGACGTCATCTGCATCGGCCGGCACGGGCGCCGCGGCGTGGTCGACCTCTTCCTCGGCTCGACGGTGACGAAGGTGGTGCGGCAGACCGAGCACCCGGTGCTGTTGGCGCAGCGCAAGCCGACCGGCCCCTACGTGCGGCCGCTGTTCGCGCTCGACCCCACGCACGCGGCGCTGACGGTGGCGCGCCAGGGGCTGCGGGTGCTCGCGCCGGCGACGAAGCGCGTGACGGTGGCCCACGCCACTCCCATTCCGTACGAGGACTTCGTCTCGGTGTCCGCCGACCAGCGCATCGCGCTGCGCAAGCAGTTCGAGAAGGACGGCGAGCGGGCGCTGACGGCGCTGCTGAAGCGGCTGCCCGGCGTTCACTTCGACGCGGTGGTGAAGAGCGGAGACGCGCGCACGCTGCTGGTGGAGCAGGCGCAGGCGCTCGACGCCGACCTGCTGGTGCTCGGCTCACATGGCCGCGGCTCCGTCGCCCGCTTCCTCGTCGGCTCGGTGGCCGAGTGGGTGCTGGCGAACGCGACGAGCGACGTGCTGGTGGTGCGGCCGTAGCCGTCACGTGCCGCGAGGGGCGCCGCGGCGCGCCCGGCCCGACGCCCGCCGTCAGTACACCCCGCCGCCGAACGCCTCGGAGACGGCCCGCTGCGCGTCGAGCAGCTCGACGTACTGCTTGAGGGCCTCGGCCCGCGACGGGTCCATCGGGTCGAGGCGGGCCTTCAGCTCGTTGGCGCGAGATACCATTCGGGCCGCGATGCCGGTCTCGAGAATGCCCTGCTTGTAGCTGACGGCGACGAACGTCTTGCCGCTGAGCGGGTCCTCGAACGTCACCGTGGGCAGCGTCGTGGTGATGGCCTGGCCGTTGCCGGCGAGCCACAGGCGCGACGAGTTGGAGAACGTCTGGTCGTACGAGGCGGGCAGCAGCGCGTTGCCCAGCACCGTGAGCCACAGCTGCAGGGTGAAGCCGAGCTTCGGGTCGACGGGGGCCTGGCCCATGGGCGGCACGGTGATGGTGCCCGAGATGGGGCGCCGCACGAGCTTGGCGCCGTCGAAGATGGGGCCGATGCGGTCGAAGCGGTCGGTCATCGCCGCGCCGAAGAGGTCGAGCATCTGCCGGGGGAAGAGGTTCCAGTAGCTGATGGCGTACTGGCGCGAGTCGGCCGCGACGTCCTTGCCGAGGAAGAACGTCTCGGGGTCGACGAGGAGCGAGATGGCGCTCACCTTGTCGTTGAAGCTGCCGACCGAGCTGATGCGCTCGTACCAGAAGTAGCCCGAGTCGTAGTCCCAGCTCGTCTCGAAGAAGCGGCCTT